>NZ_JAYIQP010000005.1:0-240437 GCF_035026585.1 Xanthomonas sp. WHRI 7945
GGTCCGGTCGCGGCATCTCCACCGCTTCGCTCGTCGCGACTGAAGTCGCTCCCACAAGGGACTTGTGGCCTGCTCGCCGGGTGCACTGTGGGAGGGACTTCAGTCCCGACGCGGTTCGGTCGCGCATCTCCACCGCTTCGCTCGTCGCGACTGAAGTCGCTCCCACAAGGATTCGTGGCCTGCTCGCTGGGTGCACTGGGGGAGAGACTTCAGTCCCCACGCGGTTCGGTCGCGGCACCTCCAATGCTTTGCTCGTCGCGACCGAAGTCGCTCCAGACCCACCGGACGAAGACCCTCAGATCCTGTCAATTCGACAATCCCTCATCGCCGCTCTCACAGCGGCAGCAGCCAACCCGCCGATGCTGCGACTCTGCGACCGTCAGGGAATCACCCGCTGCGCGCGCAGCCGCGCGAACAGTTCCAGGAATGACGCGCGGCTGTCGTAGTAGCCGAGGAAGCCGAGATCGCGGCTCTTGGTCATATCGTTGACGCACTCGATCTCGCGGCCGAGGTCGGCATCGGTATGCCACCACGACGCCAGCTGATTCACGTCCGCCTGCACCAGTGCGTGCCGCTCGGCGATCTGGCGCCATTGTGCCGGCGCGCTGTCCTTCAGGCGCGGCTCCAGCGGCATCGGCGCATCCGGATACGGCGCCGCCTCCAGGCCGAAGAACGCAGCGATCTCGCCCCACATCCAGCGCCAGCGGAACACGTCGCCGTTGACCGTGTTGAACGCCTGGTTGCGCGCGGCCGGGCTGGTCGCGGCCCAGGCCAGTTGGCGGCCGAGCAGCCCGGCGTCGGTGAGGTCGGTGAGGCTGTCCCACTGCGCGCGCGAGCCGGGGAACACGAACGGCTGCCCGCTGTGCTTGCACAGCGTCGCGTACACCGCCAGGGTCACGCCCATGTTCATCGCATTGCTGCCGTTGGCCTGGCCGATCATGGTGTGCGAGCGGTGCACGCTCCAGCCGAAATCGTGGCGCGCGGCGGCGTCGAACAGCAGGTCTTCCAGCGTGTAGTAGAAGTTCTCGCCGGGCTGGCGCGGCTCGCTCTCGCGGAACGGCGTCTCCGCCTTGCCGCTGCCGTAGTGTTCGAACGAACCCAGGTAATGCTTGGTGCCGGTGACCAGCGCCATGTGCTGCAGCGTGGTGCCGTCCAGGCCTTCGCACAGATGGCGCAGCATCGCGCCGTTGGCGGCGACGTTTTCCTTCTCGGTGGCGCGCCGCGTCCAGGTGCAGAAGAACACGTGGGTGATCGGCAGCCCGCGCAGCGCGGCCATGGTCGCCTCGCGGCCGAGCAGGTCGGCGGCGACCGCGATCACGCCTTCCTGCGGGACCGGGCGGCGCGCCAGGCCATAGACGGTCCAGCCTTCCGCGACCAGGACCCTGGCCAGGTTGTAGCCGGAAATGCCGGTGACCCCGACCACCAGTGCGGTGCCCTTGCGCATGCGCGGATCCTCATCAGCCAAACCAGCACGCTAGCCAGACCCCGATGAACATGCGGCGAAAGCGGCCGTGCGCTACACGTGACGACGCGAGGCGCGTGCGGCGAATTCCTACGCGGCCTGCAGGACTTGGCCGATAGCGCGCATCGGCACGGTGCGAGAGCCTGTCGATGCAGCCAGCGCGATGACGATGACCACGAAAAACCGCGACAGCTAGCGGCGGCCCCGGGTCGTCTGCTGACCTTGATGTCGCCCGACGCGGTCGCCGTCGTCCGGCGCGATGGCTGCGGCCACCCGTGCATCTTCACTCGTCCATGCCAAGGAGGCGATCGCATGCGGCAATGCTCGGCACCTGCCGACGGCCACGCCGTCCGCGTATCGGCGCCTTCACGCGGCAGCGCGGTCGCGCCGTTCGGCATCGCCGTCGCCGCCGCTCTGGCCGCCGGCGTGCTGGCGACCTTGTGGCTGCCGCGGCTGGCGCCGTGGCCGCTGTCGCTGGCACTGCTGCTGGGCGGCATCGCGCTGTTCGTCGGCCTGCCGCGCTGGCGGTGGCTGGGTGCGTTCGCGGTGGGCTGCGGATGGTTGGGGCTGGTCGCCGGCATGGTGCTGGCGCGGCAACTGCCGGCGAACCTGGAAAAGCGCGTGGCCACGCTGAGCGGGCAGGTGGTGGAGTTGCCGCAGGCAGAGGTACGGCGCACGCGATTCCTGTTCCGGGTGGATGCCGACCCCGCGCAGCCGGCGCCGTTGCGCGGGCGCCTGCTGCAACTGGCCTGGTACGACGATTTCGGCGCGCAGGCGCCAGGTCCGCGTACCGCGCTGCATGCCGGCGCGCGCTGGCGCCTGAGCGTGCGCCTGCGCGCGCCGCGCGGGCTCAGCAACCCCGGCGGCTTCGACGCCGAGGCGTATGCGCTGGCGCAGCGGATCAGCGCCACCGGCTACGTGGCGGCGCCGCGCGAGGCCACCGAACTGGCGCCCGGGCGCGGCATCGATGCCTGGCGCGAGCGCGTGTCGGCGCGGATCGCGGCCGCGGTGCCGCGGGCCTCGGCGCGTTATGTGCAGGCGCTGGCGCTCGGCGATACGCGGATGCTGGACGACCGCGACTGGCGCATCCTGCGCGCCGCCGGCCTGACCCATCTGATTGCGATCTCCGGTTTCCATGTCGGCCTGGTCGCCGGTGCGTTCGCGCTGCTCGGCGGCGGCCTGTGGCGGCTGTGGCCGCGGCTTGGACGGCATTGGCCGCGACGCCAGGCGGCGGCGTTGCTGGCGGTGCTCGGCGCCGGCGGCTACACCGCCCTTTCGGGAATGGCGCTGCCGACCGTGCGCACCTTGCTGATGATCGCGGTGGTGGTGGTCGCGCGCCTGTGGCGGCGACCGGTGCGGGTGGTCGATGGCCTGGCGCTGGCGGCGATCGTCATGCTGGTCTTCGACCCGCTGGCGGTGCTGTCGGCGGGTTTCTGGCTGAGCTTCCTCGGCGTGGCCTGGCTGGCCTGGTGCATGCCGGTCGCCGGCGCCGGCTGGCGCGACAAGCTGCGCGAGTTCCTGTCGGCGCAGGGCGTGGCCACGCTGGGGCTGCTGCCGCTGAGCACGATGCTGTTCGGGCAGGCCTCGGCGGCCGGGCCGCTCGCCAATCTGCTGGCGATTCCCTGGTGGAGCCTGGTGGTGGTGCCGCTGGCGCTGCTTGGCACGGCGCTGGAAGCGCTGCACGCCGGTGCCGGCAGTTGGGCATGGCGCGCGGCGGCGGCGTGCTTCGACCTGTCCTGGCCGCTGTTCAGCGCGCTGGGCGAAAGCCGCTTCGCGCTGTGGTGGTTGCCCGAGGCGCGCGACTGGGCGCTGCCGCTGGCGCTGCTGGGCGCGTTCTGGTTGTTGCTGCCGCGCGCGGTCCCGGGCAAGCCGCTGGCGGCCTTGCTGTGGTTGCCGCTGTTCTGGCCGCCGCTGGAGCGGCCGGCGCCGGGCGAGGTGGAACTGGTGATGATCGACGTCGGCCAGGGCCTGTCTGTGCTGGTGCGCACCGCGCGGCACCAGTTGCTGTACGACGCCGGGCCGGCGATCAAGGACGGCTACGACGCCGGCGAGCGCGCGGTGGTGCCGGCGCTGCATGCGCTCGGCGTGGCGCGGCTGGACCGCGCGGTGATCAGCCATGGCGACAACGACCACGCCGGCGGCTTCGATGCGGTCCGCGCAGCGCTGCCGGTCGCCCTGGCCGAGGCACCGGCCGGCGCACCGGTGCGGGTGGACCGCCCGTGCCTGGCCGGGACGGCCTGGGAGTGGGACGGGGTGCGCTTCCGCTTCCTGCATCCCACGCCCGGGTTTCCCTACCTCGGCAACGAGTCGAGCTGCGTGCTGCGGGTGGAAAGCGCGCACGGCGCGATGCTGCTGACCGGCGACATCGGCGAGGTCGTCGAGAGTCGCCTGCTGCGCCAGAGGCCGCAGGACCTGCGCGCCGAGGTGGTGCTGGCGCCGCATCACGGCAGCGCGCATTCCTCGCAGCCGGCCTTCGTCGCCGCCACCGGCGCGCGGCTGGCGCTGGTCTCGGCCGGCGACGGCAACCGCTTCGGCCATCCGCGGCCGGCGGTGGTGGCGCGCTGGCAGGCGTCCGGCGCCGAAGTCGCGACTACCCCGCAGGGCGGCGCGCTGCGCGTGTGGCTGGGGCAGGCGGGGCTGCAGCTGCGCGAACGGCGGCCGTGGCGGGCGCGGCTGTGGGATGCCGCGGAGCGGGCGCGGGCGGCTGCTATCCTATCGGCCAGTGAACGAACGGCCGAACGTGCCGGAGGGTTGCGACGTGTGGGAACTGGTCAAGGCCGGTGGCTGGCCGATGGTGCCGTTGCTGCTGTTGGGCGTGGTCGCGCTGGCGATCGTCCTGGAGCGGTTCTGGAGCCTGCGCCGTAGCGAAGTGCTGCCGCCGGGGCTGGGCCAGGAAGTGCGCAACTGGGCCACGCGCGGCAAGCTGGACCAGACCCACATCGAGTCGCTGCGGCACAACTCGCCGCTGGGCGCGCTGCTCGCCGCGGGGCTGGACGTGCGCAACCGCCCGCGCGAGATCGTCCGCGAGCGGATCGAGGACACCGGCCGCCACGTCGTGCATCGCATGGAGCGGTTCCTGAACGCGTTGGGCACGGTGGCCTCGGCCGGGCCGCTGCTCGGCCTGCTCGGCACCGTGGTCGGCATGATCCAGATGTTCCTGGGCATCCTCGACCACGGCGTCGGCGACGTGAACCAGCTCGCCGGCGGCATCGGCAAGGCGCTGGTATGCACCGCCACCGGCATGATCATCGCGGTGCCGGCGCTGGTGTTCCACCGCTATTTCAAGGGCCGCATCGCCGGCTACGTCATCGAGATGGAGCAGGAAGCCACCGCGCTGAGCGATGTCCTCGACGGTCACGGCCGCCCTGGCGCGCCGGCACCGGGCACGCCGCGCTCGGCCTCGCGTCCAGGCGCCGCTGCGCCGGCCAAGGGCTGAGCCGGTGCGGATCCGCGACGACCGCGGCCAGGACGAGCCGCAGATCGACCTGGTGCCCCTGATCGACGTCATCCTTGTCCTGATCATCTTCTTCGTTGTGACCACCACCTTCGACGCCCGTTCCACCTTGCAATTGCAGCTGCCCAACGCCAGCGATCAGCACAACCCGGCGCCGCCGCGCGCGCTGAGCGTGCTGGTCAATGCCGACGGGCACTATTTCATCAACGACCAGGAAGTGCTGCGCACCGACGTGGAGTCGGTCAAGCGCAGCATCGCCCAGGTCGCCGGCGACGACCGCGAGCAGCCGGTGCTGCTGCGGGCCGATGCGCGCACCCCCTACCAGGCCGTGGTCACCGCGCAGGACGCGCTGGGCCAGCTCGGTTTCCGCCGCATCGCCATCGCCACCGCGCCGGAAGTCAAACCGTGAGCGGCAAGATGACCCCGGTCTGGCCGATCTACCGTCGGCTGCTCGGCTATACCCGCGCCTATTGGGTGATGCTGACCGCGGCGGTGGTGGCGATGGTGGTCGAGGCCACCGCCGGCTACTTCTTCACCCGGCTGATGGATCCGCTGGTCAACCGCGGCTTCGTCAATCCCGAGGCACGCATGGCGGTGCTGCTGCCGCTGGCGATCCTGGGCCTGTTCCTGATGCGCAGCGTCGCCACCTTCGTCGGCGACTACTGCATGGCGCGCACCGGGCGCAGCGTGGTGCGCGACCTGCGCGAGCAGGTGCTGGCCAAGTACCTGCACCTGCCGTCCTCGCACTTCGACGTGGAGGCCACGCCGGTGATGGTCAGCCGGCTGAACTTCGATACCGAACAGGTCACCCAGGCCGCCTCCGATGCACTGAAGACGCTGGTGGCCGATACCCTGACCATCGTCGGCATGCTGGTGGTGATGCTGCAGATGAGCGTCAAGGTGACCCTGGCGCTGCTGGTGGTGGCGCCGCTGATCGGGGTCATCGTGTCCTACGTCGGCAAGCGCTACCGCAAGATCAGCCGCGGCATCCAGGACGGCATGGGCTCGATGGCGCAACGCGCCGAGCAGTCGCTGGGGGCACAGCAGGAAGTGAAGGTGCACGGCACCCAGGCCCTGGAAATCAGCCACTACGCGGCGCTGGCCAACCGCATGTTGGGCCTGAACATGAAGGTCGAGACCACCCGCGCGCTGGCCTCGAGCATGGTCCAGTTCCTGGCCGCGGTGGCGCTGGCGGCGATCGTCTGGGTCTCCACCCGCGAGGCGCTGGCCGGGCGCCTGAACCCGGGCCAGTTCATTGCGCTGATGACCTCGATGATGGCGATCATCCCGTCGCTGCGCCGGCTGACCAGCGTGCAGACCTCGATCTCGCGCGGTGTGGCCGCGGCCGAGCGGCTGTTCTCGATCCTGGACACGCCGGAGGAGCGCGACAGCGGCAGCGTATCGGTGCAGCGCGTGCGCGGCGAACTGGAATTCGACCGGGTGATGCTGCGCTACCGCGACGACGCCGGGCTGGCGCTGGACGACATCAGCTTCAGCGCCAGGCCAGGCACGGTCACCGCCATCGTCGGCCGCTCCGGCAGCGGCAAGACCAGCCTGGTGCGGCTGGTGCCGCGCTTCTACGAGCCCAGCGGCGGCCGCATCACCCTGGACGGGGTGCCGCTGCACGACTACCGCCTGCACGACCTGCGCCGGCAGATCGCGCTGGTCGGGCAGCGGGTGATGCTGTTCGACGACACCATCGCCGCCAACATCGCCTACGGCACCGAGGCCAGCGACGCGCAGATCCGTGCCGCGGCCGAGGCCGCCAACGCCTGGGAGTTCATCGAGCGCCTGCCGTTGCAGCTGCGCACCCCGGTCGGCGAGAACGGCGCGCTGCTGTCCGGCGGCCAGCGCCAGCGCCTGGCGATCGCCCGCGCGATCCTGCGCGACGCGCCGATCCTGATCCTCGACGAAGCCACCGCCGCGCTGGACAACGAGTCCGAGCGGCTGGTGCAGGACGCGCTGCATCGGCTGATGCCCGAGCGCACCACGCTGGTCATCGCGCACCGCCTGTCCACCATCGAGCACGCCGACCAGGTGCTGGTGATGGACCACGGCCGCATCGTCGAGCGCGGCACCCACCACGCGCTGCTCGCCCAGGGCGGCCTGTACGCCCACCTGCACAGCATGCAGTTCCGCGAAAGGCAGGCCTGATGAGCGGTCGTGGTCCCCACACGCCCGGCTATTGGTACGGCCAGGGCACGCCGCCGCTGTACGCGCGCCTGCTGACCCCGGTGTACGCGGCGGCGATCGGCCTGCGCCGCGCGCTGTACCGGCGCGGCTGGCGCAAGCGCTACAGCGTCGCGGTGCCGGTGGTCGTGGTCGGCAACCTCACCGCCGGCGGTACCGGCAAGACCCCGCTGACCATCGCCCTGGTGCGCAAGCTGCAGGAGGCCGGCTGGAAGCCCGGCGTCGCCAGCCGCGGCTACGGCCGCAGCCAGGACCAGGTCGCGCGCTGGATCGAGCCGGGCACCACGCCCGAGCTGGGCGGCGACGAGCCGGTGCTGATCGCGCACAAGACCGGCGCGCCGGTGCGGGTGGACCGCGACCGCGTCGCAGCGGCGCGTGCGCTGCTGCAGGCCGGCTGCGACATCGTGGTCTGCGACGACGGCCTGCAGCACTACCGGCTGCAGCGCGACATCGAGATCGAAGTGGTCGACGGCCACCGCCGCTACGGCAACGGCCGCCTGCTGCCGGCCGGGCCGCTGCGCGAGCCGGTGGCGCGCGGCCGCGAATGCGACTTCCGGGTCATCAACCTGGGCCAGGCCAGCGATGCCGGCGAGGTCCAGGCCGGCTTCGGCGAGTGGGCGATGCGCCTGCGCATCGACAGCGCGCAACCGCTGCAGGGCGGCCGCGCGCGGCCCCTGCGCAGCTTCGCCGGGCAGCGCGTGCACGCTGTCGCCGGCATCGCCCATCCGCAGCGCTTCTTCGACATGCTGCGCGCGCACGGCATCGGCGTGGTGCCGCATGCGTTTCCCGACCACCACCGCTACCGCGCCGCCGACCTGTCGTTCGGCAGCGAACTGCCGGTGCTGATGACCGAGAAGGACGCGGTCAAGTGCGCGGCCCTGGTCGACGACTGGTGCTTCAGCGTGCCGCTGGTGGCGGAGTTGCCGGCCGCGTTCTGGATCGGCCTGCTCGACCGGCTGGACAAGCTGCGCGGGCGCAGCGGCGACGCCAGCGAATAGCGGCGCGTGCGCTCGTGCCGTCGCACGGGCTTGGCATCGAGTGAAGCAGGTGGAGCGTGCGCACAGGGCGCATCCGTGACGTTTGCAGCGCCGAAGATGGCAGCGCCGAATCCTGTGGGAGCGATTTCAGTCGCGACAGGGCGTTACCGGCAAAGCCCGTCGCGACTGAAGTCGCTCCCACAAGGTCCTGCGCCGGCTGAAGTGCCGCCGTCGAAAAACACCGTCCGGCACGGGAAGCGTTGCGTGCGCTGCTGCTCCCACGGCAGGCCTGCCATAGCCGTTGCAGACGCTTTCGCGCACGGGAGCGTGTGCAGAGCTGCGATCGGCAGGGCCTATAGAATGGCAGGGAAGGCGACTGCGACTGCCCCGCGCTCGGCGGCCGCTGACGTGCCTCGCTGCAGCGAACGCCGCCGCCGCCGCGCCTTGGCGAAAATGCGTTGCCCCCGAATCGACAACGGAGAAGATCATCCATGTTTGGCTTCCGCGAATTCCAGCATTCCGCCGCTGCCGGCGCGCGCCGCGCATGAGCGCCGAACGCGATCTGACCCCGCCGCCGTTCGTGGTCGCCATCCCGGCGCGCTACGCCGCCTCGCGCCTGCCGGGCAAGCCGCTGCGCGCGCTCGGCGGCGAACCGCTGGTCCGGCACGTGGCGCGTCGCGCGCTGGGCGCCGGCGCGCAGCAGGTCTGGGTGGCCGCGGACGATCCGCGCATCGCCGCGGCGGTGGCCGACCTGGAAGGGGTGCACGTTGCGCTGACGTCCGCGGCGCACGCCTCCGGCACCGACCGCCTGGCCGAATGCGCCGACATCGCCGGCTGGGACGACGCCACCGTGGTGGTCAACCTGCAGGGCGACGAGCCGTTCGCGCCGGCCGCGGGAATCGTCGCGGTGGCGCAGGCGCTGGCCGCCAGCGGCGCGGAGATGGCGACGCTGGGCACGCCGGTCGAGTCGGCAGAGAGCCTGTTCGACCCGAACGTGGTCAAGCTGGTGCGCAGCGCGCGCGGCGATGCGCTGTATTTCAGCCGCGCGCCGATCCCGTGGCACCGCGACGCGTTCGCCGCCTCGCGCGAACGCCTGCCGCCGGGTCCGTGGCTGCGCCACATCGGCATCTACGCCTACCGCGCCGGGTTCCTGCGCCGGTTCGCGGCGATGCCGCCGGGCGGGCTGGAACAGGTGGAGGCGCTGGAGCAGTTGCGGGTGCTGGAAGCCGGCTTCCGCATCGCGGTGGCGCTGTCGCCGGCGCCGTTCCCGCCCGGGGTCGACACGCCCGAGGACCTGGCCCGCGCCGAGGCGCATCTGCGGAGCCTGGCATGAAGCTGCTGCTGGTGTGCCTGGGCAACATCTGCCGCTCGCCGATGGCCGAAGGCGCGCTGCGCCATCACCTGCAGCGCTCGCCGCTGGCCGGGCGCGTGCAGGTGGATTCGGCCGGCACCGGCGACTGGCACAGCGGCGAGCCGCCGGACCGGCGCGCGATCGCCTGCGCCCGCGGCCACGGGGTGGACATCGCCGGGCTGCGTGCGCGGCAGCTGCAAGACACCGATTTCGCCGGGTTCGACTGGATCCTGTGCGCCGACGCGGCCAACCTGCGCGACGTGCGCCAGCACGCCCCGGCCGCGGCGTGGGAGCGGGTGGCGCTGTGGCTGCCCTGGGCCGGGCTGGAGGGCCGCCGCGAGATCCCCGACCCCTACACCGGCGGCAGCGACCACTTCGAGGACGTCTGGCGCCTGGTAGACGAAGCCGCCGCCGGCAGCGTGGCGCGACTGTCTGTCGACGGCGGCTCCGGCATAATCGGCCGATGAACTCGATCGCCGCCCTGGAACTGCCGCAGCCCGGCACTTGGCTCAATGCCGCGCCGACCACGCTGCGCGAGCAGCAGGGCCGGGCGCTGGTGCTGGCCTTCGTCAACGCCGCCTCGGCGTGGTGCGCGCAGCGCCTGGCCGAGCTCAGCCAGTGGCAGGCGCGCAATCCGGGGCGCCTGCAGCTGATCGTGGTGCAGGTGCCGCGCTTCGACAGCGAGCGCGAGCCGCAGCGGGCGCTGAAGCTGCTGCGCAGCCAGGGCGTGTCGGCGCCGATCCTGCTCGATGCCGACTGGGCCGCCTGGCAGCGTTTCGACGTGCAGGCGTGGCCGACGCTGGTGCTGCTCGACGCCGGCGGCTACGAGCGCGAGCGCCTGGTCGGGATCGGCGGCGCCGACCTGGAGAAGGCGCTCAACGCGCTGTGCGCCGGGCAATCGCTGCCGCTGGACGACGAACTGCGGCAGCCGCGCGAGACCCAGCCCGAGCCGCGCCTGCCGCTGCGCTTCCCGGTCGGCCTGGCGGTCGCCGACGATCGCCTGTACATCGCCGACAGCGGCCACCACCGCATCCTCGAATGCACCACCGGCGGCCGCGTCCTGCGCCAGTTCGGCCTGGGCACCGCCGATTTCATCGACGGCGGCCTCGGCGAGGCGGCGTTCCACCGGCCGCGCGGCCTGGCGCTGGAGCGCGGCGTGCTGTACGTCGCCGACACCGGCAACCACGCGCTGCGCCGGATCAACCTGCTCAACGGCCAGGTCGACACCCTGTGCGGCAACGGCCGTGCCGGCGAGCCTGTGGAAGGACCGGTGCAGCAGGCGCAGCAGGCGCCGCTGAACCACCCGCAGGACGTGGTGGTGGCCGACAACCAGGTGCATATCGCGATGGCCGGCGACAACCGCATCTGGAGCTACGAACTCGGCAACCGCAGCCTGCGCTGGCGCGCCGGCTCGGGCGTGCTGGAACTGCGCGACGGCAGCGGCCACCTGGCCGCGTTCGCGCAGCCGTGCGGCCTGGCCGCGGTGCAGCAGGCGCTGTACGTGTGCGACGCGCTGGGCTCGGCGGTGCGCTCGCTGCAGTTGCGCGGCGACCTGGTGCAGACCCTGCTCGGCGGGCAGGGCCCGTGGGATTTCGGCAACGAGGACGGTCCGCGCAGCCGCGCGCGCCTGCAGTTCCCGCAGGCGATCGCGCTGAGCCCGGACGCGCCGCTGCTGTGGATCGCCGACAGCGGCAACGGCAGCCTGCGCAGCCTGCGCCTGGGCGGCGGCGACCTGTCCACCACTGCCTTGCCGCGGCGCCTGCACGGCCCGGCCGGGCTGGCGGTGACCGCGGGCACGGTGTGGATCGCCGAGACCGACGCCCACGCCGTGCTGCGCTACGACATCGCCAGCGGCGAACTGAGCGACGTGCCGATCAGCGAATGACCGCGTCCTTGCAGCCCCCGTTCGACGGCAAGGCCTTCGCCGCCAACCTCAGCACTGCGCCCGGCGTCTACCGCATGTACGCGGCCGACGACACCTTGCTGTACGTCGGCAAGGCCGGCGCGCTGCGCAAGCGCGTGTCCAGCTATTTCAGCGCCTCGCCGAAGAATGCGCGGACCATGGCGATGCTGGCCCAGGTCGCGCGCATGGACGTGACCGTGACCCGCAGCGAAGGCGAGGCGCTGCTGCTGGAAAACCAGCTGATCAAGTCGCTGTCGCCGCGCTACAACGTGTCGCTGCGCGACGACAAGAGCTACCCCTTCGTGCTGCTGACCCGCGAGGAGTGGCCGCGGATCGCGCTGCACCGGGGCCCGCGCGCGGTGCCCGGGCGCTACTTTGGCCCGTATCCGGGCGTGACCGCGGTGCGCGAGACGCTGAACCTGATGCACAAGCTGTTCAAGCTGCGCAGCTGCGAGGACAGCGTGTTCCGCAACCGCTCGCGGCCGTGCCTGCAATACCAGATCGGCCGCTGCAGTGCGCCGTGCGTGGCGCTGGTGCCGGCCGACGATTACGCCGAGTCGGTGCGCCGCGCGAGCATGTTCCTGGACGGACGCAGCGACCAGCTCGGCGAGGAACTGGTGCAGGCGATGCAGGCCGCCAGCGAACAGCTGGAGTTCGAGCGCGCCGCGCGCCTGCGCGACCTGCTCGGCTCGCTGCGCAGCATGCAGAGCCGGCAGTACGTGGACGGCCGCGCCGCCGACCTGGACGTGCTCGCCTGCGCGATGCAGGGCGCCAACGCCTGCGTGCTGCTGCTGGCGTTCCGCGACGGCCGCAATCTCGGCACCCGCGCGTTCTTCCCCAAGACCAACGGCGAGGACAGCGCCGCCGAAGTGCTCGGCGCGTTCGTGTCGCAGTACTACGCCGAACAGCCGCCGCCGCGCGAGGTGCTGCTGGACCGCGAGATCCCCGATGCCGAGCTGATCGAAGCGGCGCTGGGCTCGGCCGCCGAGCGCAAGGTGCAGTTGAAATGGAACGTTCGCGGCGAGCGCGCCGGCTACCTGGAACTGGCCAGCCGCAACGCGCAGGCGACGCTGGCCACCGAACTGACCAGCCGCAACGCGCAGCACGCGCGCAGCGAGGCGCTGCGCGAGATGCTGGGGCTGGCCGAACCGGTCCGGCGCGCGGAGTGCTTCGACATCAGCCACACCATGGGCGAGGCCACCGTGGCCTCGTGCGTGGTGTTCGACGCCAGCGGCCCGGTGCGCAGCCAGTACCGGCGCTACAACATCAGCGGCATCGAGCCGGGCGACGACTACGCGGCGATGCGTCAGGCGATCGAACGCCGTTTCCGCCGCGCCGCGGAGGGCGACAAGGCCGACGTGGTGCTGCCCGACGTGCTGCTGATCGACGGTGGCGCCGGCCAGCTGGCGCAGGCCAACGCCGCGCTCGCCGACCTGGGCGTGGAAGGCATTCTGGTGATCGGCGTGGCCAAGGGCGCCGAACGCCGCGCCGGCCACGAGACCCTGGTGATGCCGGACGGGCGCGAACTGCGCCCCGGCGCGGCGTCGCCGGCGCTGCAGTTCATTCAGCAGGTACGTGACGAGGCGCACCGTTTCGCCATCACCGGCCATCGCGGGCGGCGCCAGAAAGCGCGCATGACCAGCAAGCTGGAAGACATCCCCGGCATCGGTCCGCGCCGCCGCGCAAGCCTGTTGAAGCATTTCGGCGGGCTGGCCGGGCTCAAGGCCGCCGGCGAAGCGGAGATCGCGCGCGTGGAAGGCATCAACGACGCACTCGCTGCGCGAATCTACGCTAACCTGCACGGACTGCCGGTGCCCGATCCGGCAGGCGAGTAGAGCAGCGCAATGAAGTTGACCATCCCCACCTGGCTGACGCTGCTGCGGATCGTGATGATTCCGGTGCTGGTGCTGGTGTTCTACCTCCCGTACACGTGGACGAACTTCGCCTCGGCGGCGATCTTCGGCCTGGCCGCGTTCACCGACTGGCTGGACGGCTGGGTGGCGCGGCGCTACCACCAGTATTCCGCGTTCGGCGCGTTCCTGGACCCGGTGGCCGACAAGCTGATGGTCGCGGTGGCGCTGTTCCTGATCGTGCAGGGCCACCCGACGCCGTGGATGGCGTTCTGGGCGGCGGTGATCGTGGGCCGCGAGATCGCGGTGTCGGCGCTGCGCGAGTGGATGGCCGAGATCGGCCAGCGCGCCAAGGTGCGGGTGGCGATGATCGGCAAGGTCAAGACCACCGCGCAGATGGTCGCGCTGCTGTGCCTGCTGTACTCGGTGATGCCCGACGGCTCGCCGCCGGAGAGCGTGTGGATGGGGCGGTTCATCTTCCGCATCGGCGACTGGACGCTGGCGATCGCCTCGATCCTGACCCTGTTGTCCGGCATCCAGTACCTGCATGCGGCCTGGCCGAGCCTGCGCGCCGACGAGCGCGCCGCGGTGGCGGACAAGAATGCGAAGAAAATCGAAGGCAACGGTTGACAGCCTGCCGGTTCCCGGTAAAATTCGCGGCCTCAAGCGGGAATAGCTCAGTTGGTAGAGCGCAACCTTGCCAAGGTTGAGGTCGCGAGTTCGAGTCTCGTTTCCCGCTCCAGACGGTTTCGCAGGCATACAGCGGATACCTACAGAACGATGAAATCAGGACCTTCGGGTCCTTTTTTCATTTTGGCGCAGTGCGATGCGTTCGCTAGGGCGCCACTGCGGAGATCGGCGCTATGCCGTATCGGGCATGTCGCGTCGGCCGGCGGCGCTTCGCCGGCGCAGGCGTTCCGCTACGGCATCGACGCCGCCGTCGAGTCGATACGCCGCACCGGCACGGCTTCCCGCAGTTGCCGGAAATGGTCCAGTCCACCCGATTGCTGCACGTCGCCGAGCACATAGCAGGAGGCGAGGTGGTGGGTGCCACCGGCACGACGAAGAAGAGCGCATCCCACGGCGTGGACGTTGTTCGACGGGCAAGCTTGTCCCGCTGCGTGCGTTCACCGCGCCCAGATCGGCGATGAATTTGCAGCGTTAGCCAGGGTTGTGAGCGTCGGCCACCGACGCTGGCGATGCTGGCCCGCACGCGCGCTGGCATCGCGACTGGGATGGCTGTTCCGAAGCCGCGCAGTGTCGACCGCGCGCGCCGCGATCTGCGCTAGGTTCGGCCAGGGGCATTGCATCGCGTGCAGACTGGCGGAGGCGGAGGCGGCGGCGTTGCGGTCGCAGCGACCGGCACGAGCAAGACACGACAGGCGTTTGCGTCGGGACCGAAGCGGTCGCGGCGCCGAGCGCATGCGCGGATGCCGGTCGCCCTCGACGCACATCCATCCACCACTGCAGGAGCCACCATGAACTTCGAGATCGCGACCTGGTACGACACATGGAACGGCACGGGTGCCGACAATCTTGCGCAGGGCAAGGTGCCGCTCGGATATGCCAGCCGCTACAACCTGGCCTTCGGCATCTTCGTCGAGTCCGGCAACGGCTATACCGTGGACCTCAATGCGCAATTCGCTGCGCAGAATCTCGCCCAGATCAAGGCGCAGGCGCCCGGCGCGCTGATCTATGCCGGGGTCGGCGACACCGGCTTGGTGGCGACGGTGACGGACAATCGCGACAACGCCAATCGCTCCACCGCCAACATCGTGGCCTATCTGCAGCAGAAAGGCCTCAACGGCATCAGCATCGATTCCGAAGGCGACGGCATGTCCTCGGTCGTGGAGCTGGTGACGCAGCTCAGCCCGAGCTTCAAGGCGGCCGGACTCGGCATCGCGGTGTCGGTGCCGTGGCCCGCAGGTGGCCCTGTCGCCCTTTACGGCGACGGCGCGGTGGCGGCGTTCAACCAGTACGTGGATGCCGCCGAGTTGCAGGACTATTCGTCCTCCGGCACGCCGCAGGATGCGCAGGCGTGGATCCAGGCCGGGGTGCGCGCCGACATCCTGATGGGCGGAGTGGCCACCGAGAACGGCAACGTGCAGACCTCGCTCGAAGACACCGCGGCCTGGACCAACTACGCGCTGCAGAACGGCTTGCGCGGCATGTTCAGCTGGAGGCTCGACAACGACCACGGGCAGGACGGCCAGGAAGAAGACGTGGATCCGACCTTCACCGGCGCCAAGACCATCTACGACACGGTGTACGCGGCAGGCGGCGGCGCGGCGGCCGGTTAGCCGCCGACGTCGCAGGCGGCGCGAGCGCGCAGCGCCCGGGTATCCCGTCGCCGCGGACGCGTTACGGCGCGTTCGCCGCGCCTCGGACAACGCCGGCGATGGGGCCGGCGCGCGTCACGGCGATGATCGCGGCGTGGCGGGGCGCGCCATGGCTTTGCGCATCGCCACTGCTGCGCCCGCACGCGCACAAGCTGCACGATTCGCGGCGGCGAGCAGGCGAGCGGCGCTACAGCACCGGCGGGCGCGCCACCATCAGGTAGAAGATCGCCAGGAAACTGAACAAGGCCGGCACGCCGAGCGCGGTCCAGTAGCCGAGGTGGCGTGCGTAGTCCAGCGGCAGTTCGCGGCCGTCCGCCGCGGCGGACGCGGCGATGTCGCGCAGGCGCATCTGCAGCCACACCACCGGCAGCCAGCACAGCGCGGCGATCACGAACAGCACGATCGACCAGTACAGCCACGCGCTGTGCAGCGAATAGCCCATCCTGTGCGCCAGGTACAGGCCGCTGAGCGGCTGGAACACGATGGTGGTGGCGGTGAACAGCCAGTCGGCGATCACCACGTAGCGCGCCACCACCGCCACCACGCGCGCGTCGCGGGTGCGGCTGACGAAGAACAGGTAGAACGCGGTGCCCACGCCGGTGCCGAACAGGAACGTGGACGACAGCACGTGCAGGTACTTAACGACGATGAGGTCCATGCTGCGGCTCCAGTGCGCTGGCCAGCGCGATCGCGGCCAGCAGCGGCAGGTTCTTCAGGATCGGCCCGTACGGGTGCAGCCAGTATTCGGGCAGGAAGGCGCTGATCACTACGGTGTACGCGCCGATCAGCAGCAGTTGCGCCGCGTAGACGTGGCGCCGCCAGCGCGGCAGGCACAGCAACGCCAGGCCCAGCGCCGCATCCAGCGCCGCGGCGGCGTACAGCGCGGCCACAGCCACGCCGCCGTGCAGGCCGGTGCGCGCGAGCAGGCTGAGGCTGTCGGCGACCGGGTAGGCGAACGCCGAGACATAGCCGGTGACGATCCACATCAGCGCGATCGACCAGCGCAGTGCCGGCAGCAGCCATTGCAGCAGCGCCGCCTGGCGCAGGCGCGCGCGGTTGCCGGCGTGCACGAAGTGCTCCGGCGCGCGCGGCGCGCGCCCGAGCGCGGCGTGCATGTCGTCCGGCGGTGCGGTCGAGCCGGCCTGCAGCATGTCCAGCGCGTCCGGCGCCAGCCAGCCGCTGCGCGGGCCCAGCAGGCGCCCGGCCAGGCGCAGCGGCGCCAGCGGGATCGGCAGGCAGCCGCCGATCGCGCCGAGGCCGCGCTTGAGCAGCGCCAGGTAGCGGCGCAGGGTCAGCGCGGCCGGGCCGACCGCGCGCAGCCGCGGCGGCGGATCGGGACGCTCCAGCAGGCCGACGATCGCCTCGCACAGGTCGTCCAGGTGCAGCGGCTGGATGCGCTGCTTGCCGTCGCCAGGCAGCGGCGTCAGCGGCAGCACCGCCAGCGCCGCGAACCACTGGCTGCTGGCGCCGTCGGGCGCGAACACCAGCGACGGCTGCACGATGGTGGAGCGGATCGGCAACGCCGCCAGCGCCGCATCGGCACGGCCTTTCGAGGCCAGATACGGCGCAGTCTTGGACGGATGCGCGCCCAGTGCGGAAATCTGCACCACCTGGCGCACGCCGACGTCGCAGGCGGCGCGGAACAGCTGCAGCGGGCCGTTCACATGCACTGCATCGAAACTCTGGCCTGTTTGTTCGCGAAAGATCCCGACCGCGTTGATCACCGCGTCCACGCCGCGCAGGTAGTCGGACCACGGTGGCGGTTCGGTCGCACCGAATCCAGCCCGTACGATCCGGGCCGCCGGCCAGCGTCGGCGCGCGTCCCGCTCGTCGCGAACCGCGAGGACCAGCTCATGCCCCCGATGCGCCAGCCTGTCGACCAACGCACTGCCGATCATGCCGCTGGCCCCGGTCAGCAGGATGCGCACGGCGCCTCCGCAACGCGGCGGTGGTGGCCGCACTGCAAACGCATCCTGCTGACCGGCTCAGCCGCCAGCATGGTGTCCACCGTGGTCGTGGCGGCGCTGGCGCGACGCCGCACCGGCGCGCTCAGCAGCGGAGCCAATGCCACCAGCCACTGGCTGTGGGGCGAACGCGCCAAGCGCCGACACGCGCCGAGCGCGCGCTACACCGCGATCGGTTACGCGATCCACCACGCCAGTTCGCTGCTGTGGGCCGGCGTGTTCGACCGCGCCACCCGCGCCAGCCACGCGCCGGCGCGGGTCGCCGCCACCGCTGCGGCGGTCGCCACCGCGGCCTATGCGGTCGACTACCACGTGGTGCCGCGGCGGCTCACGCCCGGCTTCGACCGGCATCTGTCGGCGCCGGGCATGGTCGTCACGTACGCGGCCTTCGCCGCCGGGCTGGCCGCGGCGCACTGGCTGCTGCACGCCGGCAGCCGGCGCGCGCCGCGGCGCTGAGCGCGCGCGGCTCATTCGTCCTGCGGCCAGGGGAACGGCGCCAGCGCGGTGCTGGCCGGACCGTTGAGCACCGCGCCGCTGTCGGCGGCGAAACGCGAGCCATGGCAGGGGCAGTCCCACGACTTCTCCTGCGGGCTCCAGCGCACCGCACAGCCCATGTGCGGGCAGCGCGCATTGAACGCATGCAGCGCGCCTTCGCCGTTGCGGTACACCGCGACCCGGTGCAGGCCGCGGCGCAGCACCGCGCCTTCGCCGCGGGCCAGTTCGGCCACGCCGGAGGCCTGGCCGGGCGCGATCCAGTCGCGGTACTGCACGGCGACGTTGGCGTTCTCGCGCAGCCATTCGCTGCCGCCGCGCAGCGATTTGCGGCGTGGGTCGTAGAGCGCGTGCCAGGGATTGTCGCGGCCTTCGAGCAGATCGGAGAGCAGCAGTCCGGCGACGACGCCGTGGGTGACGCCGTTGCCGGAATCGCCGGTGACGACGTACACGTTGTCCTCGCCGCCCGGATCGGCGCCGATGTAGGCGAGCCCGTCGCTCGGCTCCAGGATTTGCCCAGACCAGCCATGCGTGTAGCGGGTGACGCCGGGCAGCAGCGTATCGGCCCACTGCTGCAGGCGCACGAAGGCCTGCGGGTCGTCGCTCTGCCCGGTCTTGTGGTCCTCGCCGCCGATGATGGCGAGCATGCCGCCGTGCTCGCGGTCCTCGGTCAGGCGCACGTAGTGGTACGGGTCGCCATCGTCCCAGATCAGCGCGTCCGGCAGCGCATCGGCGGCGATCGGCCCGGCCACGACATAGCTGCGGTACGGCGCCTGCTTGGTGTGGATCGCCACGCGCTCGTGGAACGGCACGTTGCTGGCGATCACCGTGGTGTTGGCGTGCAGCACCTGTCCCGACACCAGCGTGACCCGGGTCTGCGCGCCGCCGTCCACCGCGGTCGCCTCGCCCAGGCAGAAGCGCACGCCCTGGGCGTGCGCCGCGTCGGCCAGCGCGTCCAGGAAGCGGCCCATGTCGATGCGCGCCTGGTCGTCGAAGCGCACAGCGGCGCCGAGCTGCGGCAGGCCGGGAATGCCGCCGTCGAGAAATTCGGCGCCCAGCCCAGCCGCGGCCGCGGCGTCGGCTTCCTTGCGCAGGCGCTCGGGGTTGCCGTCGTGCGCGAACAGGTAGCCGGGCACGCGGCGGAAACCGCAGCGGTCGGCGCTGGCGGCGACGAAATCCTCGATCCAGTCGATCGCCTCGGCATGGCTGGCGGCGGCCATGCGTGCCCCGTGCTCGCCATGCAGTTCGGCCAGCGCGTAGTAGCGGTCGTCCAGCGCCGAGGCCAGGTGCGCGGTGGTGCGCAGCGATTCGCCCTGGCCGATGCCGCCGCGGTCGATCACCAGCACGTGGCGTCCGCGCTGCGCGCACAGCAGCGCGGTGGTCAGCCCGGCCACACCGGCGCCGACGACGATCACGTCCTGCGCCTCGCTCGGCGGGGTCGGCGCGAAGTATGCCGTGGGGTCGCTGGCGAGTGACCAGACGGGCAGGGTGCGTGCGCTGGACATAGCTAGGAAACTCCGTGGCGGACTGCCGGGCCACGATACCCAGCGCAGGTGATCGCCGCGTCAGCGTAGCGTCGCGCGCACGGCAACGTCTGCATGGCTTGCCTGCATATTTTGCACGCCGTGCGAGCGTGGAAAATGTTTGAAAAATTCTTCACGGCGGCGGGACTAGTGTCGGCCGCGATCGGCTTCGCAGGGATCGAAATGCGCCCGCAGTCCCGTTGTCGTTGGATGGCGTTGATGATGGCCATGCTGCCCGGCGCGAGCGTCGCGGCGCCGGCGGACGGCGACTGGCCGATGCCGTCGCTCGACTACGCCAACACCCGCTACAGCCCGCTGCATGCGATCGATACGTCCAACGTGGCGGCCTTGCGCGTGGAGTTCACCTTCTCCACCGGCATCAACCGCGGCCAGGAGGCGGCGCCGATCGTGGTCGGCGACACCATGTACGTGGTCACGCCGTATCCGAACGTGGTGTTCGCGCTGGACCTGGGCAAGCCGGGCGCGCCGCTGAAGTGGAAGTACGCGCCGCCGCCGTTGCCGGCGGCGCAGGGCGTGGCCTGTTGCGACGTGGTCAACCGCGGCGGCGTGTACTGGCGCGGCAAGCTGATCTTCCGGACGTGCCGACGACGTAGCCCGGGCTCATGCTGCCGGCACGCATCTGCGCGAGGTTGAGGAACGGGTTGCGCGCCGCATCGACGCCGCGGTCGTAGCCCACGCCCATCATGCCGAAGTCGGAAGAGATCGTTGTGCAGTTCTGCAGCGTCTGCGTGCCGCCGCTGCTCAGGGCGAGGGTGTTGTTGTAGGCGGCGCACTCGTCCGGCGCCTGGGTCAGCGTCTTCAGCGAACCCGGCGGTGTCCCCTTCGCGATCGCGGCGACCCCGCAACTGCATTGCGCCGCCAGCACCTCGATCGAGTCGATGCGCGCCGCGGCGCTGTTGCCGTCGGGCGACACGCCGAGCCGCATCGGCACCTGCACGTACTTGCCGGGGTGGTACTGGCTGTTGCTGGAATAGAAGATGTAGCCGAGCTTGGTCGAGGCGTTCCAGGCTTGCTGGATCGCCGCGCTGAGCGGCACGACCACGCCGGTGGAGCCGGTGTCCACTTCCAGGACCTGGCTGGCCGCAGCGGCGCTGGCCGAGGCCGGGACTGTGCCGACCTGCACCCGCACCTGGTAGGCGTAGTGCGGCATGTTGCGCGAGACCAGCGGCAAGGCCAGCGTCTGCGTCTGCAACGTGCACGACTGCGCGTGCGCGCAGCTGGCCGCGGCCAGGCAGGCGACCGCGCCGCCCCAGCGTATCCATCGGTTCATGGCGGTGCCTCCGGAATGGGTGTGGCCGCCATGCTAGAGCCGGCGCCCGGCGTGGAAGGCCGCCGCGCCGGGCCGCCGCGCACTTGTCTACCTCGGCGCGCGAACCGCTGTGGTCGATATTCCAGTCCGCCTGGCGCCGCGGCGCGGTCGCTCTCCCGAAACAGCCGATGGCGCCGTTCGCGCGGCTGGCGCGCACGGAGGCCGCCGTGCCGCCGGCATTCCGGGCGGCAACCGGTGCGCCGGAAATTTTTGCCGGGGAGGCTGGCGCAATGCGGGCGAGGGCTGTAGAATGCCGGGCTCCCAAGCGGGAATAGCTCAGTTGGTAGAGCGCAACCTTGCCAAGGTTGAGGTCGCGAGTTCGAGTCTCGTTTCCCGCTCCAGATTCAGATAGAGCCCCGTCAGCGGGGCTTTGTTTTGTCGGACCGCCGTTGGCGGTTTCGGCTAGAATCCAGTCCACCGGCCTGGTGGCAGAGTGGTTATGCAGCGGACTGCAAATCCGCGTACGCCGGTTCAATTCCGACCCAGGCCTCCATCTTCGACAAGGGCTCCGGCCCTTCGTCATTTTCCGCAAGCAGACGGCTGCCGGCGGGCGCGACCGCCTTGGCTTGCTCCACGCGCTCGTCCACCAGCCCAGCGGCCATGCTCCAGATAGCCGAATGCGTGGCGCTCGGCGTCTGGCTGTCTTCGGCGTTCCGCCAGCACGATGCACAGCCATCCTGTGGGCGCGCCATGGATCGGGCGTTTCCCGCCCGGCATCGCAGCTAGGCGCGCGGAATCAACGGCAGCTGTGGCTGAATGCTATACGTCAACACGGCCAGCAAGCTGGTGGCCGCGGTCTATGGCGGGGCCTGTGTACGATCATCGTGGCGACGAACGGTAACGACGGGAAAACGGCATCTGATCCACCTCGCACTGGGCGTGAGTGATACTGCTGGATCGTCGACGGTGCGAGGGTCCTAACGGTTCTCCGACATGCCGCTGCACTGGAGTGCGCGGTGCGCTTGAGACGAATCGCCGGGTACGCTCCAAGCATCCTGCTATCTCTGTCGATGAACTGCCAGGGAAATAGCATGAGCGCTGTAATGGGCACGCACGAAGGCGAGAACAAGGAGCCCGCCTTCATTCAAGGCTGCAGCTGTCGAGTGTGGGCGATTGACGGTTGGGAAAACGAAGCGATAGCGAGCGCTTTGAATAACAGCCTTGCAGCTCTAGGGACAAAGCTGGCGTCGAGTCGAGCCGCAACCAAGAGATCGTTTGACGACAAGTTGGCTGCATTCTTGACGTTGCAAAGGAGTCCGCCGGCGAAGCACAACAAGCTGTGCATTGTCTATGGCGTCTTTGATTCGGACGAAGACATCTTGCCGACCCACATGTGGATCGAGTACGACGGGTACATCTACGACACTGTGCCGGGAGATCCCCTATGCAGGAAGAAAGCCGGTCCCATAAACCGGTACTTTCCCGCATGTGAACCGCACCGTCAGCCACAGCAGATGGTCGGGAGCGCGCAGACGTATCTTACGAAGCGGCAGTCTCGAGTGCTCAAGGCAGCGAATGGAAACTGGCGACAGCACGGGGGCGGCATCACGATCTATGTCCCGGCAGACCAGGTGGTGAGAGAGTAGGAACTCGACAGCATGAGAAGGGCTGAGCTTTTAGCCAGCGTTCGACCGACGCTTCGACCTCTGTCCTGCCCAAAATATCCCCGTCGCGGGGGAGAGGGACGACGCATCCTCCTGGCAGCGCCGTACGAAAAACACATCCCATATATCTGCGGCCGCAGATTCGGTGATGCACCTGCAGCGATCCCATCTCGGCGAGTGCTGCTTCAGGCTGGCCGTCATCGGAGGCCTATGTTCAATCCAACGGACGATCGACTAGGCCGCATTCGGCATCCAGCGGCGTCGCGGCACCTGCAGCATGACGGCGCGCCGCCGCGCCGGCGGCAGGCGTCCCGCCAGGTCGCGCCGTCATTGGGCGGGGCGGCACGCCAGCGCCGCTCAGCGCGCAGCGAACAGCCACGCCAGCGACGTCGCCAGCAACAGCGCAAGCCCGGCCAGCAAGCGCGGTCGGCGCAGCCAGCGCCGCGGCTGGCGGTCCACCGCGTTGGCGCTGGCGACGCGCAGCAGGCCGTGCGCGAAGCCGTGGCCGTCCATGCTGCGGTCGCAGGCGTCCACGCAGGCGCCGCAGGCGGTGCAGGCGTAGTGCGCGCCGTTGCGCAGGTCGATGCGTGCCGGGCAGGCATCGATGCAGGCGCTGCAGTCCACGCAGTCGCCGAGCTGGGCGTCGCTGAACTTGGGCAGGATGCCGGCGTAGGCGGCCAGTGCCTCGCTGCGCCGGCCGTCCTGGCCGGCGAGGCGGGCGATGCCGGCGCGCAGCGCGTAGTCGCGGGCGGTGCCGGCGTCGAGCAGGCGTCGCCCGCGCTGGGCCACGCTGCCCTGGCCGCAGGCGCGCGCACCGCGCGGTTCGCCGCGCCGTGCGTCGTAGCCGATCAGCGGCGTGTCGCGGTCGCACAGCAGCGGCTGCAGCCGCGCGTAGGGGCACAGGTAGCGGCACACCTGGCTGCGCAGGAAACCGGCATTGCCCCAGGTGGCCAGGGCGTAGAACAGCACCCAGAAGGTTTCCCAGCCGCTCCAGGCGAACGGGCGCACGCGCGCGACCAGCTCGGCGATCGGCGCGAAATAGCCGACGAAGCTGATCCCGGTCCACAGCGCCAGCGCCGCCCAGACCACGTGGCGCGCGGCCGCCGGCCAGGCGGCGAAGCGCCGTTCCAGCCAGGCGAAGGCCTGGCTCCAGACCGTCTGCGGGCAGGCGAAGCCGCACCACACCCGTCCGGCCAGCGTGGTCGTCACCGCCAGCGCGGCCATCGCGGCGAGCAGCGCCAGCAGCAGCCAGCCGATGTCGTGTGGCCACAGGGTCCAGCCGAACAGCTGCAGGCGCCGCGCCGGCAGGTCGAGCAGCAGCGCCTGGCGCCCGTCCCAGCGCAGCCATGGCAGCAGGTAGAACGCGGCGAACAGCAGCCACAGCACGCTCCGGCGCGCGCGCGTGTAGCGGCTGCGCAGCGGCGCCACGGTGTGGGCGGCGGCCACGGCGGGCGTGGCGATCGTGCGCGATGGAATGGCGCGGGACGCAGGCGTGCCGCTCACGGCAACGGTTCCTCGGCATCGTCGCCGCCGGCGCGCGGCGCCGGTCGCGACAGGAATCCGGTCAACCCGCTCGACGCCAGCGTCGCCAGCCAGAACATGAAGAAGCCCAGCGTGTAGCCGAACTCGCGGCTCAGCTGGCGGCCCGGGAAGCTGATGTCGCGCAGCGCCAGCGGATCGACCACGGCGAAGAACAGCACGCTCATCGCGCCTGCGACCAGGAAGCTGGGCCACAGCACCACGCCCAGCCGCTGCACCAGCGGCCGCGGCGCGGCGGGATCGAACAGTGGGTCGAGCAGGGGATCGTCGCTGGGGGTCATGCGGGCGGACTCCATGGCGGAAGGAAGAGGTGCGGCATGCGCCGGGGTGGTGCCGCGCGCGGGCCGGCGCGCCTCGCACGCGGCCGCGCCGCCGATCCCCCGTCGACGGCGGCGCAGGCGCATGCCGCCAACGCAGACTAGGCAGCGCGGCGCGTGGCGACATTGATCCTGATCAAGGCCGGGCCGGCACCGATGCGGATACTGGACGCATCGAACAGGAACGCCGCCATGCATGACCCCATCGCCGCCTTGCCGTTGCCCGGGCCGGACCTGTGCAGCGAGGACGAAGTGACCGCGCTGGTGGACGCGTTCTACCGCCGCGTGCGCGCCGACCCGGAACTGGCCGCGGTGTTCGCCGCGCACATCGAGGACTGGGACGCGCACCTGCTGCAGCTGAGCGACTTCTGGTCGGCGATGCTGCGCGGCACGCGGCGCTTCCGCGGCGCGCCGATGCCCAAGCACATGGCCATGCGCGAACTCAGCGCGGCGCTGTTCCAGCGCTGGCTGGGCCTGTTCCGCGCCACCACCGCCGAGTTGGACAATGCGCCGATGCGCGTGCTGGCCGACGACATCGCCGCGCGCATCGCCGACACCTTCTGGCGCCGCCACCAGATGAGCTGGCGGCCGTTCGAGCCGGTCACGCCGTTGCCGCCGGCCGATTGATCCAAGTCAAGGCGGCCCGCCGCCGCCGCGCGCAAGCTCGTGTCCATGGACATCCTCACCGCTCCCGATCCCGCCGCCGCCTGGACCTTCGACGCCGAGCTGCTGCGCCGCTACGACCGTCCCGGCCCGCGCTACACCTCGTATCCGACCGCGCCGCATTTCCAGGCCGGCTTCGGCCCGACGCAGCTGTTCGCGGCGGTGCAGGCCAGCGATCCGGCGCGCCCGCTGTCGCTGTACGTGCATGTGCCGTTCTGCCGCAACCCGTGCTTCTACTGCGGCTGCAACCGGGTCATCACCCGCGACGCCGGCAAGGGCCGCGCCTACGTGCAGCGGGTGCTGCGCGAGGCGGCGATGATGGCCGCGTGCTTCGATACCGAGCGCGAGGTGGTGCAACTGCACCTGGGCGGCGGTACGCCCAATTTCCTGGCGCCGGAACTGCTGGGCGAACTGCTGCGCGGCCTGCGCGGGCTGTTCCGTTTCAGCGACGCGCCGGATCGCGACATCTCCATCGAACTGGATCCGCGCACAGTGACGCCGCAGGACATCGCCGCGCTGGCCGCACTGGGCTTCAACCGCGCCAGCCTGGGCATCCAGGACTTCGATCCGTTGGTGCAGGAGGCGATCAACCGCCGCCAGGGCGTACAGGAAACGCTGGACATCCTGCGCGCCTGCCGCGTGCAGGGCATGCGTTCGGTCAACGTGGACCTGATCTACGGCCTGCCGCGGCAGACCCTGGCCGGGTTCGAGCGCACCCTGGAGACGGTGATCGCGGCGCGCCCGGACCGCCTGGCGGTGTACGGCTATGCGCACATGCCGCAACTGTTCAAGGCGCAGCGGCGCATCGCCGATGCGGACCTGCCCGATGCCGAGCAGAAGCTGGCCCTGCTCGGGCTGGCGGTGCGCATGCTGTCGGCGGCCGGCTACCAGTACATCGGCATGGACCATTTCGCGCTGCCGCACGAGGACCTGGCGCGCGCGCAGCGCCAGGGCGGGCTGCACCGCAATTTCATGGGCTACACCACGCATGCCGAGACCGACCTGCTCGGGCTGGGGGTCAGCGCGATCAGCCGTATCGGCGACAGCTACAGCCAGAACCAGCGCGAACTGCCGGCCTGGGAGGCGGCGGTGGATGCCGGCGACAGCCCGGTGCTGCGCGGCCTGCAGCTCAGCGCCGACGATGCGCTGCGCGCGGAGCTGATCCAGCAACTGATGTGCCAGGGCCGCGCCGACGTGGCCGCGCTGGCGCAGCGCCATGGCATCGACTTCGACCGCTATTTCCACGACGAACTGCAGGCGCTGGCGCCGCTGTGCGCCGACGGCCTGGCCGAACACCGCGACGGCGTGATCCAGGCCACCGCGCGCGGGCGCCCGCTGCTGCGCCTGATCGCGATGTGCTTCGACCGCTACCTGCGCCAGCCGGCGCAGCCGGCACGCTATTCGAAGGCGATCTGAGCGGCGCGCGCCGACAGGTTCACCGTTTGCCGACTGGCATCCCCGGTTCCGTCGTGGCGGCGGCGCCGGGGCTTTTGTTTGGCGCTTGTGGCGCCGCGGCGGCCTGTATGGCCGTCGACTGCGGCGTGTGAGCGCTGCGCACGCCTGCATTTGCGGCTGCTCATACCGAAACGTGGATGGTGCCCGGAGCCGGAATCGAACCGGCATGGGGTCGCCCCCGGCGGATTTTAAGTCCGATGCGTCTACCAGTTTCGCCATCCGGGCCTGGTGCCGCTAGCGTGCCTGATTGCGTCCGAATTGTGAACCGCGCACGTCGTCGCCGCGCTACATGGCGCGGGTGAACGTCCCGACTGTCGTGGATCTTGCCGAAAGGAACCCGAAAGACAGCCCGCCTAGGCTCTGCGCGAATGAGCCGGAGAGCCGCCTTGCGCGTCCAGTGGAAGATTCTTTGCGATTTCGACGGCACCGTGTCGCTGCAGGACGTGACCGACACCTTGCTCGAGCGCCTCGGCCGCCCCGGCTGGCGCGCGCTGGAGGACGATTGGGTGGCCGGGCGCATCGGCGCACGGGAGTGCATGAGCGGCCAGGTGGCGCTGCTCGATGGCGACGTGGACGCGCTGCACCGCGTACTCGACGACGTGCGCATCGATCCGGCGTTCGTGCGCTTCGTCGATCTGGCGCGCGATCTCGGCATCCCGCTGAGCATCGTCAGCGACGGCCTGGACTATCCGATCGCACGGATCCTGGCGCGGCACGGCCTGCACCAGCTGCCGATCGTCGCCAACCGTCTGCTGCGCACCGATGCCGGGCGCTGGCGCATGGCCTCGCCGCACGCGCGGCCGGGCTGCGCCAGCGGCACCTGCAAGTGCGCGGTCATGGCGCAACAGCAACCGGCGCGTTCCACGCTGCTGATCGGCGATGGCCGCTCCGATTTCTGCGTGGCCGGCAAGGCCGATCTGGTGTTCGCCAAGGACGGTCTGCTGCGGCATTGCCGCGCCAGCGACATCGCCCACCGCGCGATCGGCGGCTTCGGCGATGCGATCGCGCTGCTGCACGAGCTCGCCGTGCCCGCCGTGGCGGCCGCGCGCCTCCCTCTCCCCGTTCCCCAACGAGCCTGATCCTCATGAATCGGAATGTTCCGCTCCCCAAGGCGCTCGCGCCGCTCCACGGCGATCTCGACACGCTCGACGCTCCAGAGCACGCCAGCCCGCAGCCGGCGGCGCCAGATCCCGACGCGCTGCTGCGTACCGGCCCCGATTACCACGCCGCGCTCGGCGATGCGCAACTGTTGGCCGACGAGGCCGAATACTGCTCGTTCGGCGACACCGTGCACTACAGCGAGCCGCCGCGGATCTTCGCGCATTGCGACGGCAGCTATCTGTACGACACCGAGGACGTGCCGTACCTGGACCTGCAGATGTGGTATTCGGCGGTCAACTTCGGCTACGCCAATCCGCGCTTGAACGGCGCGCTGAAGCGGCAGATCGACAGCCTGCCGCAGGTCGCCAGCCAGTACCTGCACCCGACCAAGATCGAGCTGGCCAGGACCATCGCCCAGGACGCGCAGCGCAAGTGGGGGCGCAAGGGCAGGGTGCATTTCAACGTCGGCGGCGCGCAGGCGGTGGAGGACTCGCTGAAGCTGGTGCGCAACGCCAGCGGTGGCAAGAGCCTGGTGTTCGCGTTCGAGGGCGGCTATCACGGCCGCACCCTGGGCGCCTCGGCGATCACCTCCTCGTACCGCTATCGGCGCCGCTTCGGCCATTTCGACCGCGCCCAGTTCATCGAATTCCCGTACCACTTCCGCGGCCCCAAGGGCATTTCCAAGGAGGAATACGGCGAGCAGTGCGTGGCCAGGTTCGAACGCCTGTTCGAGACCGAGTACAACGGCGTGTGGGATCCCAAGGCCGGGCAGTGCGAGTACGCCGCGTTCTATGTCGAGCCGATCCAGGGCACCGGCGGCTACGTGATTCCGCCGCCGAACTTCTTCACCGGCCTGAAGCGGGTGCTGGACAAGTACGGCATCCTGCTGGTGGTCGACGAGATCCAGATGGGTTTCTTCCGCACCGGCAAGCTGTGGGCGATCGAGCATTTCGGGGTGACCCCGGACGTGCTGGTGTTCGGCAAGGCGCTGACCAACGGGCTCAATCCGTTGGCCGGGATCTGGGCGCGCGAGGAACTGATCAACCCGACCGTGTTCCCGCCGGGTTCGACCCATTCCACCTTCGCCTCCAACCCACTAGGCACCGCGGTGGGCCTGGAGACCATGCGCATGCTGGCCGAGACCGACTACGAAACCATGGTCATGGCCAAGGGCGCGCATTTCCTCGACGGCCTGCGCGACCTGCAGAAGCGCCATCCGGAAATCGGCGACGTCGACGGCCTGGGCCTGGCGCTGCGCGCGGAGATCTGCCAGGCGGACGGCTTCACCCCGAACCGCAAGCTGCTCGACACGATGGTGGACATGGGCCTGGAGGGCGAGCTGCGCCACAACGGCAAGCGCATCGGCCTGGTGCTGGACGTGGGCGGCTACCACAAGAATGTGATCACCCTGGCGCCGTCGCTGCACATCAGCCACGACGAGATCGACCTGGGCCTGTCGCTGCTGGACCAGTTGCTGACCCGCGCCAAGCGGGTGGCATGAGATGGCGGGAGACAGCGCGTTGGCGCCGCGTTGCCTCCCATCCTTCGCCGCGGCGCGCGCGTCAGCCCGCCGCGCGCAGCGCCAGTACCGCGTTGAGTCCGCCGAAGGCGAAGGAATTGCTGAGCACCGCGCGCACCGCTTGCGCACGGGCGTGGTTGGGCACGTAGTCCAGGTCGCAGTCCGGATCGGCATCGAGGAAGTTCGCGGTCGGCGGCACCGTCTGCTCGCGCAGCGCGCCGATCGCCGCGACCAGCTCCAGCGCGCCGGCAGCGCCGAGCGCGTGGCCATGCACCGCCTTGGTCGAACTCACCGCCAGCGCATCGGCGTGCGCGCCGAATACCTGCCGGATCGCCTGCGTCTCGCCGCGATCGTTGGCAAGGGTGCCGGTGCCGTGGGCGTTGATGTAATCGATCTGCTGCGGTTGCAGCTCCGCGTCCTGCAGCGCCAGGCGCATCGCCGCGGCGGCGCCGTCGGCGCTGGGTGCGACGATGTCGTACGCATCGGCGCCCAGGCCGACGCCGGCCAGTTCCGCCAGCGCCACCGCGCCGCGCGCAGCCGCGTGCGCGGCGCTTTCCAGCACGAAGATGCCGGCGCCTTCGCCCAGCACCAGGCCGCTGCGTTGCGCGCAGAACGGCCGGCAGGTGTCGTCGCTGACCACCCGCATCGCTTCCCAGGCGCGGATCAGGGGCAGGCTCAGGCAGGCTTCGCTGCCGCCGGCGATGGCCACGTCGGCCAGGCCGTGGCGGATCAGCAGCGCCGCCTGCGCCAGCGCGTGGTTGGCCGAGGCGCAGGCGCTGGACACGGCGAAGGCCGGGCCACGCAGGCCGAAGGCGATGCTGATCTGGCTGACCGGGGCGTTGTTCATGCTGCGCACGATGGTCAGCGGATGCAGGCGTTCGGCCTGCTCTCGGTACAGCCGCCGCGATTGTTCGTCGCGGCTGAGTTCGGCGCCGACGCCGGTGCCGATCACCACCGCCGCGCGCGCGGCGCCTGCGCCGTCCAGCGCCAGGCCGGACTGGGCCACGGCCTCGTAGGCCGCGACCAGCGCCATCTGCGTCATGCGGTCCAGCTGGCCCGGCGCGATGCCGCCCAGCTGCGCCGCCTGCGGCGCGAAGCCGGGCACGGCGGCGGCCACGCGCATCTTCAGCGCGGACTGCGGATCCGGCGAGGCCAGCGCGGCGATGCCGCTGCGGCCCTCGCACATGCCGCGCCACAGCGCATCGGCGCCCAGGCCGAGCGCGCTGACCGCGCCCATCCCGGTGATGACGACGCGACGTCCCTGCGCCGAGCGCGCCATGCCGCCTCAGTGCGCCGCGGCGAGCGGCGCGGCGGTGGCCTTGGCGGCCAGCGCATGCCGCACCGCCTCGCTCAGCTTGCCCAGCGAGCCGTCGTCCAGGTTCGGGTCGCGCTGCGGGAAGGTGATGTCGAAGTGTTCTTCGATGTCGAACAGGATCTCGATCGCCTCCAGCGAATCCACGCCCAGGTCCTGCAGCTTGGTGCCCGCGGTCAGGCCGGCGGGATCGATCTCGGCGTGATTGGCGACGATGCTGTGGATCTGGGTCTCGATAGACGGGGTCATGGCAGTCCTCCGCGAAATGAAAGGCCACCGCGCGGCGCGTGCCGGCGGTGGAAGGCACGCCGCGGCCCACGGCTGCGGCGTCCATCCTCCACGCTAGCCGGCCAATCTTGCAGATGCCTTTCGTAAGCCAACTCGAACCGCAGGCGCTGCTGCGGCAGTTCCTGGCCCATCCGCCGCAGGCCTTCGTGGCGCGCGCGCTGGAGCATGGCGTGCCGGCGTTCGAGGCCGAGTTCGACCTGCTCACCACCGCCGACCCGGCATTGCGCGCGCGCGTCGCCGGCTGGCCGCTGCAGCGGCTGTGGCGGCGCCTGCTGCGGCCGCGCACCAGCTTCGTCGGCAGCACCGTCAGCGAATACGCCTGGCTGCCGCGCGCGGCCGATCCGGCGCAGTTGCCCAGGCAGTGGCGCACGCAGATGGGGCGACGGCAGCCGTTGCTGATCGTCAAGGACATCCCGCAGCGCTCGCCGCTGCTCGATGCCACCGATAACGCCTGGACGCATGTGTTCCTGCAGGCCTGCGAACGCAGCGGCTACGTGCTGCTGCGCGGACAGGCGCTGGCCTGGGTGCCGATCGATTTCGCCTCCACCGACGACTACCTGGCGCGGCTGTCGCGCGGCCGCCGCCGCAACATCCGCCGCAAGCTGCGCTCGCGCGCCGATCTGGACGTGCAGATGCTGCCAACCGGTGCCGCCTTCGCCGACCCGGCGCTGCGCGCGCAGTGCTATGCGCTGTATCTGCAGGTCTACGCGCAGAGCGAGGTGCACTTCGACCTGCTGACCGCCGCATTCTTCGATGCGCTGCTGACCGATGCGGACGCGGGCGGCCTGGTATTCACCTATCGCCACCAGGGCCGGCTGATCGGCTGGAACCTGTGCTACGTGCACGCCGGGCGGCTGCTGGACAAGTACATCGGCCTGCACTATCCGGATGCGCGCGCGCACAACCTGTACGCGCTGAGCTGGATGCACAACCTGGACTACGCCTGCCGCCACGGCCTGCGCGCCTACGTCGCCGGCTGGACCGATCCGCAGGTGAAGGCGCAACTCGGCGCCAGCTTCACCTACACCTGGCATGCGGTGTACCTGCGCAATCCGCTGCTGCGCATCGCGTTGCGGCGGCTGCGGCCGCTGTTCGAAGCCGACGACGTCGCTGTCGCCGAGCCCGACGACGATGCGGCGCCATGACATGAGCGCACCGGTGGTGCTGGACCTGGATGGATCGCTCGGCGCATTGCCGGGCGCGCTGCGGCTGCCGCTGCAGCCGTGGTGCGGCGGGCTGCGCTTCGCCTGTTCGTTGCGCCGGCTACGCCGCTTCGGCACTGCGCTCGACGGCATGCTGCCGGCGCAGCACGGCACCGTGCTGCTCGGCAGCGGCGATTTCCACCACCTGAGCCTGCCGCTGATCGCACGCCAGGCGCGGCGCGCGCAGGCGCCGCTGCGGGTGGTGGTGTTCGACAACCACCCGGACAACATGCGCTTCCCGTTCGGGGTGCATTGCGGCTCGTGGGTGTGGCGGGTGGCGGCGCTGCCGCAGGTGGCGCAAGTGGACGTTGTCGGCATCACCTCGGGCGATGTCGGCGCCGCGCACGCCTGGGAGAACCATCTGCGGCCGCTGTACCGCGGCACGCTGCGCTACTGGTGCAGCGGCGTCGACGTCGGCTGGGCGCGGCGGCTGGGACTGGGTCGCGCGGTGCGCGGCTTCGCCACGAGCATGGAGATGATCGACGCGTTCCTGCAGCATCTGCGCAGTACGCCGATGCCGACCTACCTGTCGCTGGACAAGGACGTGCTGGACCCGCAGGACGCGCGCACCAACTGGGACCAGGGCGAGCTGCGGGTGCCGCACCTGCTCACCGCCATCGCCTACCTGCACGGGCAACTGCTCGGCAGCGACATCACCGGCGAGGTGTCCGAAGCGCGCTATCCGCAGTGGTGGAAGCGGCGCCTGGCGGCGCTGGATGCGCAACCGCCGCCGTCGCCGCAGGCGCTGCCGGCATGGCAGGCGCAGCAGCACGAAGTGAACCTGTGTCTGTTGCAGGCCCTGGCCGAGGCTGGGATGCCGCAGTAGCGGCATTGCCGGTGCGGGCACTTGCGGCAAGTGTTCCGATGCAAGGCCGGCGGGCGAGGCAGGCAGAGGGCAGAAAACGGCGCCGGCGCGTTCCCTTCGATCTGTCCGCATGCCGCAGGACGCTGTGGGAGCGACTTCAGTCGCGACGGGCGTTGCCGGCAATGCGTCGCGACTGAAGTCGCTCCCACACAAAACCAGGTCAGTCCGCGCGCTCCGCACACACTTGCCGCAGCACGGCGACGATCGCCTCGAACCCATCCTCGTCCAGCCACGGGCTGTTGCTGATGCTCAGGCAGCGCGCGGCGAAGTCGCGCGCGTTGGGCGTCGGCGCGGCATCGACGATGTCGCGCAGGTAGGCGTAGTCGGGCAGGGCGTGCACGAACAGCAGGCCGACGCCGAGCCCGCGCGGCCACAGCCGCGCCAGCGCGCGTTCGCGTGCGGCCGGGTCCGGCAGCAGCACCAGCAGCGCCGGCCAGCTGCCCTGCGCGCCGGGGCTGTCGGCGACGACGCGCAGTCCGGCGATCGCGGCCAGGCGCGCGGCGCGGCGCAGGCCCTGCGCGCGCGCCTGCGCCAGGAACGCCGGCCAGCGCGCACTGGCCCGCGCGCCGACGGCTTCGCGCCAGGCGCCGACCGCGTGCTGCGGGATCGCCGCATCGAACTGGTCGCCGGCCGCGGCTACGCGGTCGCCGCGACGCAGCGCGCGGCGCAGCGGCATGCCGTAGGCCCAGCGCAAGGCGCGCGGCCGGTACAGCGCGGCGTAGCCGAGCAACTGCAGGCTGCGGCGCAGTTCCCAGCGCCAGTCGGGCTGGCCCAGGCGTGCCGCGGTGGCGGCCAGGCTGTGCCGCAACGGCGCGTGGCGCGACAGCAGCAGGCCGCCTTCGTACAGGGTCGGGCCCTTGCCCACGGCCAGGCTGCAGAAGCCGATGTCGCCGCCCAGGCCGGCCGGGGTGCCATCGGCATGCACGCCGCCCAGCGCCTGCGCGGCGTCCTCGATCAGCATCGCGCCGCAGGCCGCGGCGGCGGCGCGCAGCGGGGCCAGGTCGGTCAGGCGGCCGCCCAGGTGGGTGGCGACGATCGCCAGGGTGTCGTTGCCGCACCGCTGCGCCAGCTGCGCCGGGTCCGGTTCGATCGCGTCGGGCAGCAGATCGCACAGCACCAGCTGCAAGCCGCAGTGGGCCACCGCCAGCGCCACCAGCGGGCAGGTGTAGGCGGCCACCAGCACCTGCCGGCGGCGGCTGCTCGCGGCCAGGGTGCGCAGCGCGACGACCAGCGCAGCAGTGCCCGAGCAGGTCAGCAGCGCATCGGCCATGCCGAGTTGCGCGGCCAGCCGCTGCGGCGCGCGCGCCGGCCACAGGTCGCGCCAGCGCAGCGGCAAGCCGGCGGTGGGCGGCACTTCAGTGCGCATCGGCCGGCGCGGTGCGCTCGCCGAGCGCGAGGCAGGCGATGCCGGCCACGATCAGCACCGCGCCGAGCGCCTGCAGCATGCCGATCGGTTCGCCGAACCACCACGCCGACAGCAGCAGCACGCTGACCACTTCCAGGTGCGAGGCGGCGAACGCCGGCCCGATCGGCGCGTGCTCGAGCAGTTTCATCCAGGTGAAGAACGCGCCGACATAGCCCAGCAGCGCGGCGTACAGCCAGGGGCTGGCGAGCAGGCGCAGCAGCCAGGCCCACTCGGCTTGCGGCGGGAATGCATGCGCGCCGCCGAGCTTAAAGCCGAACTGGGCCAGGGTGTCGAAGCCCAGCAACAGGGCGAAACCGATCGCGTAGCGCTGCAGCGGCGGCCGGCTCATGTGCCGAGCCCGACCACGGCCACGCCGGCGCTGACCAGGCAGATCCCGGCCACCTGCATGCGTCCCAGCCGTTCGCCGAACAGCCAGCGCCCGGCGAGCATGATTGCCACGATGTTGATCGAGCCCAGCAGCACGCCGCGACCCAGCGGCACCAGCGACAGGAACGCGGTCCAGGCCAGGAATTCGAACGCGTAGCAGCCCATGCCCAGCCACAGCCACGGCTGCCGCGCCATGCGCCGCCAGCGCGCCGCGCCGCTCGCCAGCGGGTCGCTGGCAACGTGCTTGAAGGCCAGCTGGCCGACGGTGTCCAGCGCCACCGTCGCCAGCCACACGCCGACCACGGGCGCCTGCAGCGCCATCAGGCGGCCTGGCGCGGCGCCGCGGCCTGCGCGGCGAAGAACTGCGCCAGGCGCGCGCCGAGCAGGCGGCGTTCGCGGTCCAGGGTGATCATGTGGTAGCTGTCGTGCAGAAGCAGCAGTTCCACCGGCCCGGACACGCCGGTCACCACCAGCTGTGCGTTGCGCAGATGCGCGATGTCGTCCTCGGCCGCGTGCGCGACCAGGCATGGCGCGGTCACCTTGGCCAGGTTGCGGCGTACCCGCCGCGACAGCAGGTGCATCTCGGCCAGCGCGTGCCACGGATTGCCGGGCAGGCCGGCGGCGCTGCTGTCGCCGCCGAGCATCGCGCCGCTGATCTGCGCGCGGATGCGCTCGTCGCGCAGGCCGTACGGCGGTTCTTCCAGGAACATGCGGCGGCGGCCGATGCCCAGGCGCTTGAACCACGGCAGCAGGAACGCCAGCCGCGCGCGGCGCGGGATGTTCCAGCCGTCGTAGCGGAAGGTGGCGCCGAGGACGCCGACGCCGTCGATCCACTCCGGCCGTTCTTCGGCCAGTTGCAGCGCCAGCAGCGCGCCCATCGACAGCCCGGCCACGAACAGCTTGTCCACCTGCGGGCGCATCCGCGCCGCGGCCTGTTCGACGCTGGCGGACCAGTCGCGCCAGCCGGTGGCGAGCAGGTCGTCGGCGTCGCCGCAATGCCCGGCCAGTTGCACGCCGTGCACGCTGAAGCCCTCGCGGTGCAGGCACTTGCCGAGCAGGCGCATCTCGCTGGGAGTGCCGGTCAGGCCGTGGATCAGCAGCACGCCGTGGCGGCCGCCCTGGAAGTGGAATTCGGCGGATCGGATCATCGGCGTCACGGCGTGGGGACTGGGGACCGCGCGCAGCGTGGCGCGGATGCGTTTCAGCAGCCTTTCCGGTCAGCGTGGCGCCGCGGCCGGTTTGCGGAAGCGCACCAGCACGCGCTGGCCCAGGCGCAGCGCCGACGGCTGCCGGAACGCCAGCACGCAGGCCATGCTGCGGTCGTTGCCGTTGCCGTTGCCGTTGCCGTTGCCGTCGGCGGCGTCATCGGCGGCGTCATCGGCGGCGTCGTGCAACTGCGCCGGCTCATGCCGGCGGCGCCGCGCTGCCCGGCAGGTCAAGTTCCACGCGCAGGCCGCCCAGCGCCGAGCGCTGGTAGCGCAGGGTGGCGTGGTGGCGCGCGGCGATGTTGGCGACGATCGCCAGGCCCAGGCCGGTGCCGCCTTCGGGCGCGTCCGGGGCGCGGAAGAAGCGTTCGCCCAGGCGCGGCAGCAGGGCGTCGTCCAGCCCCGGGCCGGCATCGTCGATCGCCAGCCGCAGCTGCCGCGGCATGCGCCGCAGGCTCACCGTGACCATGCTGCCGGCGGCATGCTTGAAGGCGTTGTCGAGCAGGTTGTCGAGCAGTTCGCGCAGCGACCAGGCATCGGCATCGACCCAGGCCGGTTCGCCGTCGGCGTCGTCGTAGCCGAGGTCGACCCCGGCCAGCAGCGCGTCGGGAATGCGTTCGGCCAGCGCCTGCGGCAGCCACGTGGCCAGGTCCAGCGGCAGCAGCGGGCGGATGCTCTCGCGCGGCGCCTGCGCGCGGGTCAGCGCCAGCAGCTGGGTGGAACTGCGGATCGCGCGGTCGGTCAGTTGGCGGATGTGCTGCAGCGCCTGCGCGGTGTCCTGCGCGCGGGTGCTGGCCTGGGCGCGCTGCACGTGCATGCTGAGTCCGGCCAGCGGCGTGCGCAGCTGGTGCGCGGCATCGGCGACGAAGCGCTCCTGCAAGGCCATCAACTGCTTGAGCCGGCCCAGCAGGCCGTCGATGGCCTGGGTCAGCGGCAGCACCTCGATCGGGATGTCGGGGCCGGACACCGGGCTGAGATCGCGCTGGCTATCGTCGAGCCGGCGCACCGCCGGCTGCAGCAGGCGCAGGCCCACGCGCACGCCATGCCAGACCAGCGCCAGCAACGAGCAGGTCAGCAGCAGTTCGATCGGCAGCATCAGCATCAGGATCTCGCGCGCGCGGCGGTGGCGGTCGTCCAGGGTCTCGGCCACCGAGATCGTCAGCCGGTCGCGGGTCTCCCACGCCGACGGCACGATCAGGCTGGCCACGCGCACGGGGGTGCCGTCGGCCATGCGTTCGTCGCGCAGTGCGACCCGGCCGAGCGTGGCGGGGGCGGCATGCGCCGGGATCGGCTGCGCGCTGTTGCTGATCACGCCGTGGTCGCGGCTGCGCACCTCGAAGAACACCCGGCCGTCGCTGCTGTATTCGAGCAGGCGCCGCGCCTGCAGCGGCAGCGGCAGGCTGGCGCCGGCGTCGTTGACCGCCTTGGCCAGGCCCAGCGTGTCCTCCTTCAGGTCCATGTCGTGGACGTGGTTGGAGTAGGTGAGCATCAGCAGGTAGAACAGCGCCGAGACCACCAGCATCAGCAGCAGGGTCGGGATTAGCAGGAACGCCAGCAGGCGCCGGCGCAGGCTGGGATGGGTGGGAACCGCGCCCGCCGCCGCGGCTGCCGCGGCCGCGCTCACGACGCGTGCGGGGCGTGGGCGGCGTCGGCGTCGCGGGATTCTTCCAGCAGGTAGCCCAGGCCGCGGATGGTGCGGATGCCGACTCCGGAGCCGTGCAGCTTGCGGCGCAGGCGGTGCATGGAGATGTCCAGGCCGTTGTCGGTGATCTCGTGCTGCCAGTCGCACAGCGCATCGGTGAGCTGGCCGCGGCTGACCACGCGCCCGCTGCGCAGCAGCAGCGTCTCCAGCAGCGCGAACTCGCGCGCGGTCAGTTCCAGCGGCTGGTCGTGCAGCCACACCCGGCGCCCGGCCAGGTTGATCCGCAGCTGGCCCAGGGCCATTTCCGGGATGCCGCCGCTGCTGCGCCGGCGCAGCAGGGCGCGGGTGCGGGCCAGGAACTCGGAGAGTTCGAACGGCTTGATCAGGTAATCGTCGGCGCCCTGGTCGAGGGCGCGGATCCGGTCCTCCACGCCGTCGCGCGCGGTCACCACCAGCACCGCGACCTCGTCGCGGCGTTCGCGCACGCGCTGCAGCACCTGCAGGCCGTCGCGCCGCGGCAGGCCCAGATCCAGCACCAGCAGGTGGTAGGACTCGGCGCTGAGCGCGCGCTCGGCGGCGGCGCCGTCGTTGACGTGGTCCACCACGTGCCCGCACTCGGCCAGCGAGTCGCGCAGGGCGATGGCAATGGACGTGTCGTCTTCGGCAACCAGAATGCGCATGCCGCGATGCTTGCAACGGCGATGTTGGAAAACCGTCGTAATCGGCGCTGGCCAGGCGATCGCGATGGGTTCCGTTTATGTAGCGCCGGACCGTTGCGTGGCAGTGCGGCGCGGCCGGCGCCCAACGAGGCGGGAAGGAGGGCGCCGCGGCGCGCGCCTGCGCGCCTGGCCGCTGCAATGGCACTACGCGCGGCAACTCGCAGCGAGCCGGCGCTAGGCCCTCATCGGCGGTCGGTGCATGTCGGGAAATTCTGACAGCACGGCGGGGTGTCGGCCGATCGCGCCGGCGCGCGACGGCGGGCATCCTGTGCGTGTCGGCAACGTCATCGCTCCCGCGCCAGGGATGCGCACTTGCACGGAATCGAACGGATCTCGATTCGCCGGCCACCTGATTTCGTTCCCGCATGCGCCGACGGACCGGCGCGCGCGCATGCGAACGGAGTGACACGGACGGAACGCACGACGCCCCGGCATGCCGGGGCGTCGCGCGTTTTAGGTTGGGGTTCTGGTTGCGCGCCTGCAACCGTGCTGCCGCGCTGCGGATCGCCGATCCCGCCGACGTGGGAATCGGCGGACGGGTCGTCCGCCAGCAACGGTAGGGACCATGGCGAAGGGTCAGCGCGTGCCCGCTCCAGTCGCCATGGCGCGCCTCGCCTCGCCACCTTCCGACCGGTCGATAGGGATCAACTGGATTGCCGGTACCGCTGCTGCGCGCTCGGACCGGAATTGGCAGCGGTGGGATCGACTCCCGACTTCGACCGCGCGGCCTGCCATCTACTGCAGGCCGCGGCATCTCTCTCGATAAAAACGCCGACGAGGTTACCGCCAGCGCTCACACAGCCGCCGCCTGCACCGAGTCCCGAGTCCCCAGTCCCGAGTCCCGAGTCCCGAGTCCCGAACAATACTCACAACGCCCAATCTACCCGCATCCCCGCCACCAACGCATTCGGCAGATCGCGGGTGCGCGCCGGTTCGTTGAACTGGTCCGGATGCACGATGTAGTGCAGGTTCGGCGCGATGCGCAGCTGCGGGGTGACCTGGATGCCGTAGCTCAGTTCCATCATGGTCTGCGCGCTGTGCGGGGTGCCGCTGCCGCCGGCCGCGGCGCGCGCCAGGCGCAGGTCTTCCAGCGCGTCGTCGCTGTAGCGCTGCTGGGTGACGACGAAGGCGATGTTGTCCTGCGGGCGGCTGGCGAAGGTGCCGCGCTGGACCAGGCCCAGCTCCAGGAAGTGGTCCTCGATCAGCTGCCCGGAGGTGCCCTTGAGTACCGAGCCGAACAGCACCAGCCCGCGCACGCTGTCCGGGTCGGGGCGGGTGACCTGCTGTTCGAAGCGGAAGAACGCGCCCGAGCGGCCGTTGCGGTTGGCATGGTCCAGGCCGCTGAGCCGCGCCGGGTTGCCGTTGCGGTCGTAGAGCGGATCGCTGTAGTCGGAGTTGTCCTGCCAGCCGCCCAGTTCGTACATGGCCGGCAAGCGCACGCTCGCCGCCTCGGTCTTGTAGCCGACCGCGTACGGCACGATCACTCCGGTGCGGTCGCGGGTGCTCCAGTTCAGCCCGTGCTCGCCGTCCTCGGCCTGGGTCGGGTTGACCTCGTAGGCGCCGACGTGCACGTACACGTGCGGGGTCACCCAGGCCTTGGCGTGCGCGGCCCAGCTGGACACCGGCCACCAGGTGAAGTTGCTGGTGCGGAACACGTAGGTCGGGTTGCCGCAGGCCGAGTTGCCCTGGAAATAGCCGCACAGCTCCGAGCCGAGGAAATGGATGTTGGCCACGCTGCGTCCGGCCTCCAGTTCCAGGCGGTCGTCGAACAGCTTCTGCTGCAGGGTGAAGTTAGCCAGGCGCGTGCCCTGGCCGCCGTAGATTTCCTGCACCGAGGTGCTGTTGCCGATGTCGCTGTTGGCCAGGTTGGTGCCGTGACGGTTGATCGCGTAGACCTTCAGCGTGGCGCCGTTCCAGCCCAGCAAGCGCTGCAGGTCGACGTCGGTGCCGAACATCAGCTGGCCGGCGTAGGCGCTGCCCTGTTCCTTGCCGCCGTCCAGCGAGACCGCGGCCTCGCCGGTGTAGGCGAGCTTGAGCTTGAACGCGTCGCTGCCGTCCTGGGCATGGGCCAGCGGCGCGACGGCGAGCGCCAGGGCGGTGAGCGCCAGGCGCCGGGTGAGGGGGAGGGACATGGGGAGACTCCTGGGGGCATGGGGAGGCCGGCGCGTCGCCGTGGGCGACGGGGGAGGGGAATCGCCCCCGGCGGCGCGCCGGCGCGGGGCTTATTCGGCGACCGGCTTCTTCAGCACGCGCAGCGCCAGCGCGGTCAGCACGGTGCCGGCGAGCAGGGCGATCAGGTACATGCCCAGATGGGTCGCCGCGTTGGGGATCGGCAGCACGAACACGCCGCCGTGCGGCACCTTCAGTTCGGCGCCGGCGGCCATCGAGATCGCGCCGGCCAACGCCGAACCCAGCATCAGCGCCGGGATGGTGCGCAGCGGGTCGCGCGCCGCATACGGAATCGCGCCTTCGGTGACGAAGGCCAGTCCGAGCACGCCGGTGGCGGCGCTGGTGCCGCGTTCCTCGCGGGTGAAGCGGTTGCGGAACACCCAGGTCGCCAGCGCGATGCCCAGCGGCGGGGTCATGCCGGCGACCATCGCCGCGGCCATCGGCGTGTACACCTGGCTGGCGATCAGGCCGGTGGAGAACGCGTAGGCGGCCTTGTTGACCGGTCCGCCCATGTCGAAGGCCATCATCGCGCCCAGCAGCAGGCCCAGCAGCACCGCGCTGCTGCCCTGCATGCCGCGCAGCCAGTCGGTGAGCCAGGCCAGCGCTTCGGCGACCGGCTGGCCGACCACGTACAGCATGGTCAGGCCGACCAGCAAGGTGCCCAGCACCGGCAGGATCAGCACCGGCTTGAGTCCTTCCAGCGTGCGCGGCAGCCTGATCGCGCGGTTCAGCGCGGCCACGCCGTAGCCGGCGATGAAGCCGGCGAAGATGCCGCCGATGAAGCCGGCGCCGAGGTTGGCCGCGACCATGCCGCCGATCATGCCGGGGGCGATGCCGGGGCGGTCGGCGATGGAGTAGGCGATGTAGCCGGCCAGCGCCGGCACCATCAGGGTGAAGCCGGCCTTGGCGCCGATCTGGAACAGCGACCAGGCCAGCGTGCCCTTGTGCGCGTCGTCGAAGGCATAGATGCCGCCCAGCGCGAACGCCAGCGCGATCAGCAGGCCGCCGGCGGTGACGAACGGCAGCATGAACGACACGCCGGTCATCAGGTGCTTGTACGGGCCGGCCGAGCTGCCGCGCTCGCTGTTCGCCGGTGTCGCGCCGTTGCCGCTGGTCGCGTGCACGCCGGCCTCGGCCAGCGCCTTGCGGATCAGCGCCGGGCCGTCGTTGATCGCCGGCTTGGTGCCGCTCTTGAACAGGCGCTTGCCGCCGAAGCGGGACAGGTCCACCTCGCGGTCGGCGGCGATCAGCACCAGGTCGGCGTCGGCGATTTCCGCGTCGCTGAGCGTGTCCTGTGCGCCGACCGAGCCTTGCGTCTCGACCCGGATCCGGTGGCCCAGGGACTTGGCCGCCTGCTGCAGGCCTTCGGCGGCCATGAAGGTGTGGGCGATGCCGGTCGGGCAGGAGGTGACCGCGACGATGCGCTTGGGACCATCCGTCTGCGTGGCCGTGTTGGCGGTCGCCGCCGGCGCGGCGCTGGCCGCGGCCAGCAGCGGCGCCAGCACGCCGGCGGCATCGTCGAGCACCGCATCCAGGCTGGCGCGCAGCGGCGCGATGTCGGCGAAGCGCGCCGCGTCGGCATCGCCGTCGCCGACCAGCAGCAGCGCAGCGTTGGTGCCGGCCGCGGTCAGATCCAGCGGCGCGATCACGCCCTGCGGCGTGCGCACCTCGGCGTGAAGCACCGCGCCGCGCGCACTGGCCGCATGGCGCAGCGCTTCGGCGGCGAGGACGGCTTCGGTGCTGCGCTCGCCGGCGACGATCACCACGAAGATAGGATTCATGCTTGCTCCCGATGGACGCAGGGGGACGCCGCGCGCGAAGGCGGCGGCGTGGAATTCGACGGCGTGGAGTTCGAGGACATGGCGTGCGGCGTCGGGTTCATTGCAGCGACTCGATGCGCACCGCGGCGGCGATGCCGTCGACCTGTTCGCGCGGCAGCCGGCGCGCCGCACCGCTGCCGAGCGTGGCCACGGCGAAGGCGGTGGCCTGGCGCGCGCAGGTCGCCAGGTCGGCGTCGGCCAGCAGCGCCGCGACCAGCCCGGCGACCATCGCATCGCCGGCGCCGACGCTGCTGCCGCCGGCCAGCTGCGGCGGGTGCGCCAGCAGCGCCTGCTGGCCGCGCACGAACAGCGCGCCGTCGGTGCCCAGCGACACCACCACCAGTGCGATGCCGCGTGCGAGCAGCGCGCGCGCCGCCGCCAGCACCTCGGCGGTCTCGCGCAGCGGCGCGCCGGCCCAGTCTTCCAGTTCGTGGCGGTTGGGCTTGATCGCGAACGGCAGCTGCGCGTCCGGCGCGGCCAGCGCTGCGCGCAATGGCGCGCCGCTGGTGTCCAGCAGCACCCGCGCGCCGGCCGCGACGGCCTGCGCCTGCAGCGTGCGCCAGCTGTCGTCGGCCAGGCCGGCCGGCAGGCTGCCGGTCAGCACCACCGGCAGGTCCGGGCGCAGCAGCTCGGCCAGGCGCGCGCCGACCGCGTGCAGTTCGGTCGCGCCCAGCGGCAGGCCGGGCAGGTTGATGTCGGTGGTGGCGCCGCTGTCGGCGGCGACCAGCTTGAGGTTGGTACGGGTGTCGCCGGGCACGCGCAGGCAGCGGTCGTCGATGCCGCGCGCGGCGAACAGGGTTTCGAACAGGTGCGCGTTGCCGGCGCCGAGCACGCCGAGCGCTGCGCTGGCGATGCCGGCGTCGGCCAGGCAGGCGGCGACGTTGATGCCCTTGCCGCCGGCGATGGCGTGCGCGCTGCTGGCGCGATGCACCTGGCCGGGCTGCAGCCGGTCGATCGCCACGGTCAGGTCGATCGCCGGGTTCAAGGTCACGCTGACGGCCTGCACGCTCATGCGCCGGCTCCGTCCAGCGCGCGCACGTCGGCCGCGCTTTCGCATTCCAATGCGCGCTGCGCCAAGGCCTGCAGCGCGTCCAGGCGGCTGCCGCGCAGGCGCGCCTTCACCGCCGGCACGTCGTTGGGGGTCATCGACAGCTCGTGCACGCCCAGCCCGGTCAGCAGCGCCGCGCCGAACGCATCGCCGGCCAGCCCGCCGCACACGCCGACCCAGCGCCCGTGCGTGGCCGCGCCTTCGACGGTGGTGCGGATCAGGCGCAGCACCGCCGGGTGCAGGCTATCGGCCTCGGCGGCCAGGTCCGGGTTCTGCCTGTCGATCGCCAGCGTGTACTGGGTCAGGTCGTTGGTGCCGATCGAGAAGAAGTCGGCATGCCGCGCCAGCGCGTCGGCCTGGATCGCCGCCGCCGGCACTTCGATCATGATGCCCAGCGGCACCTCCGGCGCGTCCAGCTCCGCACGCAGGCGCTCGCACTGCGCGCGCAGCGCGACGATCTCCGCCGCCGAGGTGATCATCGGGAACATGATCGCCAGCTTGGCGCCGTCTTTGGCCGCGCGGTACAACGCACGCAGCTGCGGTTGCAGCAGGTCGGCGCGGCGCAGCAGCAGGCGCGCGCCGCGCACGCCGAGGAACGGGTTGTCCTCGCGCGGCAGGTTCAGGTGCGCGACCTGCTTGTCGCCGCCGATGTCCAGCGCGCGCACGATCAGCGAACGGCCGTCCAGCGCCTTGGCCATCGCCATGTAAGTGGCGTACTGCTCGTCCTCGCTCGGCGTGCTGCCGCGCTCCAGGAACAGGAACTCGGTGCGCATCAGGCCCACGCTCTCGGCGCCCTGCGCCAGCGCCATCGGCACCTGCTCGGGCAGGTTGACGTTGGCGCCGATCTCCACGCGGTGGCCGTCCTGGGTCTGCGCCGGCTGATTGCGCTGCTCGGCCTCGCGCTCGCGCAGCTGGCGCTGGTCGTCGATGTAGGCGCGCGCCGAGGCCAGATCGGCCTCCGATGGCGCCAGGTACAGGCGGCCGCTGTTGCCGTCGACGATGACGGTGGCGCCATCCTCCAGGTCCATCAGGTCGGCGCCGCCGGCGACCAGCGCCGGCAGGCCCAGGGTGCGCGACAGGATCGCGGTATGCGAGGTCGGCCCGCCCAGCGCAGTGGCCAGGCCGAGCACGCGGCTGGTGTCCAGGTGCGCGGTGTCCGACGGCGACAGGTCGCTGGCGAGCAGGATGCAGGGGCGGTCGGGAAGGTGCTCCAGGCTGCCGCTGGCCAGGCTCGGATCGATCTGGGTCAATACCCGGCGGCCGACGTCGCGCAGGTCGCTGGCGCGCCCGGCCAGCACCGCGTTGCCCAGCGCCGAGAGCTTGTTGGCGAGCCGCTCCACCGACTGCTGCCAGGACCAGGCCACGCCATGGCCTTCGACCATCAATTGGCAGGCCAGGGTGATCAGGTCGGTGTCGTTGAGCAGCTCGGCCTGGGCGCGGAAGATCGCCGCGTCGCCGGCGCCGAGCCGGCGACGTGTATCGTCCTCGATCGCCTGCAGTTGCTGGCGGGTGCGCAGCAGCGCGTCGTGCAGCAGCGCGCCGCCATCGCTGAGCGGCACCGGCGCGTCGGGCACCGGGCCGTCGTTGCCGGCCAGCTTGTGCACCACGCCGATCGCCAGGCCCGGGCTGGCGCCGATGCCGACGATGGCCGGTTGCGCCTGCGGCGGGGTCCAGCCGGCGACCGGTGCGGCACGGCGTTGCGCGGCGGCCTGCGCGTCGGCCTTCTCCTGCGCGGTGAGGCCGTCGATGACGCTGCGCAGCCGCGCCAATGCGGCGGCGGCGTCCTGGCCTTCGGCCGAGATCGTCACCGTGTCGCCGGCATGCAGGCCCAACTGCAGCAGCGACACCAGGTTCTTGGCGTCGCCGGTCTGCTCGCCGGCACGCACCTGGATCCGCGCCGCGAAGCCGCGCGCGGTCTCCACCCAGCGCGTGGCCGGTCGCGCATGCAGGCCGGTGGGGTAGGCCACGGTCCAGTCGAAGCGCTCGGCCAGGTCGGCGACCGGAGCGCCGTTCGCGACGGCGACCGGATCCTGGCTCAGCGCGGCCACGATCGCCTGCGGGTCGTCGCTGGCGAACAGCGCGTCCAGCCGCGGCTGGTCCTGGATCAGCCGGGTCAGGCGCCGCAGCAGGGTGATGTGGGTATCGGATTGCGCGGCGATGGCGACCACCAGGTACGTGGTCTGGCCGGGATTCCATTCCACGCCGTCGCGGATCTGCAGCACCGCGATGCCGTCGCGCTGGACCAGGTGGCGGTCCTCGCCGGTGCAGTGCGGGATCGCCACGCCGTGGCCCAGGAAGGTGTTGGCCAGGGCTTCGCGGCGCAGCATGCTGGCCGCGTAGGCCGGCGGCACGCAGCCGGCGGCGACCAGCAGCTGCGCGGCCTGGGCGATGGCGTCGGCCTTGTCGCGGACCTGGACGTTGACGCGGACCAGCTCGCTGGCGACCAATACGGGGGGATTCGTCTGGGTCACGCGGGACATCCTTCGGGTCTGGGAGCGGCGAGTGGGGTGGAGTGTGGGAACGTTCCCACTCTTGAGTCAATGTGCACTGCACAATTTATCGGGGAAATGCTGGTGTTACTATCGAATACGACCACAGGGAAAGGAGTTGGAGTGGAAATTTTGCGGGAACGTTGCCAGTGACGGTCAGCATCCACGACGTGGCGCGGGTGGCCGGGGTCTCGACCTCGACGGTGTCGCGGGCGCTGGGCCAGGGCCCGGTCAGCGAGGACGTGCGGGCGCGGGTCGAGGCGGCGGTGCGCGAGACCGGCTACCGGCCCAACCTGATGGCGCGGCGGCTGCGTTCGCAGCATTCGGGGATCGTCGGGCTGATCGTGGCCGACATCCGCAATCCGTTCTTCACCGCGGCGATCCGCGCGGTCGAGGACGTGGCCTACCGCGCCGGCATGCGCGTGATCCTGTGCAACACCGACGAGGATCCGCAGCGCGAGGCGCTGTACCTGCAGCTGATGCAGGAAGAGCGGGTCAGCGGCCTGATCTTCGCGCCGACCCGCACCACCCAGAGCCAGTTGCCGAAGTTGAATTTCGACTACCCGGTGGTGCTGATCGACCGCGCCGGCAAGGCCGGCGTGCACGACAGCGTGGTGCTGGACAACGTCGCGGCGATGGGCGCGCTGATCGAGCACCTGGCCGAGCGCGGGTTCCAACGCATCGGCGGGCTGTTCGGCAAGACCAGCAGCACCGCCGCCGAGCGCCGCGACGGCTACCTGGCGGCGATGCAGGCGCATGGCCTGGCGCCGAGCTACCGCGAGGTGGCGCCGAGCGCGGAGGCGGCGACCGCCGAGGTGCAGGCGTGGCTGGCGCAGCCCGAACGCCCGGAGGCGCTGGTGGCCAGCAACAGCCTGCTGCTGATGGGCGCGCTGAAGGCCGCGCGCGGCGCCGGCCTGCGCATTCCGCAGGACCTGGCGCTGGCCGGCTTCGACAACGAGAGCTGGACCGAACTGGTCGAGCCGGGCATCACCGTGATCGAGCAGCCGGTGGAGGAGATGGGCCGCACCGCGATGTCGCTGCTGCTGGAGCGGCTGAATGCGCCGACGCTGCCGATGCGCAAGGTGGTGTTGAGCGGGCGCTGCATCGTGCGCGGTTCGAGCCTGCGCTGACATTCCCGCGTTCGCGGGAGGTGGTCCGACAGGACAGCCTCCGGCGTCGGCGTGTCTGCAGCGGACCGGCACCGACCGGGGCGAGTTCTTTCGGGGTCAGCGGGTTGGTCCGGCCTGCATGCCGGCCTGTCGCGGCGCCGGCTGTTACGGGTGCGCCTTCACGGCGCGGCGGCGAAGGCCGCCGGGATCACTCGCTGCCGTCCGGGCGCGGGTAATCGTGCTCGGGGTCGGCGTGGTTGCGCTCCGGATCGCTGTCCGGCTGGTCGCGGTCCTTCCACTTCGCATCGTCGTTGTGCAGCTTGTCGGCCGTGTGGCTCTGCTGCTGGTCGCTGTGGGCGTTCTCTTGCTTGCGCGTGGTGGACATGCGCTGTCTCCGGAAGGGTCAGGCGGGGCTTCCCGCGGGCGCGGGGTAGGGCTCGTGCTGGCCGGTGCCGTCCAGCCTGGCCCAGCACGCGCGGACGAAGGACTCGGCGTCGCTCCAGGCGATCCGCGGCCACGGATGTTCGGCGTCGTAGCGCTGGCGCAGGCGTTGCATGCGCACCTCGTTGGATTCGCGCGGAAGTTGCAGGAACACGTCGCACGCCATCTTGATCAGACGCGCATGCTCGCTGAAGGACTGCGGCCCCAGCTTGCCTTCACCATGCAGCATCTTCCAATGCGCCAGTTCGGCTTCGACATCCACGAGCAGGGATGGAGCATGGCTCACGGCGAGTTCTCCTGTAATTTGGGGTGCTTGACCTGGGGATGAGCTAGGTTGCGCGGAGGCGCTTCGCTACCCTAGACCCGGCCACGTCAAGATCAGGTCATCTCGCGTCGGCGCGGCGTGACAAAGCGCGCCGCCGCCGCGCATCCGGGCGACGTGCCGAATGTGAAGGCGGCGCCCGGCGGCGGCGCTTGGAGCGCGCTGCCGCGGCGCTTACCATGGCCATGCGTCCGCGTTGCGGACATCCGCACTCCCGCAACCACCGCATCGTCGGCGCATGCCGCCGCGGCGCCCCGAAAGGAACGGCATGCCCGTCGATATCGCGTTCGATCCCGCGCAGCTGCGCATCGCCGTCATCGGCCTGGGCTACGTCGGCCTGCCGCTGGCGGTGGCGTTCGGCGCGCGCTACGACACGCTCGGCTACGACATCGACGCCCAGCGCGTGGCGCAGCTGCGTGACGGCCACGACCAGACCCTGGAGATGGAGCCCGACGAACTGCGCGCCGGCGTGCACCTGCGCTACAGCGAGGATGCGGCCGCGCTGCGCGACCGCAACGTCTACATCGTCACCGTGCCGACGCCGATCGACGCCTACGAGCAGCCGGACCTGCAGCCGCTGCGCCAGGCCAGCGAACTGCTCGCCGGCGTGCTCAAGCGCGGCGACCTGGTGATCTACGAATCCACGGTGTATCCGGGCACCACCGAAGAGGTCTGCGTGCCGCTGCTGGAACAGGGCTCGGGCCTGCGTTTCAACGAAGACTTCCATTGCGGCTACAGCCCGGAGCGGGTCAACCCGGGCGACCGCCAGCGGCGCCTGGCCGACATCCGCAAGATCACCTCCGGCTCCAGCGCCGCGGCGGCCGACGCGGTCGACGCGCTGTACGCGAGCATCATCACCGCCGGCACCTGGCGCGCGCCGTCGATCCGCGTGGCCGAGGCGGCGAAGGTGGTGGAGAACATCCAGCGCGACGTCAACATCGCCCTGGTCAACGAACTGGCGCTGATCTTCGACCGCCTCGGCATCGATACCCAGGACGTGCTGGAGGCGGCCGGCACCAAGTGGAACTTCCTGCCGTTCCGCCCCGGCCTGGTCGGCGGCCACTGCATCGGCGTGGATCCGTACTACCTGCTGCACAAGTCCGAGAGCATGGGCTACCACCCGGACCTGATCCACACCGCGCGGCAGGTCAACAACCGGGTCGGTGCGCATGTCGCCGCGCGGGTGCAGGCGCTGCTGGCGGACAAGGGCGTGGACATGGCCGCGGCCACGATCCTGGTGCTCGGCGTCACCTTCAAGGAGAACTGCCCGGACCTGCGCAACAGCCGCGCGCTGGAACTGGTGCAGGCGCTGGCCGCTAGCGGCGCGCGGGTCGATGCCTGCGATCCGTGGGCCGAGCCGCAGCTGGCGCGCGAGCACGGCGGGGTGGAACTGGCGCCGGCGCCGGTCGCCGGCCGTTACGACGCGGTGGTGCTGGCGGTGGCGCACGACGAGTATCGCGGTTTCGATGCCGCGCAGATCCGCGCGCTGGGCACGCCGAACCTGGTGGTCTACGACGTCAAGTCGGTGTGGCCGCGCGAGGCGGTGGACGATCGGCTGTAGCCGACAGCGGCGGACGCTGTGCACCGCCAAGCTGTACCCCGCCCGAGCGGACCATAGGCCGCGCCAGCGCCATTGCCGGCCTGCAACGCCTACACTCGCTGCCTTCACAATTCCGCGAGGAACGCGATGCACCGCTACCTAGCCTATGTCGCCAGCTGCGTGCTGCTGGCGCTGTCCATCGCCCTGTGCGCGATCTGGCCGCTGTGGGGCTGGGGTGTGGCCGCATTCGCGGTCCTGGCGCTGCTCGGCACCTGGGACCTGCTGCAGACCCGCAGCACGCTGCGCCGCAACTATCCGATCCTGGCGCATTTCCGCTATGGGCTGGAATCGGTGGGCCCGGAGATGCGCCAGTATTTCCTGCAGAGCGACATCGAGGAGGCGCCGTTCTCGCGCCAGCAGCGCGCGCTGGTCTACCAGCGCGCCAAGAACGTGATGGACGTGGTCCCGTTCGGCACCCTGCGCAGCGCCTACGCCACCGACTACGAGTGGATCAACCACTCGCTGGCCACCAGCGAGATCGCCGACCACGATTTCCGCATCACCATCGGCGCCGGCTGCGCGCAGCCGTACTCGGCCAGCGTGTTCAACATCTCGGCGATGAGCTTCGGCGCGCTGTCGGCCAACGCGGTGCGCGCGCTCAACGAAGGCGCGCGCCGCGGCGGCTTCTACCACGACACCGGCGAAGGCTCGATCTCGCAGTACCACCGCGAATGCGGCGGCGATCTGGTGTGGGAGATCGGCTCGGGCTACTTCGGCTGCCGCGACGCGGACGGGCGTTTCAGCGAGGAACGCTTCATCGCCAATGCCGCGCTGGCGCAGGTCAAGATGATCGAGATCAAGCTGTCGCAGGGCGCCAAGCCCGGCCATGGCGGGGTGCTGCCGGCGGCCAAGGTCAGCGCCGAGATCGCCGCCACCCGCGGCGTGGCGATGGGCCAGAACTGCGTGTCGCCGTCGCGGCATTCGGCGTTCTCCACGCCGCTGCAGCTGCTGCAGTTCGTGGCCCGGCTGCGCGAGCTGTCCGGCGGCAAGCCGACCGGGTTCAAGCTGGCGATCGGGCATCCGTGGGAGTGGTTCGCGATCGCCAAGGCGATGCAGGAAAGCGCGCTGTACCCGGATTTCATCGTGATCGATGGTGCCGAAGGCGGCACCGGCGCGGCGCCGGCCGAGTTCATCGACCACGTCGGCGTGCCGATGCACGAGGCGCTGCTGCTGGTGCACAACACCCTGGTCGGGCTGGACATCCGCGAGCGGATCAAGCTGGGCGCCGCCGGCAAGATCACCAGCGCGTTCGACATCGCGCGCACCCTGGCACTGGGCGCGGACTGGTGCAACGCCGGGCGCGGCTTCATGTTCGCGCTGGGCTGCATCCAGTCGCTGAGCTGCCACAGCGACCGCTGCCCGACCGGCATCGCCACCCAGGACCAGCGCCGCTGGAAGCACCTGGATCCGACCGACAAGGCGGTACGCGTGGAGCACTACCACGCCAATACGCTGAAGGCGCTGCGCGAGCTGCTCAGCGCCGCCGGCCTGGAAGATCCCTCGCAGCTGGGGCCGGAGCACATCCTGCGCCGCATCTCGCAGGTCGAGATCCGTTCGCTGGCCTCGCTGTACCGCTACCTGGAGCCGGGCGACCTGCTGCGCGACGGCGTGCCCGACCACGCGGTGTTCCAGGAGTACTGGGCCGATGCGCGCAGCGATTCGTTCCAGCCGCCGGCACGGATCCGCAGCCTGCGCGAGAGCAAGTCGCGATGAGCGCCGACACCGCGCCAGCGCCGCCGTTCCAGCTGCGGCCGGCAACGCCGGCGGACATCGACGCGATGTGGGCGTTGCGCACGCGCTGCGTGCGCGAGGTGTGCCGTTCGCACTATCCGCCGGCGGTGATCGAGGCCTGGGCGGCGGCGCCCGCGCCGGCGAACTACCAGCAAGTGCTCGGCAGCGGCGCCGGCGTCCTCGCCGAAGACAGCGCCGGCCGCCTGCTCGGTTTCGGCGTCGCCGACCTGGCCGGCAACGAGATCGACGGCCTGTTCGTCGCGCCAGAGGCGCAGGGCACCGGCCTGGGCGGCCGCCTGCTGCGCGCGCTGGAAGCGAAGCTGCCACCGGCAACGCGCATCCACCTGGCGGCGGCGCTCAATGCGGTCGCGTTCTACAGCGCGCACGGCTACGTGGTGGTGCGCGAGGGCAGCTACGCGCATCCCAGCGGAATCACGCTGGAATGTGTGTACATGGAAAAGTTTGGCGCAGCGGCATCAAGCCCATGAGGCGCCGGGTGCTATTGCAGCCAGCATGGCCTGGTCGCGCTGCACGGCGACCGCGGCATGGCACGGCATCCTCGCTCGCGCATCTCCGCTGGTAGAACAGTTATTGCGCGCGAACCCACTGAGCGCGATATCCGCTCAAGCACCGCAATAGCACCGTTCCAAGCCCATCGCGAAAGCGCAAGCTTTTCCGAGTCCCGACTCCCGAGTCCCGAGTCCCGGTCACGAGCGAGTCCCGAGTCCCGAGTCCCGAAGTGCCTATCCACGCCCCAGCCACGCCACCGCCCCGCGCCCGGCGCGCAGCCCGCTGGCGAAACAGGCGCTGAGCAGGTAGCCGCCGGTGGGCGCTTCCCAGTCGAGCATCTCGCCGGCGCAGAAGGTGCCGGGCAGGGCGTGCAACATCAGTGACGGGTCCAGCGCCTCCAGGCGCACGCCGCCGGCGCTGCTGATCGCCTCGGCCAGCGGGCGCGGGCGCTGCAGGGTCAGCGGCAACCGTTTCAACGTGGCCGCCGCGCGCGCCGGATCGTCTCCGGCCTGCTTGCCCAGGACCTCGAACAGCAGCGCCGCCTTGACCCCGTCGATGCCGGCCTGGCGCCGCAGGTGCTCGCCGAAGCTGCGCCCACCGCGCGGCTTGCCCAGTTCGGCCTGCAGCCGCGCCAGGTCGCGGCCCGGCGCCAGGTCCAGCCACAGCGTGGTCGGCCCGTGCGCGGCGATGGTCTCGCGCAGGTCCGCCGACAGCGCATAGACCAGGCTGCCTTCGATGCCGTGTTCGCCGACCACGCACTCGCCCTGCAAAGCGTGTTCGTGGCCATGCGCATCGTGCCAGTGCGCGACCACCGGCTTCAGCGGCGCGCCGGCATGGCGTTCGCGGAAATGCGCGCTCCAGTCGATATCGAAGCCGCAGTTGGCCGGCTGCAGCGGCGCGACCTCGACGCCGCGCGCGCGCAGGAGGTCCTGCCAGGCGCCGTCGGAACCGAGCTGCGGCCAGCTGCCGCCGCCCAGCGCCAGCACGCAGGCGTCGGCATGGACCGTGCGCTCGCCCTCGGCGCTGGCGAAGCGCAGCGTGCCGTCGCCGTTCCAGCCCTGCCAGCGATGCTGCACGTGGAAGCGCACTCCGGCCTCCTTCAGCCGCCGTACCCACCCGCGCAGCAGCGGCGCGGCCTTGCGGTCCAGCGGGAACACGCGACCGGAGCTGCCGACGTAGGTCTCCACGCCCTGCGCCTGCGCCCAGGCGCGCAGCGCATCGGCATCGAAGTCGGCCAGCCACGCGCCGACCTGCGCGGCGCGCTCGCGGTAGCGCGAGACGAACAGCGCGAACGGATCGGAGTGGGTCAGGTTGAGCCCGCCCTTGCCGGCGATCAGGAACTTGCGCCCGACCGAACCCTTGCCCTCGTACACGTCGACCTCGGCGCCGGCCGCGCGCGCGGTCTCGGCGGCGATCAGCCCGGCCGGACCGCCGCCGACGATGGCGATGCGGCCGCGCACGGCGGCGGCGAGCTTGCTGGCGGGCATCGGCGTCGCCGGCTCAACGCGGCTTGACGTCGAGCAGCTCGACCTCGAACACCAGCGAGGCGTTCGGCGGGATCACCCCGCCGGCGCCGCTGGCGCCGTAGCCGTAGTCGGACGGAATCATCAGCTTGCGCTTGCCGCCCACGCGCATGCCGGCCACGCCTTCGTCCCAGCCGCGGATCACCTGGCCGCCGCCGAGCGCGAAGCTGAAGGGCTGGCCATGGTCGGCGGAGGCGTCGAACTTCTCGCCGCGCTGGTCCTTGGCCTTCTCGTCGTACAGCCAGCCGGTGTAGTGCACGGTCACCTGGCTGCCGGGCCGCGCCTCGGCGCCGCTGCCGACGCGCTCGTCGATCATCTGGAACGCGGCGATGCTGCCGCCGGCCGGCGGACCCGGCGGCGTGCAGCCGCTCAACAGCCACACCGGCAACGACAGGCTCAACAGCAACAGGACACGGCGCATGCGGTCATCCATGGCGGACAGGGCGTGCAAGGGTAGCGCATCGCCGCAGCGGCTATCATCGGCGCATGGCCAAACTGCTGCTCAACCTGCGCAACGTCCCCGACGACGAACTCGCCGACGTGCGCGCGCTGCTGGATGCCGCGCGCATCGACTACTACGAGACGCGCCCCGGCACCTTCGGCATTTCCTCCGGCGGGGTGTGGCTGCGCGAGGACGCCGAACAGGCGCGGGCCAAGGCGCTGCTGGCCGACTACCAGGCCCAGCGCGGCGAACGCGTCCGCGCCGAGCGTGCCGCCGCCTTGCGCGACGGCAGCGCCGAGACCTTCGCCACGCTGCTGCGGCGGCGCCCGCTGTTCGTGCTGGCGACGCTGCTGGGCATGCTGCTGATCGCCTCGCTGGTGCTGCTGCCGTTCTTCCTGTTGCGCGGCTAGGGCCGGCGTGCGATCGGATTGGGCAGGGCAATCCTGGGCACACGGTCGCGCGCCAGGCGCGCCGTTGGTCGGCGCCTCATCGACATGCGTTCCACGTCCTCCTTGCCCGCTCGCGCGCGAACGCGGAGGCCTGGCGCACTGACGACGACGGCTTCGCCGGTGCGCCGCGCTAAAATGCGCCGATGATCGCCAATACCGCCGCCTACCATTTCGTCGTCATCGCCGATCCCGACGCGCTCGCCGCGCAATTGCAGGACCGGGCGCAGGCCGGCGCGTTGCGCGGCACCATCCTGGTCGCGGGCGAGGGCATCAACCTGTTCCTGGCCGGCGCGCCGGAAGCGATCGACGCGTTCTACGCGCAGTTGCGCGCCGACCCGCGTTTCGCCGCGCTGCGGGTCAAGACCAGCGTCAGCGCGCAGCAGCCGTTCGCGCGGCTGAAGACCAAGGTCAAGCCGGAGATCATCAGCTTCCGCCGCGACGCCGCCTCGCCGCTGGCCGCCGCGCGCGCCCCGTCGGTAGCGCCGGCCACGCTGCAGCGCTGGCTGCGCCAGGGCCACGACGACGCCGGCCGGCGCGTGGTGCTGCTGGACACGCGCAATGCGCAGGAAGTGGCGTACGGCAGCTTCGCCGGCGCGCTGACCCTGCCGATCGTCAAGTTCACGGATCTGCCGGAGGCGCTGGCGCCGCATCGCGCCGAGCTGGCCGACGCCACCGTGGTCAGCTTCTGCACCGGCGGCATCCGCTGCGAAAAGGCGGCGCTGTGGATGCGCGCCGACGGCATGGACAACGTGCTGCAGCTGGACGGCGGCATCCTCGGCTACTTCGAGGAAGTGGGCGGCGAGGGCTACGACGGCCGCTGCTTCGTGTTCGACGAACGCGTGGCGCTGGACCCGCAGCTGCAGCCGCTGGTGGATTTCGCGGCGCCGGTGAGCGATTGATTGCCGCGGCAGGGATTGGGGAGCCGGGATTGGGGATTGGCAAAGGCGGTCTGCCACGCGACTGACCAAAATTTGCGCTCTGCAAGCTGGGTTGTCGCCGCGTCATATCAGCGCCTCAAAGGAATCCTCTCTAGCGAATCCCCAATCCTCAGCGACGAAGCCCGTAAAAACGGGTCTGGCCTGGCAAGCGCCCGGTCAGCGCTCCGAGCCTTAGTGTTCTCCAGGAGCAGGAAGCCAGTGGCGCGATGGCGCACTCGGCTCCTCAGGTCAGGCAGCAGCCGCTTTAACGAATCCCCAATTCCCAATCCCCAATCCCGACGCCGTCAGGCGTACTGCATCTTGCGCGTCATCCCGCCATCGACCACGAAGTCCTGGCCGGTGACGAACCCGGCAGCGTTCGACAACAGATACACCGCCAACGCGCCGATATCCTGCGGCGTGCCGACACGGCCGGCCGGGTGTTGCGCATGGTCCTGCCGCGACAGCGCTGGCTTGCGCCGCGCGCTCGGCTTGCGCCAGGCGTCGGTGGCGATCCAGCCCGGGCTGATGCAGTTGACCCGCACCGCCGGCCCGGCGCTGATCGCCAGCGCGTGGGTGAAGGCGAGCAGGCCGCCTTTCGCCGCCGCGTAGGCCTCGCTGTCGGGTTCGGACTGGGAGGCGCGGGTCGAGGCGATGTTGACGATCGCGCCGCCGCCCTCGCTCTCGCGCAGTGCCGCCAGCGCATGCTTGCTGCACAGGAAGGAGCCGCCCAGGCTGGCGCCCAGGCGCCGGTTCCATTCGCGCAGCGACAGGCGCTCCAGCGGACCGGTATGCGGATCGGCGATGCCGGCGTTGTTGACCAGGCCGTCGATGCGGCCGAACCGCGCCAGCGCGGCGTCGACGAAGCGGCGTACGCCGGCCTCGGCGGCCACGTCCAGGCGTCGGAACAGCGCGTGCTCGCCGGCGTCCAGTTCGGCCAGGCAGGCGCGGCCGGCCTCGGCGTCCAGGTCGCCGAACGCGACCCGGCCGCCGGCGCCGAGCACCGCCTGCACCACGCCGCGGCCAATGCCCTGCGCGCCGCCGGTGACCAGCACCACGCGGTCGCGCAGCGGCAGGGCGGGAGCGGCGGATGGGGAAGGGATCAGGGACATTGCCGGACACCGGGCGGGGCGGGAGAGCAGCGTAGCCAGGCGGCCGTGCAGTTGGTGTCGCCGTCGTGCGTCCGCGCGTAGTGACGACAGACAGCGGGGCGCCCGTACCCTCATCCGCCCCTTCGGGGCACCTTCCCCCAAAAGGGGGCCATGGTCCCGGAGGGAGAAGGGAAGCGCATGCTTGAGCCCCTCTCCCCCCGGGAGAGGGGTTGGGGTGAGGGTACGGCCGCCTATCGCCGCCCCAGCGCAGACAATGCTGTCCAGGCCCCGCTACCGCCGCCACCGCAAATCAGCGTTCCGGCACCAGCCGCTGCAATCGGCGTCCAGCGCCCCCAGTACTGGCGGATCGTCTTGCAGGAACACGCTCCATGATGCCGATCTCCGTCCTCGATCTCGCCCCGGTCTGCGAAGGCAGCGACACCACCCAGGCCTTCGCCAACATGCTGGACCTGGCGCAGCACGCCGAGCAATGGGGCTATCACCGCTACTGGCTGGCCGAGCACCACAACATGCCCGGCATCGCCAGCGCCGCCACCGCGGTATTGATCGGGCATGTGGCCGGCGGCACGCGCCGCATCCGGGTCGGCGCCGGCGGCATCATGCTGCCCAACCACGCGCCGCTGCAGGTGGCCGAGCAGTTCGGCACGCTGGCCTCGCTGTATCCGGGACGCATCGACCTGGGCCTGGGCCGCGCGCCCGGCACCGACCAGGCCACGGCGCGCGCCTTGCGCCGCTATTTCGACAGCGCCGACCAGTTCCCGCACGACGTGGCCGAGCTGCTGCGCTATTTCGAACCGGCCGAGCCCGGCCAGCTGGTGCGCGCGGTGCCCGGTGCCGGCATCGAGGTGCCGGTGTGGCTGCTCGGCTCCAGCCTGTTCAGCGCGCGCCTGGCGGCGACGCTGGGGCTGCCGTTCGCGTTCGCCTCGCACTTCGCCCCGGATGCGATGGACGAGGCGTTGGCGGTCTACCGGCGCGAGTTCCGCCCGTCGGCGCGGCTGCGCGATCCGTACGCGGTGCTGGCGCTGAACGTGGTCGGCGCCGATTCCAGCGCCGCCGCGCGGCGCCTGTTCACCACCCAGCAGCAGAGCTTCGTCAACCTGCGCCGCGGCCGTCCGGGCCTGATCCCGCCGCCGATCGACGACATCGAGGCGTTCTGGCAGCCGCACGAGAAGCTGGGCGTGGAGCGCGCGCTGGCCTGCACCGTGCTCGGCGACCCGGCCGAGGTCGCACGCGGCATGGCCGACTTCGTCGCCCGCCACCGGCCCGACGAACTGCTGCTGACCGCCAACATCTACGACCACGCGGCGCGGCTGCGCTCGTTCGAAATCGCCGCCGCGGCCTGGGCCCAGGCCGCGGCGGCGTAGGCATCGATCGACGCCGCAACCTCGCGCAGCCGCGTTCGCGACCGGCATGGCTGCGCGGCTGCGGCGCGCAGCGTAGACAAGTCGCGCCACGTCGCCGGTTTTCACTTCGTCTTGCTTGCGCCTGGGATCAGATCGGACGGCGCGCCATGTCCTGGCACGCAGACGGGGATCGCGACAGGGGGCAATACATGGAATCCGATTACCAGCCGCCGGCAGCGCGCGGCTGCGGCCTGGAGGCCGCGTTGCAGCAGCTTGCGCTGCATCTGGAACATCTGCAGCGCGACACGCACAGCGCCCGGGCCGCGCAGCCGTCGCGGATGCAGGTGTTCGCAGAGTCGCCGAGTTCTGACTGAGAGAGCCGTCGCCGCGGGTACGCCCGTTGGCTGACGCGATTTTGGCAGGCCACGCGGGCGCGAGGGTGCGCATGTCGGAGTGACCGATGGCGCCGCCGCCCGTGTCTGTTCAAACGTGGCGCGGCCTATCCGAATCGCTTCAGCGGGCCATCGAACGATACAGGCGAAAACTCTGCAAGGTCGTCCGCGAAACGACGCGAGCCGCTACGACGGCGCGCCTCGGGCTACAGCTTGTGCATCCACTCGCGGGTCAGGTCGACCACCTGGTCCGAGGCCAGGCCCAGGCCGACCGCCACCGCGATGCCGCCCAGCCACGACACCAGCATCAGGCCGCCGTCGCGTTCCAGCAGGGCCAGCGAGAACAGCAGCAGGATCGCGCCGAAGGCATAGTTGGTGAACGGGATCGGGAGCGACAGCAGGATCCCCAGCACCACCAGCAGCAGGCCGCTGAAGGCCCAGGCCGGCGGCGACTCGACCAGCACCGGCAGGCGCGGCTTGAGCAGCTTGTCCAGGCGCCGCAGCCAGGGCGCGATGCGGCCGACGAAGCGCTGCATGGTGCGCCGGCGCGGGCCGCGTTCGCCGATGAAGCGCGGCAGCCAGGGCTTGCGCAGGCCGATCAGCATCTGCACGCCGATCAGCGTCACCAGCGGCCCGCTGATGCCGCCGGCCAGGCCCGGCACCGGCAGGAACGCCGGCAGGATCGCCACGAACAGGAACATGCCGAACGCGCTTTGCTGCAGGTCGGCCAGGATCACCCGCAGCCGCAGCTGCTCGTCCGGATCGCCGAGGATGAAGGTGTCGAGCAGGGTGCGGATGCCTTCGGCGCGGTAGCCGTCGGCGGCCTCCGCGCCGGGCGTGTCACCCGGTGATGTCATCGCTGTTCTCGTCCTGCAGCTTGCTCAGCAGCAGCTTGTCCACGCGCGCGCCGTCCAGGTCGACGACCTCGATGCGCCAGCCGGCCCAATCGAAGAACTCGCCGGCATGCGGGATGCGGCCGAAGTAGTAGATGCACAGCCCGGCCAGGGTGTTGTAGTCGCCTTCCTCGGCATTGGGCAGCTCGGCGCCGCCGAGCAGTTCGCGCAGGTCCTCGATCGCCAGCGAGCCGTCGATCAGCAGCGAGCCGTCGGCGCGGGTCACCACCAGCGCGTCCTCGTCGGCGTTGTCCACCGACTGCAGGCGCCCGACCACCGCGCCCATCAGGTCGCTGATGGTCACCAGGCCCTGGATCTCGCCGTACTCGTCCACCACCAGCGCCATCGACTGCTGTTCCTCGCGGAAGATCTCCAGCAGCTTCATCGCGTGGGTGGATTCGGACACGAACAGGGCGTCGCGCAGGCTCTGGAACAGCTGGGTGGCGTTGCCGTCCATGCGCGTGACCAGCGATTTCACTTCCAGCACACCGGCGATGTCCTGGTCGCTGCCGCGGTACACCGGGTAGCGCGAGAACTCGTGTTCGCGCATGGTCTGGAAATTGCGCTCGGCCTCGGCATTGGCGTCGAGCCAGGCGATGCGGTTGCGCGGCGTCATCAGGCTGTCGGCGGTGCGGTCGCCCAGGCGCATGACCCGGTTCATCATGTCGCGCTCGTGGGCGTCGATCACACCGGCCTCGTGGCTTTCGGCCACCAGCATGCGGATCTCCTCTTCGGTCACCGACGCCGACTGCTCGTTGCCCAGGCCGAGCACGCGCAGCACCAGCCGGGTCGAGCGCGACAGCACCCACACCGCCGGCGCGGCGATCAGGGCCAGCCAGCTCATCGGCACCGCGACAAATCCGGCGATGGCTTCCGAGCGCGTCAGCGCCAGGCGTTTAGGCACCAGTTCGCCGAAGATCAGCGTCAGGAAGGTGATCAGTACGATCGCCAGGGTCTTGCCGATCATCGCCGAGTAGGGCTGCGGCTGGCCGACCAGGCTGAAGGTGGCCGACAACGCCGGGAACAGCGACTGCAGCTTGGTCGCGATCGCCTCGCCGATGGCCTCGCCGCCGAACACGCCGGTCAGGATGCCGATCGCGGTGATGCCGATCTGCACCGTGGACAGGAAGTTTTCCGGGTTCTCGGCCAGCGCCAGCGCCTTGGCCGAGCGCGTGCTGGACTGCGCCATCTGCTTCAGGCGGCTCTTGCGCGAGGTCATCAGCGACATCTCGGACATCGCGAAGAAGCCGTTCAGCAGCACCAGGGCGGCCACGATCAACAGTTCAAGCATGCGCGCGCTCCCTGGCGGCAAGGGAGGCGGGGACACGGGCGCCGAGGCGGCGCGGGGGAGGGGGGCTGGGGTGGTCGTCCATAGGGTGCGCCTAGCGACGGCGCGGCGGCATGGTAGCAAACCCGGGCGGCCGCCGCGTCCACATCGCGCTGACGCGACGCCGCCGGTCGCCGGATTACCCCGTTTTGTCAGCAAACAGTCATAATTCCGCCCCGGTGCCGTCCCTCCCGCGACGGCGGGAAGCGCGTTTCATGTTCTCGTTGCAGACCATCTTCGGTTCCGGCAAGCAGTTCTACACCCTGCTCGACGAAGCGGCGCAGGCCGCCTACGACAGCACCAAGGCGCTGCATTCGATGATGCGCGAATCATCGGACCGGCAGCCGGCGCTGGACGCCTTCAAGCTGGCGCGGCTGCGCGAGCGCGCCGCGGCCGACAAGATCGGCCAGGCGCTGGTCGACAGCTTCATGACCCCGATCGAGCGCGAGGACATCGAGGCGCTGGGCTCGGCGCTGTACAAGATCCCCAAGCAGGTGGAGAAGTTCGCCGACCGCTATTCGCTGGCGGTGCAGCACCTGGAGCACATCGATTTCGCCCCGCGTGCGGCGATGCTGGAGCAGGCCGCGGCGGTGGTGGTGGAGATGGTCCACGACCTGCGCAACATGCACCTGGACCGGATGAGCGCGCTCAACGACAAGCTGCGCTCGCTGGAGAACGAGGCCGACCGGCTGATGCTGGAGCTGTACCGCGACATCTACTCCGGGCGCCTGGACAACCTGCAGATGTTCCTGCTCAAGGAGTTCTTCGAGATCTTGGAGAAGGCCATCGACCGCTGCCGCGAGGCCGGCGTGGTGGTCTACCAGATCGTGCTGAAGAACTCGTAATGGGCACGGTTCGGATCCGCTGCATGCGCGGCCGTGCCGCCATGCCCGCCGCCGCGACGCCGGCCTTCGGCGCTGCCGCCGGCGCGAGGAGCGCACGATGCTGACGCTGGTCCTGATCGTGATCCTGGCCGCGCTGGTGTTCGAGTTCATCAACGGCTTCCACGACACCGCCAACTCCATCGCCACCGTGGTCGCGACCAAGGTGCTCAGCCCCGGCTGGGCGGTGACCCTGGCCGCCGGCATGAACCTGGTCGGCGCGCTGACCGGCACCGCGGTGGCGATGACCATCGCCTCGGGCCTGCTCAACACCGACGTGGTGACGGTCACCCCGCAGGTGATCCTGTGCGCGCTGCTCGGCGGCATCGTCTGGAACCTGATCACCTGGTGGAAGGGCCTGCCGTCCTCGTCCTCGCACGCCTTGATCGGCGGCCTGTGCGGCGCCGGCCTGGCCGCGGCGCACAACAACTGGGGCGCGCTGATCTGGTCGCAGAACGTGGGCGACTGGGCCAAGAACAAGGGCCTGCTGTGGAAGGTGTTCGTGCCGATGATCACCTCGCCGATCGCCGGCTTCCTGCTCGGCATCGCGGTGATGCTGCTGCTGTGGGCGCTGATCGCCGGCCTGTCCAAGGTCGGCGGGCGCATCGGCCGGCTGGCGCGGCCGCGCTGGGTCAACGCCTTCTTCGGCAAGGCGCAGATCGCCTCGGCCGCGTACATGGGTTACGCGCACGGCCACAACGACGCGCAGAAGACCATGGGCATCATCGCCATGACCCTGGTCGGCGCGCAGAGCACCGGCGCGCTGGACGAGCTGCCGGCGTGGCTGGCGTTCCTGCACCCGGCCGCCAGCCAGGGCCAGGGCATCGCCACCTGGATCGTGCTGACCTGCGCGGTGGTGATGGCTGCCGGTACCGCCTCGGGCGGCTGGAAGATCATCAAGACGCTGGGCCACAAGATGGTCAAGCTGCACCCGATCCACGGCTTCGCCGCGGAGACCAGCTCGGCGACGATCCTGACCCTGGCCGCGCACTTCGGCATGCCGGTGTCCACCACCCACAGCATCTCCACCGCGATCATGGGCGTGGGCTTCGCCAAGAACCCGCGCTCGCTGCGCTTCGGCGTGATCGAGCGCATCGTCTGGGCCTGGATCCTGACGATTCCGGCGGCCGCCGGCGTGGCGTATCTGATTTTCCGGATGTTCGCGCTGTTTGGTTGGGCGGGGTGAAGCCGGGACCGGGGACCAGGGACCGGGGACCCGGAAGAGCGAAGCCGGGAACCCGCTTTTCCGGGTCCCTGGTCCCCGGTCCCCAGTCCCGACTCAATTAGCGCGATACATCGCCATCACATCCCCGCGCAACGCGCGCTGGCTGTCGGCGCGGTTGTAGAACATGTGGCCGCCGGGGTAGTTCTTGACCTGCACGCGGGTCGGGTCGTTGCCCATCACCGGCATCTGGTCCACGGTCAGCACCGAGCCCATGAACGGGCACGACAGGTCGTTCCAGCCGTGCACGATCAGCACCCGCAGCTTGGGGTCGATCGCCACCGCCTGGCGCAGTTCGGTCACCGAACCCTTGCGCAGTTCGTCGTTCCAGTCCCACAGCTTGTTCACGCCGTAGTTCAGCGCCTGGTAGCGCGCATCGACCTTCCAGCCGACCACGCGGGTCACGAAGTCGACCATCGCGGTGGTGGTCGGGGCGATGATGCTGTCCAGCAGCGGATCGTTGGCGCGCTGCTCCGGCGCGTTCGGGAACGGGTCGAACGCGGTCACGTTGGAGTCGTAGCGGCTGCCGAGCTGGCCCTTGTCGCGGAACACCTCGCGCAGGTAGGCCTGGGTCTCCAGGCGGCCGCCGGCGCGGCGCACGTACACCGGGTCCAGTCCGGTCATCGCCGCCACCTGCTGGACCATGCGTTCGCTGCCGGCCGCGTCCGAACGCCCGCGCAGCAGCGCGGTGACGTAGTCGCCGCGGGTGTAGTCGATCACCTGGCGCATCGCCTCCGGAGTCAGCCGCTGCTCGCGCTCCAGGTGCGCCGCGGCGATCGAGGGCAGGGTCAGCATCCACGCCAGCGGCGACACGTCGCCGTTGTCGTCCAGGGTCGGGTTGAGGTACGGCGAGACCAGCACCACGCCGTTCATCGCCACGCCCAGCTGGGTCTGCAGGTAATGGGTGATGCGCGGGCCGCGGAAGCCGCCGTAGCTCTCGCCGACCAGGTATTTGCGCGACTGCAGGCGCTGGTTCTTCAGCAGCCAGTCGTAGATCGTGCGCGACAGGTATTCGACATCGGCCTGCGGGTTGTAGAACTGTTTCTTGGCCTCCTCGTCGCCGATCCGCGAACGGCTGAAGCCGGTGCCGACCGGGTCGATGAACACCAGGTCGGTGAAATCCAGCCAGGTGCCGGGGTTGTCGTGCAGTGTGGCCGGCGCCGAGGCGCTGTCGCCCTCGCTGCCGAAGGCGACCACCTTCGGCCCGATCGCGCCCAGGTTGAGGTAGACCGACGCGGCGCCGGGACCGCCGTTCAAGGCGAAGGTGACCGGCCGGTCCTTGCCGTCCACGGTGTAGGCGGTGAACACCACGTCGGCGACGACCTTGCCCTGCGCGTCCTTCACCGGCAGCGTGCCGACCGTGGCGGTGTAGCTGAGCGACTTGCCGTCGACGCGGGTGACCTGGCGCACCTTCGCATCGGCCGGCAGCGCGGCCGGCTTGGCCTGCTCGGCGCTGTCGGCTTTGTCCGTTTTGTCGGTCTTGTCGGCATCGGCGGCCAGTGCGGCGGTCATCGGCAGGAGGGCCAGCAACAGCGCGGCCAGCAGGGGCTTGGACAGGGTCGGCACGATGGGCGCTCGGCAGAAGGGAAGCCGGCATGCTAGGCCGCGCCGAGGCGCGGGCGGATGTGCACAAAGGCATGGTCGAGGCGGGTCGCCGGCGGGCGTGCCGGCCTCGGCGCGAAGCGTCATCGGCGCCGGCTACAATCGCCGCCGTCGTTCGCGCTGCCCGGTCGGTCGTCATGTTCGCCGCTCGCTCGTGGTCACAGGCCGCGTTGCCGCTGTTGCTGCTGGCCGGCTGCGCCACGCCGCCGCCGCCCGCGCCACTCGTGTCGCCCGGCTCGCCGGCCGCACAGGATCCGCATGCGCATGATCGCCAGCGCCTGTGGCGGCTGCTGGACACGCAGTGCCTGCCGGCCGCGCGCGCCGGCCGCGATCCGGCGCCATGCAGCGAGGTGCATCCGCAACGCGGACAACGCTACGCGCTGATGAAGGACCTGCGCGGCGCCTCTCAATACCTGTTGATCCCGACCGTGCCGGTCAGCGGCATCGAAGACCCGCGCGCGCGGGCCGCGACCGCGCCGAACTGGCTGGCGCTGGCCTGGCAGGCGCGGTCGTGGGTCGAGCGGGCGCTGCGCCGGCCATTGCCGCGCACCTACGCCAGCCTGGCGATCAATGCGCCGGTCGCGCGCTCGCAGGACCAGTTGCACGTGCACATCGATTGCCTGGATCCGCAGGTGCGCGCGCAGCTGGACACGCTGCAGGCACGGATCGGGCCGGATTGGGCGCCGTTGCCGCAGCGCCTGCATGGCCATGTCTATCGCGCGATGCGCCTGGACGGCGCGGACCTCGACGCGCGCCCGTTGGCGTTGCTGGCGGGCAGCCTGCCGACGCCGCAGGCCATGGCGCGGCAGACGCTGGCGGTGGTCGGGGCGCGTTTCGGGGACGGCCGCCCCGGGTTCCTGTTGCTGGCCGGGGAGGCGGACCAGGGCGATGGCGGCGGCGGCGCGGAGGAACTGCAGGATCACGGCTGCACCGCGCTGGCACCGCGCGCCGGCGCCGAGATGGGGCCTACCAGGCCAGCGCCGGATCCGGATCCGGGCAGCGCGGCAACGGCCGGCAGATGAAGGCCAGGATGTAGATGTTGTCGTCGCGTGGCGCCGCTGCCTGCGCGGGCACGGCCGGCGCCGTGGGAGCCACAGGCGCGACCTCGGCCACGCGCAGGTCGCGCGCATACGCATCCAGTCGCAAGCGCCGCAACGTCGCCTGCGCGGCCACCGGCTGCGCCGCGACCGATGCCGGCCGCCCGATCGCGATGCGTGGCCGAAGCGTCGGTGCGGCGACGGTACGCAGCGGCACGCGCAGCGTCGTGGCGGCGGCCGGCGCCGCCATCTCCGGGGCGCCGCGCGGCGCAATCATGATGGCCGGCCGCCGGCGAATCCCGATCGGCCCCTCGGGCACGCGCGGGAGCAGCCGCGGCCGGATGATCCTGGTCGGGCTCAACCGCAGCTGCCGCAGCAGCATCGGGTCGAACCCCAGCGTCGCGTTGGGCGCCGTCGGTGCCGGCGCGCTCGGCTTGCGCTGCACCTGGATGTCGCGCGCGAACACCACGGCCACCGGATAGGCGGTGCAGAGGCCTTGCGCAGGAGACTGCCCGTCGCTGAGTTGCCGGTTGGCATCGGCGAAGCGCCAGAAGCGTGCCGCGAAGGCGTCCGCGCTGAACCAGGGGCGGATCAGCGCCGCCGAACTGAACTCGAAGCGCAGTGAGGCGATGCCCGCGTCCCCGCCGGCTCCCAGTCGTGCGCGCATCTCTGCCGGCGCCTCGGCCAGCGCCGCATCGATTTCCGCGCCGCTGAGTTCGAAGCGGCGCCAGGACCCTTCCTCCAGCGCGTTTCCGGGCGCATAGCTGGTCGGGTACACCTGCAACTGGTCGCTGGCGCGGGTCAGCGTGTCCATGTCGGGATTGCAGCGCCCTTTCCATTCGCTGAGCGTCTGCCACGGCGATTTTGCGCCGAGCCCGCTCACCTGGGCCTGCGCCTGTTCGACCGCATCGCGGTAGCCCAGCGCCGCCCAGTCGGCCAGGGCATCGTCCAGCCCGCGTTGCAGGGCGGGCTGCTGCAGGTCGTGCCAGGCCTGCACCTGCGCCGCGTCGCCAGCGGTGGCGGTGGCCTGCTGCGCCAGGTAGTCCTGCTGCAGCAGCAGGTAGCGATCGCGATAGCTGCGGTAGGCGAGCGCGGCGTCGGTCGGCAGGCGCCGGCCGTCCTCGTCCTGCCGGTACAGCACCGCCGATGCGGCCTGGTAGTCGGCCTCTTCCTGCGCGCTGCGGGTGGACTGGGCGAATTCGGCCTCGCGCAGCACCTGCGCGTAGACGTCCCACAGCAGGGTCTGGCTGTCGCCGCTCCAGGCGGGCCCATCGGGAACGCGATTGGCCAGCAGCGAGAATTCGATCAGGTGATCCAGTGCGCCGTCGCCGAGCAGGTCCAGCGCCGCAGGCGCGAACGCCAGCGGCGTGACCGGGAAGCTGAGGTCGGTGTCGTCGCTGCCGAATACGTGTTCGGCCTTGGCCATCAAGGCCAGTTGCGCGGCTGCGTCCATTGCAGGCGATTCCTTGAAGAAGGGAACATCGGGCGTGCGCAAGGCGGCAGGCGGCCGTTCGGCCGCCCGCCACTGCGACGCGGCGCCGCTCAGATCCAGTCGGTGATGCTGGGCAGCGGATCCGGCGACTTCGGGAACACGTGGCACTTGAAGCCGATGATCTGGGTGCCGTCGACCTTCATCGTCTGGCTTTCGCGGTCGTAGTGCCCCTGGCTGGAGCGCTCGCCGCTGGCCGAGCTGCGCCCGTGCGAACCGCCCATATGGAACGGACCGAACGAGAACACGCCGCCGCCGCTGGCGGAGGAGCGCTGCCAGGACTCGGCCATGTCGCTGAAGCCGGAGGACTTGGCGAAGCACAAGGTGAGGTCGCGGACCAGGATCAGCGAGGTCGGGTAGGCCGGCAGCAGGCCCTTGGCCGGGGTCGCGCCGTCGGAGGCGAACTGGCCCTTGGCCTCGGGGTTGTTCTGGTCCATGCGCCAGCTCTTGCTCATCAGGAAAGCGGTCTTGAACCAGGGCCGCACGATCGGCATCTGCGCGATGCTGAACTTCATGCTGAAGTGCTCCGAATCGAACTGCACGTGCGACTGGCTTTCGCCGCTGGCGTTGCTGGCCTTGCCGCCGCCGCCGAAGATGCCCAGGAAGCCGCCGCCGGCGCTGGTGCTGGAACGGCGCATCGCGTAGCTGGAGTTGCTGGAGCTGTTGTAGTCGGCGGAGCTGAAGCCGAATTCGGTCCAGCCGGCGTTGTCCATGAAGTTGCCCGGCACCACCGAGCTGTAGAAGAAGTCGCTGCCGGACACCAGGCTGGTCAGCCGCGCCTTTTCCAGATCGTCGCGGTACTGCTGCTTGAGCAGCGCCATGTCGCGCTGCATGACCTGGTCGATGAACGCGGCGATCTGCTCGTAGTCGTTCTTGTAGCCGTTGGACACCCAGTCGGACATCGCCGCCTTGACCTTGTTGCGCAGGATGTTGGCGTTGATCGCCCAGTTCTGCACCGCGCGCTGGTCGGCCGCGGCCAGGCCGTCGATGCGCTGGCTGTTGTATTCCAGCGCCGCGCTCATGTAGTCGACCATCTTCTCGTTGTAGGCCTTGACCAGCGGGCTCGGCTCGGTGACCTGGGTCTCGCTGTCGTCGATCAGGTTCTTCTTGGTGGTCGTGGTCTGCAGCAGGCCGCGGAACTTCTCGATCTTCTTCTTGATGTCTTCCGGCAGTTCGTTGTGCATGACCTGGCTCATGCGCAGGATGTACTCGTAACGCTCGGACAGCGTGCCTTCGTTGTTCATCACGCTCAGCGCGGAGAACTGGTTGTTGACGGTGGCGGCCAAGTCCGGCACGAAGTCGACCAGGCGCGAGAAATCCTCGGCCTGCTTCAGCAACTGCGCCGCGTCGCTGCCCTTCAGCGCTTCCAGCTGGCTGGGCGTCAGTTCCGGGGTGGTGGTGGTGCCATCGGGCTGGGTGGTGCGCATCTCGTCCAGCGCGGCCTTGCGCACCACGCCGGTGAGGCCCTGCTTCATGAAGCGCACGTCCTCGGGCTGCAGCGGAATGCCGGGCGTGGCCCAGCTGAAGAAATTGTCCTCGGATTTGGGGACGGTATCGTCGCCGTTGGTGAGGACGTTGTAGACCTTGCCCATGACCGAGTTGAGCATGACGTCGGGAGTGACGAGTGGCATGAAAGTGCTCCTTGCGATAGGAAGATGGGCGGCGTTCCCGCCGCCCTTGGTTTACGGAAGGTCGGCGATGACGGCGCCGTAGTAGTTGTCGACGAACGCCTGCTGCGGCACCGCCAGGTCGAAGCTGTTCTCGCCCCACGACCAGATCGACAGCAGCACGTCGTCCTTGCGGAACTTGAGCGTGCCGTCGTCGTTCTGCGGGCCGTCCATCACCGCCACGGTGATGTTGTTGAGCCCGACGATGTAGTGGTTGGGGAACAGGTCCAGCAGGAACTGGCTGTCCAGCGGACTGCCGCTGCTGCGCGCGGCGTGCAGCAGGTTGCTGTGGATCAGCAGCGCCACGTCGCGGCCCTCGCGGAACTCGATACCGGTGGCGTGCGGGATCCCGGCCGGCGAGGCCCAGTTGCCTTCGTCGCTGACCTGCGCATAGATGCCGGTGGCGCGCAGCCAGGCGGCTAGTTCCTCCGGGCGGGTCAGCCCGGCCAGCGTCTGCTCCGGATCGCCGATCCAACTGCTCTGCCAGAACGGCTGGTCGGTATTGCGGATCGCGCTGAGCAGCATCCAGTCTGCGCCGAAGGTGCCGGTGCTCAGGCTGCCATAGTCCTGCGCCAGCAGCGTGTCCATGGGGGCGATGGAGAGATCGCCCAGGTCGGCGCTGCCGTCGTCGTACAGCGTGGTGGCGAAGTTGGCGAATCCGAGCGGATCGCGGCTGGCCCACATCAGCAGCAGCGACGCCGGCCCGCACAGGTTCAAGGCGCCCTGGCGGATCAGGCGCGGGTTGTTGACCAGGTCGAGCAGGCGGTCGGCCACGTCGGCGCGATCCAGTCCATTCCAGGAACCGTTGCCCTCGGTGTCGCGGAAGGTGGCAATGACATCGCGCGCTTCGTCGATGTCGGAGACGCTGCGGGTATCGTTGGCGCGGGTGTCGGTGAGCAAGGCGTCGAGTTGGTCGAGATCGTCGAACGCCGGGGTGTCGGAGCTGTAGCCCATGATGGCTTCCTTTTCGTGGTTGATTCCTGGTGCGGCCGGCGCAATGCGGGCCACCCCATCAACAACGCCGCATGCGAAAAAAAGCGGACAGTCCTGTGCGAACTTTTTTGAGGCCGGAGATGTGGCCGAGCGTGGCCGCTTTGCGCGGCGATCACGTACGCGCATGCCGCGCGCGAGCCATTCTTTGCGTGTGCGCAGGCAATGCGCGCTGATGCGCTTGATCGATGCATGCAAGCGCAACGGCGGGGCCATTGCGTTCTCGCCTGCAGCAAGCGCGTTCGGCTATCGTGGGACGGCTTCGGCCCCGAATCCCTGTTGTAGGACGCGCGGCGAGGTTACTGTTTGGCTCGTCGCGACTGGAGTCGCTCTACAAAGGGCGGCTCGGCATGCAGTTGGCTGGATGGGTCCCACCGATATTGCAGCAGCACCGCCTTTCGGCATGCGCATGGTCGCGACTGAAGTCGCTCCTGCAGTGCTTGCGTCGTGTAGCCGGCGCACTGTGGGAGGGACTTCAGTCCCGACTGCAATCAGGCCAGGCGCGCAATGCAATACCTGTCGCTATTGCATCGCGGTCGCGGATCATCGAGCGGCGATCAAGCAGCGGGTCGCAAGAAGTGGGCGACCGCACCGAATCCCGAAGCATCGATCCCGACGAAATGCCTCAGACCTCCAGCGAAGCCAGGTCGCCCTTGCTCTCCAGCCACTGCTTGCGGTCGCCGGCGCGCTTCTTGGCCAGCAGCATGTCCATCAGCGATGCGGTCTCGTCGCCTGCGTCGACGGTCAGCTGCACCAGCCGCCGCGTGTCCGGATGGATGGTCGATTCGCGCAACTGCTGCGGGTTCATTTCGCCCAGTCCCTTGAAGCGGGTCACGCTGAGCTGGCCCTTGAGCTTCTCGCGCGCGATCTTCTCCAGCAGCGAGCGCTTCTCTTCCTCGTCCAGCGCGTAGAACACCTGCTTGCCCACGTCCACGCGGAACAGCGGCGGCATCGCCACGAACACGTGGCCGGCATCGACCAGCGCCGGGAAGTGGCGCAGGAACAGCGCGGTCAGCAGGGTGGCGATGTGCAGCCCGTCGGAGTCGGCGTCGGCCAGGATCACCACTTTGCCGTAGCGCAGCCCGCTGATGTCGTCCTTGCCCGGGTCGCAGCCGATCGCGATCGCCAGGTTGTGCACTTCCTCGGAGGCCAGCACGCTGCCGGAGGCCACTTCCCAGGTGTTGAGGATCTTGCCGCGCAGCGGCAGGATCGCCTGGAAGTCCTTGTCGCGCGCCTGCTTGGCGCTGCCGCCGGCCGAGTCGCCTTCCACCAGGAACAGCTCGGTGCGCGACAGGTCCTGGCTGATGCAGTCGGCCAGCTTGCCGGGCAGGGCGGGGCCGGAGGTGACCTTCTTGCGGGTGATCTGCTTTTCGGTCTTCAGCCGCGCGCTGGCGCGGTCGATCGCGATCTGCGCGATGCGCGTGCCGGTTTCCACGTTCTGGTTCAGCCACAGGCTGAAGGCATCGTGCGCGGCGCCTTCGATGAAGCCGGCGGCCTGGCGCGAGGACAGGCGTTCCTTGGTCTGGCCGCTGAACTGCGGGTCGGTCATCTTCAGCGACAGCACGAAGGTGACGCGGTCCCACACGTCTTCCGGCGCCAGCTTGACGCCGCGCGGCAGCAGGTTGCGGAAGTCGCAGAACTCGCGCAGCGCGTCGGTGAAACCGCTGCGCAGGCCGTTGACGTGGGTGCCGTGCTGCGCGGTCGGGATCAGGTTGACGTAGCTTTCCTGCACCAGCTCGCCGTCGGCGACCCAGGCCACCGCCCAGTCGACGATCTCGCGGTCCTTCTTCAGGTTGCCGACGAACAGGTCGGCCGGCAGCAGTTCGCGCTCGGCCAGCTCGCCCTTGAGGTAGTCGCGCAGGCCGTCCTCGAAATACCAGGTGTCCTGCTCGCCGGTCGCCTCGTCGTGCAGCTTCACGGTCAGCCCGGGGCACAGCACCGCCTTGGCGCGCAGCAGGTGGCGCAGCGCGCGCACCGCGAACTTGGGCGTGTCGAAATACTTGGGGTCGGCCCAGAAGCGCAGGCGCGTGCCGGTGTTCTTCTTGCCGACGCTGCCGACGATCTCCAGCTTGGATGCCGGGAAGCCGTCGGCGAATTCCATCCGGTATTCGTTGCCGTCGCGCTTGATGAACAGCTCGACCTTCTTCGACAGCGCGTTGACCACGCTGACGCCGACCCCGTGCAGGCCGCCGCTGAAGGTGTAGTTGCGGTCGTTGAACTTGCCGCCCGCATGCAGCCGGGTCAGGATCAGCTCGACGCCGGAAATCTTCTCCTCCGGATGGATGTCCACCGGCATGCCGCGGCCGTCGTCGGACACTTCGCAGCTGCCGTCCTTGAACAGCGTCACCTCGATGTGCCGGGCGTGGCCGGCCAGCGCCTCGTCCACCGCGTTGTCGATGACTTCCTGCGCCAGGTGGTTGGGGCGGGCGGTGTCGGTGTACATGCCCGGCCGGCGCTTGACCGGGTCCAGGCCAGAGAGAACTTCGATGTCGGCGGCGTTGTAGCGGGTATTCATGCGTCTCAACAGGTGGCGCGAAGCAGATTCGGAAAGTGTGCGGTCTGCGGCGGTTTTTTGCACGTCGCCGGTGTTCAGGGCCGGTGCCGTGGCGATGGGCTAGCCTGGCTCTGGAAAAACCGCGGCGGCATCCCCATTGTCGTTGCAGCCTCACCCAAGGAGTACGCCATGAACGTTCGCAAGCTGTTGACCCTGGCCGCGCTGGTCGCCGCCGCGGTGGCCATCCCGGTGGCGATGGCCCAGGCGCAGAGCCCCGATCCGGCCACCTCCGGCGCTGCCGCCTACGAGGCGCAGGTCGCGAAGGAAAAGGCCGAAGCCGACGCCAAGGCCAAGCGCCGCGCCGCCGCAGCGGCCGAGCACAAGGCCGGCAAGGACGCGGCCGCGCCGAAGAAAGAGGAAGAAGAGGAAGCGCGCAAGCCCTGATCGCGCGCCCTGTTTTGCCTTGCGACGCCCCGGTTGCCGCCGGGGCGTTTTTCTTTATGTGCGGTCGATTCGTCCGAAAGCGCTTGGGCAAATCGGCTTCACCCGTTAAACTATGGCTTTCCGGGAGGCCTTAGAGCCATGACCCCCCTGATCTTCGTTACCGGCGGCGTAGTGTCCTCGCTTGGCAAGGGCATCGCGGCCGCTTCGCTTGCGTCCATCCTCGAAGCACGTGGCCTGTCGGTCACGATGATGAAGCTGGACCCCTACATCAACGTCGACCCGGGCACGATGAGCCCGTTCCAGCACGGCGAGGTGTATGTCACCGACGACGGCGCCGAAACCGACCTGGACCTGGGCCACTACGAGCGCTTCGTGCGCACCCGCCTGTCGCGCAAGAATTCGGTCACCACCGGCCGCATCTACGAGAACGTGATCCGCAAGGAGCGCCGCGGCGACTATCTCGGCGCCACCGTGCAGGTGATCCCGCACATCACCGACGAGATCCGCCGCTGCGTCGACGAAGCCACCGCCGGGTTCGACGTGGCCCTGGTGGAGATCGGCGGCACCGTCGGCGACATCGAATCGCTTCCGTTCCTGGAGGCGATCCGCCAGGTGCGCACCGAGCGCGGTGCGGAACGGGCGATGTTCATGCATCTCACCCTGGTGCCGTACATCGCCGCCGCCGGCGAACTGAAGACCAAGCCGACCCAGCATTCGGTCAAGGAACTGCGCTCGATCGGCATCCAGCCCGACGTGCTGCTGTGCCGCTCGGAGAAGGCGATCCCGGATTCGGAGCGGCGCAAGATCGCGCTGTTCACCAACGTCTCCGAGCGCGCGGTGATCAGCGCCGCCGACATCGACGTGCTCTACGGCATGCCGCTGGAACTGCACCGCCAGGGCCTGGACGAGATCGTCATCGACCAGTTCAAGCTGCGCGACAAGGTCGGCCCGGCCAACCTGTCCGAATGGGAAGCGGTGGTCGACGCAACCAAGCATCCGCTCGACGAGGTCACCATCGCCGTGGTCGGCAAGTACGTCGACCACCAGGACGCGTACAAGTCGGTCGGCGAGGCGCTCAAGCACGGCGGCCTGCGCCAGCGCACCAAGGTCACCTTGAAGTGGCTGGAGGCGCAGGAACTGGAAGGCAGCGACCTGTCGGCGCTGGCCGACGTGGACGGCATCCTGGTCCCCGGCGGCTTCGGCGACCGCGGTTTCGAAGGCAAGGTGCTGACCTCGCGCTATGCGCGCGAGCACGGCGTGCCGTACTTCGGCATCTGCTACGGCATGCAGGCCGCGGTGGTCGACTACGCGCGCCATGTCGCCGGCCTGGACGGCGCCAACAGCACCGAGAACGACCGCCAGTCGCCGTACCCGGTGATCGGCCTGATCACCGAATGGCGCACTGCCACCGGCGACGTCGAGAAACGTGACGAGAAGTCCGACCTCGGCGGCACCATGCGCCTGGGCCTGCAGGAACAGCGGCTCAAGCCGGGCACGCTGGCGCGCGAGCTCTACGCCAAGGACGTGGTGTCCGAGCGCCATCGCCACCGCTACGAGTTCAACAACCGCTACCGCACCCAGCTGGAGGACGCCGGCCTGGTGGTCTCGGCCAAGTCGATGGACGACACGCTGGTGGAGATGGTCGAGCTGCCGCGCGAGACCCATCCGTGGTTCCTGGCCTGCCAGGCACACCCGGAGTTCCTGTCCACCCCGCGCGATGGCCACCCGCTGTTCATCGGCTTTGTGCGCGCCGCGCGCGAGAAGAAGGCTGGCGGCAAGTTGCTTAAGGAAGCGCGGGCGTAATTCCTTCTCCCATCGGGAGAAGGTGGCGCGAAGCGCCGGATGAGGGTCCGGGCGAAGCCTCGCGTACCCAAATTCCACGAGGCTTCGCCCGTACCCTCACCCCAACCTCTCTCTCCCACGGGACTTCCTTCGGTCGCCGCCGGGAGAGGGGCTCAAATCAATAGGTGACCTGATGAAACTGTGTGACTTCGAAGTCGGCCTTGACCAGCCGCTGTTCCTGATCGCCGGCCCGTGCGTGATCGAGTCGATGCAGCTGCAGCTGGACGTGGCCGGCAAGCTCAAGGAGATCACCGGCAGGCTGGGGATCAACTTCATCTTCAAGTCGAGCTTCGACAAGGCCAACCGCACCTCCGGCACCAGCTTCCGCGGTCCGGGCCTGGAAGAAGGCCTGAAGGTGCTGGATGCGGTGAAGCGGCAGATCGGCGTGCCGGTGCTGACCGATGTGCACGAGTACACCCCGATGAACGAAGTCGCTGCGGTGGTCGACGTGCTGCAGACGCCGGCGTTCCTGGTGCGCCAGACCGACTTCATCAGGAACGTCTGCGCGGCCGGCAAGCCGGTCAACATCAAGAAGGGCCAGTTCCTCGCGCCGTGGGACATGAAGCCGGTGGTGGACAAGGCAAAGTCGACCGGCAACGAGCAGATCATGGTCTGCGAACGCGGCGCCAGCTTCGGCTACAACAACCTGATCAGCGACATGCGCTCGCTCAGCGTGATGCGCGACACCGGTTGCCCGGTGGTGTTCGACGCCACCCATTCGGTGCAGTTGCCGGGCGGGCAGGGCAGCAGCTCCGGCGGCCAGCGCGAATTCGTGCCGGTGCTGGCGCGTGCCGCAGTGGCGGTGGGCATCTCCGGCCTGTTCGCCGAGACCCATCCGGACCCGTCCAAGGCCCTGTCCGACGGCCCCAACGCCTGGCCGCTGGACCGTATGGAAGAGCTGCTCGAAACGCTGATGGAACTGGACACGGTAACCAAGAAACACGGGTTCGCGCGCTTCGCATGACGTCCGACCCATGGGCGCTGGCGGCGTCGCGCCGGCAGCGCCGGCACTGGCGCCATTGGCCCTGGGGCTGGATGGCGTTGGCCCTGTCGATCGGTGCCTGGGCCTGTCTGGCCGTCATGGCGTTCCTGGTCGCCGCCAGCATCGGCATGCCGGGCGACGGCAGCCATGCAATGCAGGCCACGCGGATCCCGATGCTGGTCACGCTGGTGGTGGGCGCGCTGCTGACCGTGGCGTGCCTCATCGCCAGCCCGGCGGCGTTCTGGCTACGTCGCCAACCTGCCGCAGCGGCCATCGCGCTCGCGCTGCTGCTGGTGTTGGCGCTTTTGTTTGGCGTGTCGCTGCTGGGCTTGAGGGCCTAGCGGCGCACTGGCCGGCCCGTCACGCGTCTCAGCGCCGTGCGATTTGGCAATGGGCCGGTGTGCGGCGATAATCCGGCAGCTTGTTTCCGGTGTACTTTCCCCCTTACTGGTAACCGATCGGACCTATGACCACTATCGCCAAGATCCACGCCCGCGAGATCCTCGATTCCCGCGGCAATCCCACGCTCGAAGCGGAAGTCACGCTGGCCGATGGCTCGCTGGGCCGCGCCGCGGTGCCGTCGGGTGCGTCCACCGGCACCAAGGAAGCGGTCGAGCTGCGCGACGGCGACAAGACCCGTTACCTGGGCAAGGGCGTGCGCAAGGCGGTGGAGAACGTCAACACCACCATCGCCAACGCGCTGCAGGGCTTCGACGCGGCCGACCAGCAGGGCTTGGACCGGCGCCTGATCGATCTCGACGGCACCGAGAACAAGGGCCGCCTGGGCGCCAACGCGCTGCTCGGCGTGTCGCTGGCCAACGCGCACGCGGTGGCGGCCTCGCGCAAGCAGGCGCTGTGGCAGTACCTGGCTGGCGCCAACACCGCCAACGTGGCACTGCCGGTGCCGATGATGAACATCATCAACGGCGGCGCGCATGCCGACAACAACGTCGATTTCCAGGAATTCATGGTGCTGCCGGTCGGCGCCGCTTCGTTCTCCGAGGCGCTGCGCGCCGGCACCGAGATCTTCCACGCGCTCAAAGCGGTGCTGAAGGGCCATGGCCTGTCCACTGCGGTCGGCGACGAAGGCGGCTTCGCGCCGGACTTCCGCAGCAACGTGGAAGCGCTGGATACCATCCTCGAGGCGATCGGCAAGGCCGGCTACACCGCAGGCGAAGACGTGCTGCTGGGCCTGGACGTGGCTTCCAGCGAGTTCTACGACAACGGCAAGTATCACCTGGTGGGCGAGGGCAAGCGCCTGACCAGCGAGCAGTTCGTCGACTTCCTCGCCGACTGGGCCGCGCAGTACCCGATCGTCAGCATCGAGGACGGCCTGGCCGAGGACGACTGGGCCGGCTGGAAGCTGCTGACCGACCGCCTCGGCAGCAAGGTACAGCTGGTCGGCGACGACCTGTTCGTGACCAACCCGAAGATCTTCAGGCAGGGCATCGAGTCCGGCACCGCCAACGCGATCCTGATCAAGGTCAACCAGATCGGCACCCTCACCGAGACCCTGGAAGCGATCGCGATGGCCGACAAGGCCGGCTACGCGGCGATCGTCTCGCACCGGTCCGGCGAGACCGAGGACACCACCATCGCCGACATCGCCGTGGCCACCACCGCTACCCAGATCAAGACCGGCTCGCTGTGCCGCAGCGACCGCGTGGCCAAGTACAACCAGCTACTGCGGATCGAGGAAGCGCTGGGCAGCGGCGCGCGCTACGCGGGGCGCGACGCATTCGTCTCGCTCAAGCGGTAGGCCGTGCGCAACTGGCGCTGGCTGCTGCTGGTGCTGGCGGGACTGCTGGCGTGGCTGCAGTACCGTTTCTGGTTCGGTCCGGGCAATTCCGGCGAGGTCCTGGTGCTCGAAAGCCAGGTCGAGCACCAGAAACGCGATAACGAAGGCCTGCAGCAACGCAATGCCGCACTCGCCGCCGAGGTCAAGGACCTCAAGGACGGCGAGGCGGCGATCGAGGAGCGCGCGCGTAGCGAACTGGGCATGATCAAACCGGGCGAAAAGTTCTACCGCGTGGTCGAGGATGCGCCGGTGCCGACCGCGCCGGCCGCCGACGGCATGCCGGCGCCGGCGCCGGCTGCGCCGAGCGAACAACCCTGATGGCCACGGTCTGGGCCGTGGTGCCGGCCGCCGGTCGCGGCACCCGCTTCGGCAGTCCCGTGCCCAAACAGTATCTGCAGGCCGGCGGGCAGCCGTTGATCGCGTATGCGCTGCAGGCCTTGCTGGCGCATCCGGCGGTCGCCGGGGCGATGGTCGCGCTCGGCGCCGACGATGCCGACTGGCCGGGCTGGACCGACGTGGCCGGCAAGCCGGTGCTGACCTGCGTCGGCGGCAGCAGTCGCGCCGGTTCGGTGCTGGCCGCGCTGGAGGCCTTGCCGGAGACGGTCAAGGCGGACGATTTCGTGCTGGTGCACGACGCGGCGCGGCCGAACCTGGCGCTGGCCGACCTGGACCGGCTGCTGGAAACCGGGCGCGGCGATCCGGTCGGCGCGATCCTGGCCGCACCGGTGCGCGACACGCTCAAACGTGCCGGCGACGATGGCGGCATCGACGCCACCGAGCCGCGCGAGCGGCTGTGGCGCGCGCTGACCCCGCAGCTGTTCCGGCGCCTGCAGCTGACTCGGGCGCTGGAACAGGCCGCGGCGGCCGGGGTCGAAGTCACCGACGATGCGATGGCGATGGAGTTGCTGGGCCTGCGGCCGCTGCTGGTCGAGGGCGCCGAAGACAATTTCAAGGTCACCACCCCGGCGGATCTGGCGCGTTTCGAGTTCGCGTTGTTCCAGCGGAACGGGTGATGAGGTTCGAAGCGTCCGTCGCCCATGCGTGGCTGCAGCTGGCCGAGCGCGACGCGATCGTGTGCGACCCGCTGGACATCGCGCGTGAGGCGCAGGCCAACCTGTGGGCGTTCTCGCCGCGCGAGGACCAGAACGTAGGCATCGAGACGGAGTCGGTGACGCGCTTCGTGGAGGCGGTCGCCGCCAGCCGGCATGCCGCATTGATCGATGCCTCGGCACCGGCGATGACCTTTTACTGCTGGCACGACCGCCAGGTGCGGCAGTTGCGTTTCAGCCTGGTCTCGTCTTCGCATGGACGCCTGCCGTTCGCGCGCGCACCCAGAGCGGTGGCGCTGCGCGATGTCGTCGCCAGCGTGGTGCACGACGACTGGCTCAACCCGGCCTGGGGCGCGCAGGACGATTCCGGTTCCGGGTCTGCGCCGCCCGCCGAATTTCAGGCATTCGTGCTCGCGTTGAACGGTCGCGCCTGATGGCGATGCGACCGGTCGCCGGCACTCATACATAGGATCGATATGGCCGACAACGCCGCGCTTCCCCCCTTCCGCATCGGCCAGGGCTACGACGTGCACGCCTTCGGCGAGGGCGACCACGTGATGCTCGGCGGCGTGCGCGTGGCGCACGAACGCGGCGTGCTCGCGCACAGCGACGGCGACGTGGTGATCCACGCGCTGTGCGACGCGCTGCTCGGCGCGCTGGCGCTGGGCGACATCGGCCAGCATTTCCCGCCGTCGGACGCGCGCTGGAAGGGTGCCGACAGCGCGCAGTTCCTGAGCCATTGCGAGCAGCTATTGCGCGAGCGCGGCTGGCAGCTCGGCAACGCCGACGTCACCGTGATCTGCGAGCGGCCCAAGGTCGGCCCGCATGCGCTGGCGATGCGCGAACGCCTGGCCGCGCTGCTGCAGGTCGACATCGACCGCGTCAGCGTCAAGGCCACCACCAGCGAGAAGCTGGGTTTCACCGGCCGCGGCGAAGGCATCGCGGCGCAGGCGGCGGTGCTGCTGGTGGCGCTGTGAGCGACCTGCCGCGCGCATTCGGCGCCGCGCCGCTGCAGGCGCGCATGCGCAGCGTGGCCGAAGACTTCCAGGTCGACGAACTGCCCGCGTTCGAGCCCAGCGGCGAGGGCGAGCACCTGCTGCTGACCGTGCGCAAGCGCGGCATGAACACCGCCTTCGCCGCGCGCCGCCTGGCGCAATGGGCCGGCGTGGCGGACATGGCGATCGGCTACGCCGGCATGAAGGACCGCCACGCGGTCACCACCCAGCGCTTCTCGGTGCACCTGCCCAAGCGCGTGGCACCGGCGCTGGAGGCGCTGCACAGCGAGGACCTGCAGGTGCTGCAGGCGCAGTGGCACAACCGCAAGCTGCCGCGCGGCGCGCTGGCCGGCAACGGTTTCGTGCTGGTGTTGCGCGAGGTGCGCGGCGAGCGCGACGCGATCGAGGCGCGGCTGGCGCAGATCGGCGCGCGCGGCATCCCCAACTGGTTCGGCGAGCAGCGCTTCGGCCGCGACGGCGGCAACGTCGGCGCCGCGCTGGCGATGTTCGACGGACGCCGGGTGCGGCGCGAGCAGCGTTCGCTGCTGTTGTCGGCGGCGCGTTCGGAGTTGTTCAACCGCGTGCTGGCCGCGCGCGTGGCGGCGGGCAACTGGGACGCCGCACTGGACGGCGAGGTATGGCTGCTCGACGGCAGCCGTAGCGTGTTCGGTCCGGAGCCCTGGTCCGACGTATTGGCCGAACGGCTGCAGCGCTTCGACATCCATCCATCGGCGCCGCTGTGGGGCGCTGGCGAACTGCGCAGCGCCGATGCGGCGCGTGTGCTGGAGCTGGCGGCGTTGGACGATGCGACTTCGACGCGTCTGCGCGAGGGCCTGGAGCGCGAAGGCCTGAAACAGGAGCGGCGCGCCACCCGGTTGCGCGCGGCTGAGCTGCAATGGCGCTGGCTGGACGCGGACGATGGCGCGCTGGAGCTGCGTTTCGCATTGCCGCCGGGCAGCTACGCCACCGCGGTGCTGCACGAGCTGGGCGAGATCGCCGACGCGGGGCAGGGCGCGCAGGGCGAGCCGGCGGCGCAGGAATGAGCCGCGCGGCGCTAGGGCGTGCCATCGATTGCCGAGCAGGTCGCGTTGGGTCTGTCAGGCCGCCAGTCGGTGCTGCGTGGCGCAGCGCCTGACTGGCGGTCAGGTCAAGCCGCGCGGCGCCGGCTGGCGGCCTGACAGGCCCAACCCGCAGGGCCGCTCTTGCGCGCGCGGTGCCGTGTCATCGCTGTAGCTCACTTCCTCCCTCTCCCTGCCCGCGCACGTATGCGCAAGAGTGGCGCGGGCCTGCTCGGGGATTGATGACACGCCCTAGGTCAGCGCCGCGCCAGCAGCACCAGCATCGCCCCGGTGCCGCCTTGCGTGGGCGGCGCCGAATGGAACGCCAGCACGTCGTTGCGCTGACGCAGCAGGCGGTCGACCAGATTCTTCAGCATCGGAATGCCGCCGGACTGCAGGCCCTTGCCGTGCACGATGCGCACGCAGCCGTACTCGTGCGCGTGCGCCTCGGCGATGAACTGGCGCAGCAGCGCCTCGGCCTGCGCCGCGTTGGCGCCGTGCAGGTCGAGTTCGTCCTGGGCCGAGAACTGGCCGCGGCGCAGGCGCTGGAACACCCGCGCCGGCACGTTCTCGCGGCGGTAGCTGGCCACGTCGCCGGCCTCCAGCGGCGCGCTGTCGCGCAACAGGCGCTGGAACTCGCTCTGCGCCTCGGCGTCGTCGCGCTCGGCCATGCGCGCGCGCGGCTTCGGCCGCGGCTTGGCATTGGCCGGCGGCGTCGCGTTGATCGGCGTAACCGCACCGATCGCCGCGCGGAACAGGGCGGCGGGATCTTCGTCTTCGGGCTGCGACATGCGCACAGCCTAACCTGCCGACGCCGTCACGCAAGCGCGCTGTCAGCGACCTGGCAGGATGCATCCGGTATCATGCCCGGGTTTCCGAGGAGCACCATGCGCGTATTGGTTTCTAACGACGATGGCGTCGACGCCCCCGGCATCAAGATGCTGGCCGAGCAACTGCGCGGCGCGGGCCACGAGGTGACCGTGGTCGCACCGGACCGCGATCGTTCCGGCGCGAGCAACTCGCTGACCCTGGACCTGCCGATCCGGATCAAGCGCATCGACCCGCACACCTGCAGCGTCGCCGGCACCCCGACCGACTGCGTGCACCTGGCGCTGACCGGCATGCTCGAGGACGAGCCGGACATGGTGGTGTCCGGGATCAACAACTCGGCCAATCTGGGCGACGACGTGATCTATTCGGGCACCGTGTCGGCGGCGATGGAAGGCCGCTTCCTCGGCCTGCCCGCGGTGGCGATGTCGCTGGTCACCCACAACCACGAGCCGAAGCACTTCCAGACCGCCGCGCGCGCCGCGGTGGAGATCGTGGCGCGGCTGAAGGCCGATCCGCTGCCGGCGGACACCATCCTCAACGTCAACGTGCCGGACCTGCCGTGGAGCGAGATCAAGGGCTTCGAGGTCACCCGGCTCGGCAACCGCCACCGCTCCGAACCGTGCCTGCCGCAGCCGGACCCGCGCGGCGGCACCGTATACTGGATCGGCCCGGCCGGCCGCGAGCAGGACGCCGGCCCCGGCACCGATTTCCACGCGGTGCGCACCGGCTTCATCTCGATCACCCCGATCCAGGTCGACCTGACCCGCTACCAGGCGCTGGAGACGGTCGCCAGCTGGGTCGGCGGCCTCACCGCCGCGCTGGACAACCCGGCATGACCCCGCGGCTACGCCTGCAACCGGAAGCGATCGGCATCGGCATGACCTCGCAGCGCGTGCGCGACCGCTTGGTCGAGCGCTTGCGCGAGGCCGGCATCGGCGACGAAGCCGTGCTCAACGCGGTGCGCACCGTGCCGCGGCACCTGTTCATCGACGAAGCGCTGGCCTCGCGCGCCTACGAGGACACCGCGCTGCCGATCGGCCATGGCCAGACCATCTCGCAGCCGTGGGTGGTGGCGCGGATGACCGAGACCGTGCTCGAGGCGGCGCCGAAGAAGGTGCTGGAAGTGGGCACCGGCTCCGGCTACCAGGCCGCGATCCTGGCCGCGCTGGGGCTGGAGGTCTATACGGTGGAGCGCATCGGCGACCTGCTGCGGCAGGCGCGCAAGCGCTTGCGCCAGCTCGGCATGAACGTGCGCAGCAAGCACGACGACGGCCGCATCGGCTGGGCCGAGCACGGCCCCTACGATGCGATCGTGGTCACCGCCGCGGCGCCGGCGCTGGTCGATGCGCTGGTCGCGCAGTTGGCCCCGGGCGGCTGCCTGGTTGCGCCGGTCGGCGGCCCTTCGTCGCAATCGTTGGTGCGCCTGCGCCGCGACGCCGACGGCCGGATCGAGCAAGACATCCTGGCGCCGGTGACCTTCGTCCCGCTGCTGTCGGGCATGCTGGATTGAGTCATGCTGGATTGATCATGCTGAATTGAATCAGCCTGAATTGAATCACCCCAGATTGAATCAGTGGAGTTGCGTTGGATGAAGATATTCGGGCCGTTGTACGAACGCGCCATCGGCTGGTCGCGGCACCGCCGCGCCCCGGCGTTCCTGACCGGGCTCAGCTTCGCCGAGGCGATCGTGTTCCCGGTGCCGCCAGAGGTGATGCTGGCGCCGATGTCGCTGGCGCAGCCGCGGCGTGCGCTGTGGTTCGCCACGCTGAGCCTGATGGGCTCGCTGGCCGGCGCGCTGGTCGGCTACATGCTCGGCCATTTCGCCTTCGCCGCGGTGCAGCCGCTGATCGAATGGCTGGGCTGGACGCAGAAGATCGATGCGCAGGTGAGCCATCTGCGCGAAGTGGTCGCCGAATCGCCGTGGCGCGCGTTCTGGCTGCTGGTGCTGGCCGGTTTCACGCCGATCCCGCTGAAGATATTTACCTGGGCCTCAGGCATCGTGGGAATCCCGCTGCTACCGTTCCTGGCGAGCATGTTGGTCGGCCGCGGCAAGCGGGTGTATCTGGTGGCCGGCGCGATCCGCCTGGGCGGGCCGCGCGCGGAAGCCGCGTTGCGTCGCTGGATCGAACCGCTCGGTTGGATCGCGATGGCGATCCTGGCGCTGCTGGTGGTGTGGGTCCTATGGAGAGCGAAGTACGGATGAGCGTCGATCGGGTGGTGCGTAACGGCCTGCGTTGCAGCGTGTGGTTGCTGGTGGCGGCGGGACTGGGCGCATGCAGCAGCGCCACCGTGGTGCGCACGTCCGGCGCGCCCGGCAAGTCCGGCGCGCCGGTGGCGCGTCCTTCGGTGCCCAAGCCCGGGGTCAGCGTCAGCGTGCGCCGCGGCGACACGCTGTATGCGATCGCCCGCGTCAACAACATCAGCCCGCAGGACCTGGCCGCCTGGAACCGCCTGCCGCCGCCGTACACAATCTACCCGGGGCAGTCGCTGAAGCTGTATCCCCCAGGCGGCGGTGGTGGCACGGTCGTGGCGCGACCCGGTAGCACTGCAGTGGTGCCGCCGCCGAGTTCCGCGGGAACCGTCGCGCGGCCGCCGGTCGCGGCGCCGACCCCGGTCAGCAGCGGCTTCAACTGGCGCTGGCCGGCCGAAGGCGCGGTGGTCAGCCGCTTCGTCGTCGGCGAGACCACCAAGCAGGGCGTGGACATCGCCGGCAGCAGCGGCCAGGCGGTGCGCGCGGCCGCCGACGGCGTGGTGGTGTATTCCGGCGCCGGCCTGGTCGGCTACGGCGAACTGATCATCATCAAGCACAACGAGCAATGGCTGTCGGCCTACGGCCACAACCGCAAGCGCCTGGTCAACGAAGGCCAGAACGTGAAGGCCGGCGAGCAGATCGCCGAGATGGGCCGCAGCGGCGCCGCGCGCGACATGCTGCACTTCGAGATCCGCTACAACGGCAAACCGGTCGACCCGCTGCTATATCTGCCCAGCAAGTAACCGGCACGTCGTTCGTTGGGCGGATCCCCCGGCCCGGCGCAGCGCGCCGGGCGCTCAGCGGCGCTAGGTCCGGTGGACCGCAAGCGGCGCCGCTTCGCCCGCTATAACGGCAAACCGGTCGACCCGCTGTTGTATCTGCCCAGCAAGTAACCGGCACGTCGTCGATTGGGCGGATCCCCGGCCCGGCGCAGCGCGCTGGTAGATTGAAATTGAAAGACGAGGCGCGCGCCCGCACAGCGGGCGGCCGCGGCGTTGCTCAGCCTTCGAGCAGGAACCCGACCGCCACGCGCCGGCCTTCGGCGGCCAGCACGTTGTAGGTGCGGGCGGCGGCGGCGTTGTTCATCACTTCGATGCCGATGCCGCGGGTCAGGAACAGTGCCAGCGCGGCGGCGGGCGGGAATACTTGGCGTTCGCCGGTACCCAGGATCACCAGCGCCGGGTTCAGCTCCAGCAGCGGCTGCAGTTGCTGCGGCTGCAGCTCGGCCGCGGCCGGCGCGTCCCAGTGCTCGACCAGGGTGTCGGGGGCGAGGATGAAACTGCGGGTCAGCAAGCGGTCGTTCACCTTCGCCTGGCGGCCGTCGGCCATGCGCAGGGTGTAGGCGTAGTCGGGCAGGTCCTGGGTCAGCTGCATGATGTCACCGAGCAGTGGATCAGCCGCGTGGCAGCACGATCTGGCGGTCTTCCTTGGCCGGGCGGTACAGGATCGCGGTGTGGCCGATGCGCTGCACCAGCACGCTGTGCGATTGCTCGACCAGGCTGGCGATGCTCGCGTCACGGGCCTCGCGGTCGTCGCCGCCGACCTTCACCTTGACCAGTTCGTGGCGCTCCAGCACCTCGTCCAGTTCGGCCAGGAAGGCCGGCGTGACGCCCTTGCCACCGATCTGCAACAGGGGTTTGAGGTCGTGCGCCAGGCCGCGCAGGAAGCGGTTCTGGGACGGAGTCAGGCTGATCGACATGCAGGCGGGAGCGGGGTTGCCAAGGGCGATCAGGGTATCATGGCCGCCCACCACGACCGCGATCCCATGGCAACCCGCAGCAAAAGCAGCCAACGCTGGCTCCGCGAACATTTCGCCGACCCCTTCGTGAAGAAGGCCCAGGCCGAAGGCATGCGTTCGCGTGCCGCCTACAAGCTGGAAGAGTTGCTGCAGCGCGACAAGCTGCTCAAGCCGGACATGCTGGTGGTCGATCTCGGCGCCGCGCCGGGCGGCTGGTCGCAGCAGGTGCGCAAGTCGCTGGGCGAGCGCGGCCGGGTGCTGGCGCTGGACATCCTGGAGATGCCGCCGCTGGCCGGCGTGGAGTTCCTTCACGGCGACTTCAGGGAGGAGGAGGTGCTATCGCAGTTCGAGGAAATGCTGGGCGGCAACCCAGTAGACCTTGTGCTGTCGGATATGGCCCCCAATAAAAGCGGCATGGATGCGGTGGACCAGCCGCGGATGATGCATCTGGCCGAATTGGCGATGGCGTTCGCCGATACCCACCTGAAGCCGGGCGGTGCGTTCCTGATCAAGCTGTTCCAGGGCGTCGGGTCCGACGACTACATCCGCGAGATGCGCCGCCGTTACGAAAAGGTGTCCATCCGCAAACCGGCGGCGTCGCGCAAGCGTTCGCCGGAGGTCTATGCCCTCGGGCAGGGCAAGCGTGCCCAGATCAAGTAAGCTGAACCCGTCGCATCACGCATCGAGAACGAGTTGAAGGGACACCGGAGCCAATGAGGATGAACGACTTGACCAAGAATCTGTTGCTGTGGGTAGTCGTCGCCGTCGTGCTGATGGTGGTGTTCCAGAGCTTTTCGCCACGGTTGGCCGGCGGCGCCGGCAGCGACACCGTGACCTATACCCAGTTCCTGAAGGAAGTGGACGGCGGCCGGGTGAAGTCGGTCGACTTCACCGACGACACCGGGCTGTCGGTGACCGCGATCCGCTTCAAGCGCAGCGACGGCAGCGAGAGCACGGTCTACGGGCCGCGCGACGACAAGCTGGTCGACGTGCTGTACAGCAAGAACGTGGAGATGACCCGGCAGAAGCCGGCCAACGGCCCGAGCTTCTGGTCGCTGGTGCTGAACTTCCTGCCGGTCATCCTGATCATCGGCTTCTGGTTGTTCATCATGCGCCAGATGCAGGGCGGCGGCGGCGGCGCCAAGGGCGCGATGTCGTTCGGCAAGTCGCGCGCCAAGCTGCAGGGCGAGGACCAGATCAAGATCACCTTCGCCGACGTCGCCGGTTGCGACGAGGCCAAGGAAGAGGTCGGCGAACTGGTCGACTTCCTGCGCGATCCGACCAAGTTCACCAAGCTCGGCGGCAAGATCCCGCGCGGCGTGCTGATGGTCGGCCCGCCCGGCACCGGCAAGACGCTGCTGGCCAAGGCCATCGCCGGCGAGGCCAAGGTGCCGTTCTTCAGCATTTCCGGCTCGGATTTCGTCGAGATGTTCGTCGGCGTCGGCGCCAGCCGCGTGCGCGACATGTTCGAGCAGGCCAAGAAGCACGCGCCGTGCATCATCTTCATCGACGAAATCGATGCGGTCGGCCGTCACCGCGGCGCCGGCCTGGGCGGCGGTCACGACGAGCGCGAGCAGACCCTGAACCAGTTGCTGGTGGAAATGGATGGGTTCGAGGGCGGCGAAGGCGTGATCGTGATCGCCGCGACCAACCGTCCGGACGTGCTGGATCCGGCGCTGCTGCGCCCGGGCCGTTTCGACCGCCAGGTGGTGGTCGGCCTGCCGGACGTGCGCGGCCGCGAGCAGATCCTGAAGGTGCACATGCGCAAGCTGCCGCTGGCCGACGACGTCGAGCCGATGGTGATCGCGCGCGGCACTCCGGGTTTCTCCGGCGCCGACCTGGCCAACCTGTGCAACGAGGCGGCGCTGTTCGCCGCGCGTGAGACGGTCAAGGAAGTCCGCATGGACCACTTCGACCGCGCCCGCGACAAGATCCTGATGGGCGCCGAGCGCCGCTCGATGGCGATGAGCGAGGAAGAGAAGACGCTGACCGCCTACCACGAGGCCGGCCACGCGATCGTCGGCCGCCTGGTGCCGGAGCACGATCCGGTCTACAAGGTTACGATCATTCCGCGCGGGCGTGCGCTGGGCGTGACCATGTACCTGCCGGAAGGCGACAAGTACTCGATCAACCGCGTCGCGATCCAGTCGCAGCTGTGCTCGCTGTACGGCGGCCGCGTCGCCGAAGAGCTTATCTTCGGCACCGACAAGGTCACCACCGGCGCCTCCAACGACATCGAGCGCGCGACCAAGATGGCGCGCAACATGGTCACCAAGTGGGGCCTGTCCGACGAGCTGGGGCCGATCGCCTACGGCGAGGAAGACGACGAGGTGTTCCTGGGGCGTTCGGTCACCCAGCACAAGAGCGTGTCCGACGACACCGCGCGGCGCATCGACGAAGTGGTGCGTTCGATCCTCGACAAGGCCTATGCGAAAACCACGCAGATCCTGACCGAGAATCTGGACAAGCTGCATGTGATGGCCAACCTGCTGCTGGAGTACGAAACCATCGACGTGCCGCAGATCGACGCAATCATGGAAGGCCGCGATCCGCCGCCGCCGGTGGGCTGGAGCAAGTCCGGCAAGGACGGCGGCAACGACAAGGGCAATTCGCGGCCGCTGCCGCCGATCGCCGGACCGGCCGAGCAGCTGTAAGCGCCGCTCGGGCTGATCAGAAAGCCAGGGAGCGATCCCTGGCTTTTTGTTGTCTGCTTTTTTGCATCTCCGGCGGTACAGGGCAGGCAGCCGGCGTGGGATGGCATCGCTCCGGCCGATCTTTTGGCGCATCCCCGCCGCCGGTCGTCGTAGGCGCTGCGACTGGGCGACAATGGCGTTCCGTTATCACTGTCCGCCTATGCCATCGCTCGCTAGTCCTTCGCTGCCGCCGCTTGCCAACGCTGTCGTCGCCACGACGCTCCGTGCTGCTGCGCCGGTGGCAAGCAAGGACACGCACAGCATCCCCGTGCATCGCGGCAACCACCAGGAGCACTGCTGATGTTCGACACTTCGCCGAGCCTGGATTGCGGCGGACGCCGCCTGCTGCTGGATCGCCCGCGGGTGATGGGCATCGTCAACGTCACCCCCGACTCGTTCTCCGACGGCGGCGCGCATGCGACGGTGGAGGCCGCCGTCGCGCACGGGCTGCGCCTGGCGGAGGAGGGCGCCGACCTGCTCGACATCGGCGGCGAATCGACCCGCCCCGGCGCCACCCCGGTGCCGGTGGAAGAGGAATTGCGGCGGGTCATCCCGGTGATCGAGCGGCTGGCGGCGCAGACCGCGTTGCCGTTGAGCGTGGACACCTTCAAGCCGGAAGTGATGCGCGCGGCGGTCGCCGCCGGTGCCGGCATGATCAACGACGTCCAGGCCCTGCGCCGGCCCGGCGCGCTGGACGCGGCGGCGCAGCTGCAGGTGCCGGTGGTGCTGATGCACATGCCCGCGGACGCCTACGCCGCGGGCAGCGCGCCGCACTACGACGACGTGGTCGGCGAGGTGCACCGGTTCCTGGCCGAGCGCATCTTCGCCGCGGAAATGGCCGGCATCGACAAACGCCGCTTGCTGGTCGATCCGGGCTTCGGCTTCGGCAAGGGCACCGCCGACAACCTGCAACTGCTGGCGCAGCTGTCGCGCCTGGTCGAACTCGGCGTGCCGGTCATGGCCGGGTTGTCGCGCAAGCGCAGCATCGGCGAGCTGACCGGACGCACCGCGCCGGAGCAACGCGTGGCCGGGTCGGTGGCGGCGCACCTGCTGGCGGCGCAGCGCGGCGCGCTGCTGCTGCGCGTGCACGACGTCGCCGCCACGGTGGACGCGTTGAAGGTCTGGCAGGCGCTGGCGGCGGTGCCGCTGCCGCGCGCCGGCGCCGCGCCCGCCGCGATCCGCTGGCCGGACGAGGACTGATGGCGGCCGACCGGCGCCCGCGCGCGATCGCGCTGATGGGCCCCACCGCGTCCGGCAAGACCGCCGCGGCGATCGCCCTGGCCGAGCGCTACGGCGGCGAGATTGTCAGCGTCGATTCGGCGCTGGTGTACCGCGGCTTGAGCATCGGCGCGGCCAAGCCCGATGCGCAGCAGTTGGCGCGGGTGCCGCACCATCTGCTGGACCTGCGCGATCCATGGCAACCGTATTCGGCCGCCGAGTTCGCGGTCGACGCGCGCGCCGCACTGGACGCGATCGTCGCCCGCGGCCGCCTGCCGATCCTGGCCGGCGGCACCGGGCTGTATTTCCAGGCGCTGCTGGAAGGCCTGGCGCCGATGCCGCCTGCCGATCCGCAACTGCGCGCGGCGCTGGCCGCACGCGGACAGGCCGAAGGCTGGGCGGCGCTGCATGCGCAGCTGCGGCAGGTCGATCCGCTGGCCGCGCAGCGGATCCGGCCCGGCGATGCCCAGCGCATCCAGCGTGCGCTGGAGGTATTCCAACTCAGCGGCCGCCCGATCAGCGAATGGCAGGCGCAGCCGGGGCCGCCGCGGCTGCCGTTGCGGGTGCTGAAGCTGGTGCTGGCGCCGACTGAGCGCGCGCTGCTGCACCGGCGCATCGAATTGCGCTTCGACGCGATGCTGGCGCAGGGCTTCCTCGACGAGGTACGCGCGCTGCGCGCGTTGCCGGCGATGCGCCAGGCGGCGCAGCCGCTGGAGCTGCCGGCGGTGCGCGCGGTCGGCTATCGCCAGGCCTGGGAACACCTGGACGGCGCCAGCGACGCGGCGACGTTTCGCGAGCGCGCGATCTTCGCCACCCGCCAGCTGGCCAAGCGGCAGCTGACCTGGCTGCGCGGGGAGCTGGACGCGCGCTGGTTCGACCCCGAACGCGACGGCGCGCCTCTAGATGGGGCGGTGGCGGACTTTCTTGGCTGATTGGCTACGCGCCGCGCTGTGCTTGTGCCCGCGGTTGTGTAACATCGGCGGTCCGGGCCACGGCAGGGGAGCTGCAGTGCCGACCCGGGCACATAAAAACTATAAACGGGAGTGAAGCATGTCCAAGGGGCAATCCTTGCAGGATCCTTTCCTGAACGCGCTGCGTCGCGAACGGGTGCCGGTTTCGGTGTACCTGGTCAACGGCATCAAGCTGCAGGGTACCATCGAGTCCTTCGACCAGTTCGTGGTGCTGTTGCGCAATACCGTGAGCCAGATGGTCTACAAACACGCCATTTCCACCGTGGTGCCCGCGCGCAACGTGCGCGTCGGACCGGGCGGTGGCTATGTGCAGCAGAACGAGGGTGGCAGTGCGGAAGATGACGAAGCCGAGTAGCACGCAGTTGAAGAACGGAACCGCGGGTGTTTGACCGTTCCCGCCGCGGCGAGCATGCATTGCTGATCCAGCCCTACGCGGGAGGGCCGTTGGAGGACGACGTGCTGGAGGAGTTCGCCGATCTGGCGCGCTCCGCCGGTGCCACGATCGCCGCCACGCTGACCGCGCGCATCGACAAGCCGAGCCCGTCGACGCTGATCGGCAGCGGCAAGCTGGAAGAGGTCAAGGCCGCGGCCGAGGCCACCGGCGCCGACCTGATCCTGGTCAATCACGCACTGAGCCCGGGCCAGGAGCGCAATCTGGAGAAATACCTGGAGCGGCGGGTGATCGACCGCACCGGGTTGATCCTGGACATCTTCGCGCAGCGCGCGCGCAGCCACGAGGGCAAGCTGCAGGTCGAGCTGGCGCAGCTGCGGCACATGGCCACGCGGCTGATACGCGGCTGGACCCACCTGGAGCGCCAGCGCGGCGGTTCGATCGGCCTGCGCGGCCCCGGCGAAACCCAGCTGGAAACCGACCGCCGCCTGCTGCAGAAGCGGGTCGAGCAGCTGCAGAAGCGGCTGGAAAAGGTCGAGGTGCAGCACACTCAGATGCGCCGTGCGCGGGTGCGCAGCGAACTGCCGCGGATCGCGGTGGTCGGCTATACCAACGCCGGCAAGTCGACCCTGTTCAATGCGATGACCGGCGCCGAGGCCTACGCCGCGGACCAACTGTTCGCGACGCTGGACCCGACCGTGCGCCGCATCGCGCTGCCCGGCGGCAATGCGATGCTGGCCGACACCGTCGGCTTCGTGCGCAATCTGCCGCACGAGCTGGTCGCCGCGTTCCGTTCGACCCTGTCCGAGGCGCGCGAGGCCGACTTCCTGCTGCACGTGGTCGATGCGGCCGACCCGCTGCGCGAGGAGCGCATCGCCCAGGTCGACGAGGTGCTGCACGCGGTCGGCGCCGGCGATCTGCCGCAGCTGCTGGTGTTCAACAAGATCGACCGCATCGAAGGCGCCGACGTGCGCCACGACGCGCAGGACGGCGTACCCGACGCCGCGCGCCGCGAGCGCGTCTGGATCTCGGCGCGAGACGGACGCGGCTTGGACTTGCTGCAGAGCGTGCTCGGCCAGCGCCTGGGCCTGCAGCACGTGCAGGGCAGCCTGCGCCTGCCGTCCAGCGCCGGTCGCCTGCGCTCGCAACTGCACCAGCTGCAGGTGATCCGCAGCGAGCAGGCCGACGAGGACGGTTGGCTGCTGCAGGTGGACATCCCGATCACCGAGGCCGAGCGCCTGGCCGCCAGCGCCGACGGCGCGCCGATCCGCGCGCTGCTGCCGCCGCGCGAGGAAGAGGAGTGGCAACAGCGTTAGTCGCCACGTGCGGATGACGTTGTCGCCAACTCGCCGAGGTGCATCTTCGGCTCGGTCGTTTACAGCTTGCGCAAGTTCTGTAGGAGCGGCTTCAGCCGCGACAGGCCGTACCGGTAGCGCCGGTCGCGGCTGAAGCCGCTCCTGCAGTGGCGTTCTCTCAATCGGAACGTCGCTGTTTTTCTTCGCTGCGCCGCGAAGACAACGCTGGCGCAGCCATGCCAGCGAGGTTGTATCTGACCCACAAGCGGCAGACACTCGACCTGCGCACCACCGCTGAAGCCCCGCATGGCCTCGTACCGCGCAGGCGCGACAGCCGTAGCGAATTGGGCTACAAAGCGCATTGGTTTCCCGAGCAGCGCCATGAACGTCCCCACCGATTCGCAACTCCTGCAGCTCGCCACTGCGCTCAGCGACCAGCTGCGCACCACGCGCGAGCGCCTGGTCACCGCCGAGAGCTGCAGCGGCGGCTGGATCGCCAAGGCGATGACCGATATCTCCGGCTCCTCGGACTGGTTCGACTGCGGCATGGTCGCCTACAGCTACGAAGCCAAGCAGGCGTTGCTCGGCGTGCGTCCGCAGACCCTGGAACACCATGGTGCGGTCAGCCGCGAGACGGTGATCGAGATGGTGTCCGGCGCGCTGGTCAATTCCGGCGCCAGCATCGCGGTGGCGGTGACCGGCATCGCCGGTCCCGGCGGCGGCTCCGCCGACAAACCGGTCGGCACCGTGTGGGTGGGCTGGAAGCGGCGCGGCGGCTACGCCAGCGCGCAGCTGTTCCATTTCGACGGCGATCGCGACGCGGTGCGCCGGCAGACCGTCGCCGCGGCGCTGCGCGGACTCGGCGCGCTGCTGTGAGCGCCGGCGGCTAGATGGCGACCGCGATGTGGGAAGCGCTGAGCACGGTCCGCGACCTGGGGCGATTGCAGGAAATCGCCTCGGTGCTGATCCGCTACGGATTCGGCGACGTGGTCCGCCGCATCGGCATGGCCGACGTGCTGGAGCGTGCCGGGCGCCTGCTGCACTGGCACAACGCCGAGGAGATGCTGCGCATGTCGGCGCCGCAGCGGGTGCGGCGCGCGCTGCAGGATCTCGGCCCGACCTTCGTCAAGCTCGGTCAGGTGCTGGCCACGCGCGTGGACCTGCTGCCGCCGGAGTGGATCGACGAACTCGGCGAATTGCAGAACGCGGCGCCCGCGCTGCCCTACGAACAGATCCTGCCGCAGCTGATCGAAGCGTTGGGCGAAGCGCCGTCGGCGATCTTCGCCCAGGTCGAGGAAGCGCCGCTGGCCGCCGCCTCGCTGGCGCAGACCCACCGCGCCTGGCTGCACGACGGCACGCCGGTGGTGATGAAGGTGCGCCGTCCCGGCATCCGCGACGTGATCGAGGCCGACCTGCGGCTGCTGGCGCGGCTGGCGGAGATCGTCGAGGCGCGTGCGGCCGACCTCAAGCGCTACCACCCGGCGGAGGTGGTGCACCAGTTCACCCTGTCGCTGCGGCGCGAGCTGGACTTCGCCGGCGAATGCCGCAACGCCGAGCGCATCGCCGCCAATTTCCAGGGTCACGACGAGATCGTGATCCCGCGCGTGCACTGGCAGTGGACCTGCGAAACCCTCAACGTGCAGGACTTCGTCGCCGGGATCGGCGGGCGCGATCTGGCCGGGGTCGACGCCGCCGGGCTGGACCGGCGCCGGCTGGCGCGCGTCGGTGCCAACATCGTGCTGAAGATGGTGCTCGAGGACGGCTGCTTCCACGCCGATCCGCACCCCGGCAACATCTTCTACCTGCCGGGCGAGCGCATCGCGGTGATCGATTTCGGCATGGTCGGGCGCATCTCCGAGCAGCGCCGCTACCAGGTCGTGCAACTGCTGCACGGGCTGGTCACGCAGGAATCCGAGTCGGTCGCCGACGTGCTGCTGGAATGGACCGACGGCGACGTCGAGATCGACGAGGCGCGGCTGCAGCTGGAGATCGCCGGGTTCGTCGACCAGTACCGCGGCGTGCCGCTGAAGGAACTGCGGATCGGCGCGATGCTCGGCGACGTCACCGCGATCCTGCGCCAGCACGCGCTGGCGCTGCCGGCCGACCTGGCGTTGATGATCAAGACCTTCCTGACCCTGGAAGGGGTAGGGCGCCAGCTCGATCCGGACTTCGACATGGCCAGCGCCGCGGCGCCGTACCTGGAACGGGTGATGCTGCAGCGCTTCGCCCCGCGCGCGATGGCCAAGCGCGGCCGCCGCACCGTGCTCGGCGCGCTGGAACTGCTCGGCGACCTGCCGCGCGATACCCGCCGCCTGCTGCAGGCGGCGCGGCGCGGGCGGCTGCAGCTCAACGTCGAAACCACCTCGCTGAAGGGTTTCGGCGACCAGGTCAACCGTGCCGCCAACCGGCTGACCATGGGCATCGTCACCGCGGCATTGATCATCGGTTCGTCGATCGTGATGAACAGCGTCGGCGGCGTCTCCAGCCGCTGGTTGCTGGCGATCGGCGTGGGCGGCTTCATCGGCGCGGCGCTGTCGGGCGTGTGGATCCTGATCTCGATCTGGCGCAGCGGCCGCTGAGCGGAGCGGGTTGCGCCGACGGGAGGGGCGGTGCGGTGCGCAACCGCGATGATCTCCGTGGCTGATGCCTGGTTGGTCGCGAGCGGCCGTCGATCCAGGATTTGCCGGCCATTGTGGGGCGCGTGGCTGCGTTTTCGGTTGATCCACACAGCCTGATCGCCGATCCAAACCTGGCCGGCGACGCCCGCCGCCATTGAAGCGCGGCAGGTTCCACTCCTGCCGCTCGCCCGATCCGCCCCGTAGCCGGACGTCCTGGCAGGCCACGCAACAGTTGCCCATTTCCGTTTTTAGTAGTATTACTACTAACCATGGAACTGACCGAAACCCAGCAAGCGATCCTCGACCTGATCGCCGAGCGCATCGAACACGACGGCGCACCGCCGTCGCAGACCGAAATCGCCCGCGCCTTCGGCTTCAAGGGCGTCCGCGCCGCTCAATACCATCTGGAAGCCCTCGAGCAGGCCGGCGCGATCCGTCGCGTACCGGGCCAGGCACGCGGGATCCGGCTGGTGACCGGCGCGGCCGCACCGGCGCCGGCGCCGCAGGTCGACAGCGCCGACATCCTGCGCCTGCCGGTGCTGGGGCGGGTCGCGGCCGGTCTTCCGATCGGGGCGGACATCGGCTCGGACGACTTCGTGGTGCTGGACCGGGTGTTCTTCTCGCCGGCGCCGGACTACCTGCTGAAGGTGCAGGGCGATTCGATGCGCGACGAAGGCATCTTCGACGGCGACCTGATCGGCGTGCACCGCACCCGCGACGCCCGTTCCGGGCAGATCGTGGTGGCGCGGATCGACGAGGAGATCACGGTCAAGCTGCTGAAGATCGGCAAGGACCGCATCCGCCTGCTGCCGCGCAATCCGGACTACGCACCGATCGAGGTCCTGCCCGACCAGGACTTCGCGATCGAAGGACTGTATTGCGGGCTGCTGCGGCCCAACCGCTGAAATCCTTGCGCGAGCAAGGAATGCACTACACCGCCAGCAGGATTTTTCCGACCTGGTACATCGCCATTCGCCGCTGTCGTACACGGGCTCGGACGGATTATTTTTTCATCGCCGCACACCGTCTCAGCCTGTGCGATACCTGGCCGCTAAATTGAACCTACCCCGCAAATCACCCTCACCTCCGAAGGACACCAAAATGGACGAGAACAAGAAGCGCGCGCTCGCCGCTGCCCTGAGCCAGATCGAGAAGCAGTTCGGCAAGGGCTCGGTGATGCGGATGGGCGATCGCATCATCGAAGCCGTCGAGGTGATTCCGACCGGTTCGCTGATGCTGGACATCGCGCTGGGCATCGGCGGCCTGCCGAAGGGCCGTGTGGTCGAGATCTATGGCCCGGAATCCTCGGGCAAGACCACGCTGACCCTGCAGGCCATCGCCGAGTGCCAGAAGAAGGGCGGCACCGCCGCGTTCATCGATGCCGAGCACGCGCTGGACCCGATCTATGCCGGCAAGCTCGGCGTCAACGTCGACGAGCTGCTGCTGTCGCAGCCCGATACCGGCGAGCAGGCCCTGGAAATCGCCGACATGCTGGTGCGCTCGGGATCGGTCGACATCGTCGTGGTCGACTCGGTCGCCGCGCTGACCCCGAAGGCCGAGATCGAAGGCGAGATGGGCGACCAGCTGCCGGGCCTGCAGGCCCGCCTGATGAGCCAGGCACTGCGCAAGCTGACCGGCAACATCAAGCGCTCCAATACGCTGGTGGTGTTCATCAACCAGCTGCGCATGAAGATCGGCGTGATGATGCCGGGCCAGAGCCCTGAAGTGACCACTGGCGGCAACGCGTTGAAGTTCTACGCCTCGGTGCGCCTGGACATCCGCCGCATCGGCGCGATCAAGAAGGGCGACGAGATCATCGGCAACCAGACCAAGATCAAGGTGGTCAAGAACAAGCTGGCGCCGCCGTTCAAGCAGGTCATCACCGAGATCCTGTACGGCGAAGGCATCAGCCGCGAAGGCGAGCTGATCGACATGGGCGTGGAAGCCAAGCTGGTCGAGAAGGCCGGTGCCTGGTACAGCTACGGCAGCGAGCGCATCGGCCAGGGCAAGGACAATTCGCGCCAGTACCTGCGCGACAACCCGCAGGTGGCGGCGAAGCTGGAAAGCGAGCTGCGCGAGAAGTTCCAGCCTACGGAAATCGCGCCGAGCGCGGCCGAAGCCGAGGATGCCGACGCCGACGCCGAGGCGTGATGGTCTTCTGCCGGGGGAGCGGTGGAGTCAGTGCCGCTCGTCTCCCTCGGCAGTCTTGAGCAAGCCAGGAGGGCAGGTGCCAAGGACGGCACATTGATGATCGTGGCGGTGAGCCTGCATGGGTGACGACGAACAAGCACGGGAACCGCGCCGGCGCCGCCGGCAGCCGGAACAGACGCCGCTGCAGAAGGCCTTGGGCCTGCTGGTGCGTCGCGAGCATTCGCGCAAGGAATTGACCCGCAAATTGCGGGTGCGCGGCGTGGAGCCGGACGCCGCTGCTGCTGCGGTGGAGCGCCTGGCGGGCGAGGGCTGGCAGGATGATGGCCGCTTCGCCGAACTGCTGGTGCGCAGCCGCGCCAATACCGGCTACGGGCCTTTGCACATTCGCGCCGAACTGGGCACCCACGGCCTGGACAGCGAGGCCGTCGCCACGGCGATGGCGGCATTCGAGGGCGATTGGACCGAAAACGCCCGCGATCTGGTGCAGCGGCGCTTCGGCGCGGCCGGGCCGGTGGACCTGCAGCAGCGGCGCAAGGCCGCCGATCTGCTGGCGCGGCGCGGTTTCGATGGCGACAGCATCCGCGCGGCCACGCGCTACGAGCCTGAGGACTGAGCGGGCTGGGCCTGCTAACCTTGGCGGATTGTCTTGTCCGGTTTCCGCACGCCCTCATCTTGAGGGGGTACGCCCGGAAATCCGTCCGCTCGTCTATAGCCAGCCCATGAACGCACCCGCCAAATTCTCCACCTCCCAGATCCGCAGCGACTTCCTCGAGTTCTTCAACGGGAAGGGCCATACCATCGTTCCGTCCGCGCCGCTGGTGCCGGGCAACGATCCGACGCTGCTGTTCACCAATTCCGGCATGGTGCAGTTCAAGGACGTGTTCCTTGGCGCCGAGAAGCGCAGCTACGTGCGCGCGGCCGACGTGCAGCGCTGCCTGCGCGCCGGCGGCAAGCACAATGACCTGGATTCGGTCGGCTATACCGCGCGCCACCACACGTTCTTCGAAATGCTGGGCAACTGGTCGTTCGGCGACTACTTCAAGAAAGAAGCCATCGCCTGGGCCTGGGAGCTGTTGACCCAGGTCTGGAAGCTGCCGGCGGAACGCCTGCTGGTCACCGTCTACCACACCGACGAGCAGGCCTACGAGCTGTGGCGCGACATGATCGGGGTACCGCCGGAGCGGATCGTGCGCATCGGCGACAACAAGGGCGCGCCATACGCCTCGGACAACTTCTGGCAGATGGCCGACACCGGCCCCTGCGGCCCGTGCACCGAGATCTTCTACGACCACGGCGCGCACCTCGCCGGCGGCCCCCCGGGCTCGCCGGACGAGGACGGCGACCGCTTCATCGAGATCTGGAACCTGGTGTTCATGCAGTTCGACCGCCAGCCCGACGGCACCCTGGTGCCGTTGCCGGCGCCGTGCGTGGATACCGGCATGGGCCTGGAGCGCCTGGCCGCGATCCTGCAGCACGTGCACAGCAACTACGAGATCGACCTGTTCCAGGCGCTGATCCGCCATGCCTCCGAGCTGACCGGCATGGCCGACCTGGAGAACAAGTCGCTGCGCGTGATCGCCGACCATATCCGCGCCTGCTCGTTCCTGATCGTCGATGGCGTGCTGCCGTCCAACGAAGGCCGCGGCTACGTGCTGCGCCGGATCATCCGCCGCGCCCTGCGCCACGGCTGGATGCTCGGCGTGCGCCAGCCGTTCTTCCACAAGATGGCGGCCACTCTGTCCGAGCTGATGGGCGAGGCCTATCCGGAATTGCCGGCGGCGCTGTCCACCGTGCAGCGGGCGCTGCAGGCCGAGGAGGAGCGCTTTGCCGAGACCCTCGACGCCGGCATGAAGATCTTCGACGAGATCGCCGCCCGCGCCAATGGCAGCATCCCCGGTGCGGACGCGTTCCGCCTGTACGACACCTATGGCTTCCCGGTCGACCTCACCGCGGACATCGCGCGCGAGCGCGGCATGGACGTGGACATGGCCGGTTTCGACAGCGCCATGGAGCGCCAGCGCGAGACCGCGCGCGCGGCCGGCAAGTTCGGCGGCGGCACCTCGCTGCCGGCCGACCTGGTGGCGCAGCTGGCGCCCACCGGCTTCCTCGGCTACGACGCCTTGCAGGCCGACGCGCTGAAAGTGGTCGCGCTGTTGAAGGATGGGCGCCCGGTCGAGTCGATCGAGGCTGGCGATGCGGCGATCGTGCTGCTCGATCGCACCCCGTTCTACGCCGAATCCGGCGGCCAGGTCGGCGATCTGGGCCAGCTGAGCGCCGACGGCGTGTTGTTCCAGGTCGAGGAAACGCAGAAGTTCGCCGGCCAGTTCCACGGCCATGTCGGCCAGCTGCGCAGCGGGCGCCTTCAGATCGGCGCCACGTTGTCGGCGCAGGTCGACAGCGACCGTCGCGGCGCCACCATCCTCAACCATTCCGCCACCCACCTGCTGCATGCCGCGTTGCGCGAAGTGCTGGGAACCCATGTGCAGCAGAAGGGGTCGCTGGTCGCCCCGGACCGGCTGCGCTTCGACTTCTCGCACTTCCAGCCGATGAGCGCCGAAGAGCTGGCGGTGATCGAGCGCAAGGTCAACGCGCAGGTGCGCGCCAACCATGCGGTCGAAGTGCATCACATGGGCATGCAGGAAGCGCTGGACTTCGGCGCGATGGCGCTGTTCGGCGAGAAGTACGGCGAGCGCGTGCGCGTGCTGCGGATGGGCGACTACTCCACCGAGCTGTGCGGCGGCACCCACGTGGCGCGCACCGGCGACATCGGCCTGTTCAAGATCACCAGCGAAGGCGGCGTGTCCGCCGGCGTGCGCCGCATCGAGGCGGTGACCGGGCAGGGCGCCCTGGACCATGTCGCGGCGGAAGAAGCCAAGCTGCGCGAGGCGGCCGAGCTGGTCGGCGGCAGCGCCGGCGACGTGGTCGACAAGATTCGCCAGTTGGGCGACAAGCACAAGCGCCTGGAGCGCGAACTGGAGGCACTGAAGGCCAAGCTGGCCTCCGGCGCCACCGCCGATCTGGCCGCCGCGGCGGTCGAGGTGGCGGGGGTGAAGGTGCTTGCGGTGCGCCTGGAAGGCTTTGATGCCAAGGCATTGCGCGATGCGATGGACCGCCTGAAGCAACAGTTGGGCGACAGCGTGATCGTGCTGGCCGGGGCCAGCGAGGGCAAGGCCGCCCTGGTCGCCGGGGTGAACGGCAGCCCAATGGGCCGGGTCAAGGCCGGGGAACTGCTGAGCCATATCGCCGGTCAGATCTCGGGCAAGGGCGGCGGCCGCCCGGATCTCGCCCAGGGTGGTGGCGAGGACGGGCCCGCCCTTGCCCTTGCGCTCGAGGGCGTACCCGACTGGGTCAAGCAACATCTCCCCTGAACACGAAGCCGCACTGCCTTGCTGGCAGGGCGCGGCTTCCCTTAACATCGATCTTCTTTTCCCTTTCGTTATGGGGCGCCCGAGTCGGACGCCGTACCGGTGGGAATCACCGGTTCCCTGGAGAATTTAAAACATGTTGATCCTGACTCGCCGGGTAGGCGAAACCTTGATGATCGGCGATTCGGTCACCGTGACGGTGCTTGGGGTCAAAGGCAATCAAGTGCGCATCGGCATCACCGCGCCGAAGGATGTGGCGGTGCATCGCGAAGAGATCTATCAGCGCATCCAGCGCGGCGATGAGCCGACCTCGCACGGCGGCGGCCATGGCGATCAATCTGCCGATTGATGCGTCGAAAGGGTTTACCTGAGACCCTACAAACCGTTATCCTTCGCGCCCGGTCGCGGAATATCCGCAACGCATGAATCCGGAGTGATGCCCGAGCGGCTGAAGGGGCTCCCCTGCTAAGGGAGTATAGGGTCAAAAGCTCTATCGAGGGTTCGAATCCCTCTCACTCCGCCATTGTCAAGGAAACGCCCGCAAATCAACGATTTGCGGGCGTTTTTCTTTTTCCCGACCTTGGACACTCGCTTGGACACTTCCATGCGAGTCGCGCACTACCTCACCCGCGGCGAGACCGGCCGCTACTACGTTCGTTTGCGCATTCCTGCGGATCTGCAGGCGCGCTTCGGGCGCAAGGTCGTCAAGCGCAGCACCGGCACGACCTGCGATCGCGCCGCGCTTGGCTACGCGCTGCCGTTGCAGCAGCGCGTAGCTCAGGCCTTTGCAGTCATCAGGAACGGCAGCATGGGGTCGGAGCTGGATGAGCTCTTGAGGAGCTTGGAGGGCACTCGTCGCTTGAGCTGCTCAACGAGGGCGCCAACCCGGGCACTTGCGGCCCGCATGGTATTGCGACGCTTTGGCCGTGAGCTTCAAGGAGCGGGCCGGCTACCTCTGCGAGATCACCTGCGCAGCCCGGGCGCCTTCGCTCCTGGCTCGGTTGAGGGCGTGGAACGAACCTGGCCTGGGGTTTGGGTGGCCCCAGGCTCGGATAGTGGCGTGCCCAAGCTCAAGGCTGGTCAAGCACCGACGGCGCAGCGGCGATGAGCCGCGAAGCGGGAGGCGATGGTTCGAAGGCAATGCGGCGGCCTCCTATGGCGAGGCCAAGCGGCGCTCCCGCCGAGTCGCGCCAGGAGAGTGCCCCATGACGCGCTTGTAGGCGCGACTGAATGCTGCCTGCGACGCATAGCCGAGACGCTCTGCCACGACCTCTATCGATAGGCTTTGGTGGGTCAGCCATTGACTTGCCAACTGCATTCGCATTTCAGTCACGTAACGCAGGGGCGCGGTTCCAATGACGCTCTGGAACCGATCGGCAAACACGGATCGTGAGACGTTTGATTCTGCAGCCAGCGCTTCGACGGTCCAGTCGCGCCCGGGGTCTTTGTGTAGGGCAAGCAACGACAGCGATAGACGAGGGTCGCGCATGGCCATGACCAGACCCGATGCTCCTTCGCAACCGCGCTCGACCCAGTCACGGACGATCATGGCGGCGACTGCATCCGCCAGCCGGGCGAGTATTCCGGCAAATCCAATACGTCCGGAGCACACCTCGCGCTTCATCGCGTCGATCATCGGCAACAGCCCAGGAAACTGAGCGGCGTTGCCATCGGCCAACATCACGGTCGGCATCAACTTGCTCAACCCATGCATGCCACCTAGATCGAACACCATGCATCCGTGGAAGAGCACAGCGCTTGGCACGGGATGTGTGCTCGGGCACGTGTCTATCCCGCTCACCGCGTCGCCTAGTGGGGCTGCGTCTATCGTTTCCAAGCACTGGACTGGATGGTCCTCGTCAGACAACAACGCGTGGCCTTCTCCGCGGGGAACAAGCACGACATCCCCGGCGGATAGACGGTGTTGGCTGCCGTCCGCGCCACGAAGAATCGCATTGCCCACCGCCAAGTAGTGGAAGTAGGCATGCCCTGGCTTCAGGGGAAATCCAAGCCCAAAGGTCGGCCCGGTCTGAATGCGTCGGTATTGGACGCCATGTAACCGCATGCCGGTCAGCAGCTGACTGATCAGATCGGTGGGCTGGGGTGGAGCGTGGCTTATTGAGGCGGCCAGGGGTTTCGATCAAAAATAAAGGTCAGACAATCATAGATCATCCTGGCTCGGCTCCATAGACTCTCGGCTGCACAATTGCACTGGGAATCTTTGATGAGGAATGACGTAGTTGATGCCGCAGACACGCCTGATTCCGTGGCATGGGGTAGCGGGGAGCCATCTTCATCGGCATGGGTGGCCGTGTTTTCGCTGGCCATGGGTGTCTTTGGGCTGCTCACGGCCGAATATCTGCCTGCCAGCCTGTTGACGCCGATGGCGGCGGATCTGGGTGTGTCGGAGGCGCTGGCCGGTCAAGCGGTGACGGTCACTGCTGTGGTGGCCCTGTTCGCTGGCCTGCTTGTGCCTCGGCTGACCCGTTCGATAGACAGGCGCCGGGTGCTGTTGGGTTTCACGGGTCTGATGATCCTCTCCAACGCCCTGGTGGCGCTGTCTTCCAGCATGGGAGTCCTCCTGGTGATGCGCGTCCTTCTGGGCGTGGCGCTGGGCGGTTTCTGGAGCATGGCAGCGGCCGTGGCCATGCGATTGGTGCCGCCACAGCGCGTGCCTCGCGCGCTTTCCATCATCTTCAGCGGGATTGCGGTGGGCACGGTGGTATCCGTTCCTTTGGGGAGCTACCTGGGAGGCCTGCTGGGCTGGCGTAGCGCCTTTTGGGCTGCGACGGCGGTGGGTGGACTCACTTTTGTATTCCAGTGGTTCACCTTGCCCCGAATGGCCCCGCGTAAGGCGGCACTCCCAGAGTCGGTGGTGGGGCTCTTGCGCCGGCCAGGCGTTGCGGTCGGAATGCTGGGCTGCGTCCTGGCGCACACCGGTCAGTATTCGCTCTTTACCTATATCCGCCCAACGTTGGAGAGCCTGGGGCAGATGAGCGCTGACGGCCTGGCGCTGATTCTGCTCGGATTCGGCGTGGCGAACTTCGTCGGCACACTATTGGCCGGCTGGCTCATGGAGCGCAGTTTGAAAGTCACCTTGGTGATCATGCCTGCCTTGGTGGGCGTAGCCGCGCTCGGCATGGTCCTGTTGCCGGTGGGCGTTGGCGGGCTATCGATCCTTGTCGCGCTCTGGGGCCTGGCCTTCGGCGGCGTGCCCGTAGCCTGGTCGAGCTGGGTCGCGCGTGCGGCGCCCGATCAGGCCGAGAGTGCCGGCGGGATGGTGGTCGCCGCGGTGCAGTCCTCCATCGCAGCGGGAGCCGCCTTGGGCGGTCTGGTGTTCGGGCTGGGGGGCATCGTTGCAGTGCTCATTGTTGCCGCGGCAGTGATGCTCCTCGCTAGCCTGCTCATTGCGTTCCGAGTCAGGGTGAACTCGCCCGCGCTCTCGGCAGTTCCGGCGTTTCACATCTAGCTGTCATCAGCCCTCTGAGCAGCGCTATGCCGGCGCCTTCAGGTCGAGCGCCATATCCCACCGGTCCAGGCCCGCACCATAGCCATCTGGCACTACTTGCTTCACCACAAAGCCAAAGCGAGCGTAGAAGGCCTGTGTGTGTTGGCTGGTGTCCAGTACGACTTGTTCGACGGCCGGCCCCAGGCGCAGGGCTTCCAGCCGAGCCAAGAGCAGCATTGTCCCCAAGCCTTGCCGATGCAGCTTCGGATGGACCATGCCCCAGCAGAGGCTGGCCGTCGTGCCGTCCGTGCTGATTGAGTAACCCGCGCATGCAATCACTTCATCCGCACGCTCAACGACTTGGTAGTACCAGACAGCGGCATGGTGCGTTAGAAATCGCACGAAGCCAGGGCGTTCCTCAGCGCTGAAGAACGCCGGCACATTGCCATCGAACAGCGACAGGCAGGCGCCGAAGTCGTCAGGACGGTAGGTCCGAATCGTATCCATGCCTCCAGTTTGCCGCAGACAGGCACGCTGCACGAAGGAGGATTGCGATAGCGAGTCACCCGCGTCGACTAAAAGTGGTGTTCAGAACAGTCGATCGCTTGGCTAGCGGCCGCCCTGAAACTTGAAGGTGAAGCGAGCGGCGGATGCCGCGGCGTTCCCATCGATGGGAACGGGGGTAGCGTCCACCAGCGTCAACATGCCATCGGCAACGGGGACCGGGACGCCCAGCGTGAGGTCAATCTGCTTGGACCAGCCGCCACCGAGCACGGTTACCTTGACGATCAGCCGTCCAGCGTGAATGCATTGAACGTCGGCCGGACAGCGGCTGTCCTCGATGACGCGTTCGGGACGCACCCTGGGCCCATCGACCGCTGCAATTTCTCCCAGACGCACAGGGCCTTCGATAGGCAGGCTCGCGACGGGATCACCTGCCGCGCATCCTGCAAGCGAGATGGCCACAAGCGAGGCAAGCACCAGAGTTCGGATGGAATGGATACGTTCCATGGCGGTGGTCATGCTCGCGTGTTGTGGAGATAGAAGCCGATGGCTTCGGCAAACTGTGCTCATGTATGGTTGCCTCAATGTGATGCACCATCACTTCACCATGGTGCTCTCGCGAGCGCCAGCATGCGGTTCGTCGAGCCGCGCTGTGACTGCAGAGGATGCGGCGCGATTGCTCCCGCTCATGCCGGTTACCAGTGTTCGCGCATTGTTGGCCGTGTGCATCACTTCGCTTCCTGCGCCGCATCGGCGCGGATCTTGAACCAGATGGAATACATGGCCGGCAGGAACACCAGGGTCAGCACCGTGCCGGCGATCGTGCCGCCGATCAGGGTGTAGGCCAGGGTTCCCCAGAACACCGAGTGGGTGAGCGGGATGAAGGCGAGCACCGCTGCCAGGGCGGTCAGGATCACCGGCCGCGCACGTTGCACGGTGGCCTCCACCAGCGCCTGGCGCGCGTTCATGCCTTCATGTTCGTTGTGGTGGATCTGCCCGATCAGGATCAGCGTGTTGCGCATCAGGATGCCGGACAACGCGATCAGGCCGACCAGCGCATTGATGCCGAACGGTTGCTGGAACAGCAGCAGCGTCGGCACCACGCCGATCAGGCCGAGTGGGCTGGTCAGGAACACCATGATCATCGCCGACATCGAGCGGACCTGCAGCACGATGATCAGCAGGGTCAGCGCCAGCATGATCGGGAACAGCGGCAGCATCGCCGCCATCGCCTTGCCGGATTCCTCGATCGCGCCGGCCTCGATGATGCTGTAGCCCTTGGGCAGCGTTTCACGCAGCGGCGCGAGCGCGGCGGTCATCGCCTTGGAAACATCCGGCGGCTGCAGGCCCTCGGCAATGTCGCCGCGCACGGTGATGGTCGGAACGCGATCGCGGCGGCGCATCAACGGTTCTTCCATGCGCACGTCCACCGTACCGATCTGCGACAGCGGAATGCGTTGTCCCGCTGCACCGGTCAAGGTGAAATCCTGCACCTTGGCCGGGTCCAGGCGGGTGGTGCCGGACGAACGCGCCAGCACCTGCACGGTGCGGATGTCCTCGCGCACGGTGGTCACCGGCACGCCGTTCAGCAGGAACTGCAGCTGCTGGGCGGCACTGCTGGAGCTCAGCCCGACCGCTTGCAGGCGGTCCTGGTCCAGGCTGAAGTGCAGCGCCGGCGTGCGCGCGCCCCAGTCGCTGTTGACCGTGCGCATCGTCGGGCTGGCACGCAGTTGCGCTTCGACCTGGCTGGCGATGCCGCGCAGCACGTCCGGGTCCGGGCCGCTCACCCGGTAGGCCACCGGGAACGGCGAGTACGGGCCGAACACCAGCTGGCTCACGCGCACCTGCGCTTCCGGTGCCAGGCCTGCGGCCACTGCCGTGCGCAGCAGGTGCTTCAATGCTTCGCGCTCTTCCTGGCTGTCGGTGCGGATGACGATCTTGGCGAACGCGGGGTCGGGCAGTTCCGGCGACATCGCCAGGAAGAAGCGCGGAGCGCCCTGGCCGATGTAGGCGGTAACGATGCGGGCCTCCTTCTGCCTGGCCAGCCAGGCCTCGACCTTGGCCGTGGCCGCGCTGGTCTGCGCGATCGCGGTGCCATACGGCATCTGCACTTCCACCAGCACTTCCGGGCGATCGGAGATCGGGAAGAACTGCTTCTTCACCGCGCCCATGCCGAGGATCGCCAGCGCGAACAGCACCACCACCGAACCCGCCACCACCCACTTGCGTCCGATCACCCCGTTCAGCAGGCGGCGGAAGCGGTTGTAGCGCGGCGTGTCGTACATCGCCTGGTGGCCGCCTTCCACCTGTTTCAGCTGCGGCAGCAGCTTCACGCCCAGATACGGGGTGAACACCACCGCGACCACCCACGACGCGATCAGCGCAATGCCGACGATCCAGAACATGTTGCTGGTGTACTCGCCGGCCGTGGAACGGGCGAAGCCATTGGGCATGAAGCCGACCGCGGTGACCAGCGTGCCGGACAGCATCGGTGCGGCGGTATGGCTCCACGCGTAGGCCGAGGCGGCCACGCGGCTGAAGCCTTCTTCCATCTTCACCACCATCATCTCGATGGCGATGATGGCATCGTCCACCAGCAAGCCCAGCGCAAGGATCAGCGAGCCCAGGGTGATGCGGTCGAAGTTCTTGCCGGTGGCGGCCATGATCAAGAACACCGCCGCCAACGTCAGCGGTACCGCGGCGGCCACCACCACGCCGACCCGCCAGCCCATGCTGACGAAGCAGACCAGCATCACCACCACCAGCGCCACGAAGAACTTCACCATGAATTCGTCGACCGACGCGCTGATGTTGTCGGACTGGTCGGTCACCTTGTTCAGCGCCATGCCCAGCGGCAGCTCGCCGTTGATCGCCGCCATTTCGCCGTCCAGCGCCTTGCCGAGGTCGAGTCCATTCCAGCCATCGCGCATGACCACGCCAAGCAGCAGCGCAGGCTCGCCACCGTTGCGGATGAGGAAGGTGGCAGGGTCTTCATAGCCACGCTTGACGGTGGCGATGTCGGCCAGCTTGACCGTCTTGCCGCCAGACACGATCGGCGTGTTGCGGATCTTGTCCAGTTCGTCCAGGGCGCCATCGAGCCTGACGAATACCGTCGATCCTTTGGTGTCCACCGAGCCGGACGGAGTCAGTGCGTTCTGCCCGTTCAGTGCGGCAAACACGTCCTGCGGGCCGATGCCCAGGGTGGCCAGGCGCTCGTGGGAGAACTCGACGAAGATGCGCTCGGGCTGTTCGCCAATGATGTTGACCTTCTTGACGCCGGGCACGTGCAGGATCCGCTGGCGCAGCGTCTCCGCATCGCGGGTCAGGACACGGTGCGGCTCGCCCTTGGCCTTCAGCGCGAACAGGGCGAAGGTGACGTCGGCATATTCGTCGTTGACCATCGGCCCGATCACGCCGGCCGGCAGGTTCGCCGCCTCGTCCTGCATTTTCTTGCGCGCCTGGTAGAACTCGTCCTGCACCTGCGAAGGCGGCGTGCTGTCCAGCAGGCTCAGCGTGGTGAATGCCAGGCCGGGGCGGGTGAAGGTCTCGCTGCGGTCGTACCAGCGCAGTTCCTGCAGGCGCTTCTCCAGCTTCTCGGCCACCTGGTCCTGCATTTCCTGCGCCGTGGCGCCCGGCCAGGCGGTGACGACAGTCATCACCTTCACCGTGAAGGCCGGATCCTCGGCGCGGCCGAGCTTGAAGAACGAGACGATGCCGGCCAGCGACACCAGCAGGATCAGGAACACGGTGATGGAACGTTCCCGCACCGCCAGCGCGGAAAGATTGAAGCCGCTCACGGTGCGGGCACTCCGGCACGGGCGGCGGCCGCGCGTTCCAGAATCCGCACCGGCTGGCCTTCGCGCAGCAGGTGCGCCCCCAGCGCGGCAACGCGGTCGCCGTCCTTGAGATTGCCGGTCACGTATGCGCTGTCATCGCCGATGCGCAGCACCTTCACCGGCCGCCAGCGCGCCTTCGCCGGCTGGCCGTCGATGAGCCAGACGCCCGGGCCCTTGCCGCTGTCGCTCAGCCCGGCCAGCGGGACGAGCACGCCGCTCGCCCCGGCCGCCGCGCCCTGGCTGGGCAGCTCCAGCGTCACCGTGGCGCCCAGCGGCGGCGGCTGCTCCTGCGCATCCAGCACATAACGCGCTTCGAAGGTGCGCGACAGCGGATCGGCCGCGCTGGACAGCACCCGCAGGCGCGCAGTCTCCGGCGCGCCGGAGCGGCCATAGATGCTGGCCGTGGCGGTGGAACCCAGCGCTGGACGCACTGTCTCCGGCAACTGCACGACCGCTTCGCGCGGACCGGAACGGGCCAGGCGCACCACCACCTGTCCGGCGGCAACGACCTGGCCCGGCTCGGCCAGGGTCTGGGCGACCACGCCGTCGCTATCGGCAAGCAGCGTCGCATAGCCGCTGGCGTTGGCAGCCACCGCCGCCTGCGCCTGTGCGGCATGCAGTTCCGCCTGCGCGGTGTCCGCCGCGGCCTTGATCTGGTCGTAAGCGGACTGCGAAACCACCTGGCTCGCGGCCAGCTTTCGGTACCGCACCTCGTCCTGGCCGGCCTGCGTCGCGCGCGCCCTGGCGGCAGCGACCGCTTGGCGTTGCGCACTGGTGGCCAGGTCCAGATCGGCCGGGTCCATGCGCATCAGCGGCTGGCCGCGTTTTACGTCTTTCCCCGCATCCACCAACCGCTCCAGCACCTTGCCGGAGACGCGGAAGCCTAGGTCGCTTTGCACCCGCGCCTGGACGGTACCGGTGAAGGAGCGGGTCTCGGTGGACCCGGCACGCACGGCCTCGACCCGCACCAGTGGCGGCTCGGTCCTGGGATCCGGCTGCGCCTTGCCACTGCAGGCGGCCAAGGCCAGGGAGAGTAGGGAAAGTGACAGCAGGCCTGGAGAACGATGCCGCAGCATGGAAGAACCCGAAGAGGAACTATCGATGCCGGCATGTTGTTCCTAGTGACCAATATTGTCAATAGTCACTAACTTGGGATCAAGGCGACAGGCTTCTCAGGATCAGGCTGGAGAGCCGCGTCGGCGCCTCTTCGCTGTACTGCAGGCTGTGACGCAGCAGCAATGGATTCAGGTAGGGGCGCATGACCAGATAGATGGCGTGAGATGCCTCGTCCAGCGGCGTCTTGCGCTCGAAGTCGCCCGCGGCCCGGCCCCACTCCAGAATCTTCTGCAGGTGCGCACCCACGCGGGCCTCGTAGGCCACCGCCGTGGGCCAGCCCTCGGAGGCCGCCGCGACGGCGATCTCGTAGAGCTTCCGGTCCTCGTTGAACAATTCCACGCTGGCTTCCACGGCGACGCGGAACATGCGCCGCAGCTGCTCCGGTGCGCTGTCGGTGCTGGCGATGGCCGCCTCGATCTGCTGTTCGATGCCGCGCAGGCAGGTGCCGCAGATGGCTTCTCCGATCGACTGTTTCGAAGCGAAGAACTTGTAGATGTAGGCCTTGGAGAAGCCGATCGCCCGTGCCAGGTCGGACACGGTCGTTTTCTCGTAGCCGTAGTGGCTGAAGTGCTGGGTCGCGGCGGCGACGATCTGGTCGCGGACCTCATGGTCCCCGGGACCGCGCGTGGGCGCCGGGTTATCGGTATCGATGCTCATGCGGGCACTTTATCGGCGGGCGGTCGGGCTGGCAAATTGTGACTGGATGGAATACTGGTCACTTCCAGCTCAGGGCGCCGAATGCCGGCGCTTCAAGCGTCGATCCTGTAGGCGCCAGGGGCGCCGGCCTTGCAGCTTGCCAGGGCAAGCCGCGCCACGAACGGCGTCGGCCTGGGCAAAGTGCCCGTGGCCGAACAGCGCTGGGCTAGTCGATCGCCTCGATCCCTTGTTGCTTGAGTTGCTCGAGGTGGTCTTGCATCTCCTTGAGCCTGCCGGGGGCATGGCCCTCCCATTCCGCGACCTCGCCCAGGACGCGCAACGGTTGCCGGCAGCGGTAGGACTTGGTGGGGTTGCCCGGGAAGCGCTTGTCGGTCAGGTTCGGATCGTCTTCCATCGGTCCTGTGGGTTCCACGAGGTAGATCCTGCCGCGACCTTCGCCCATGGCCAGTTCGGCTCCCCAGATGGCCGCGTCCAGCGTGGCGGTCAGGTAGACGAAAGCGGCCGGCTTGCGTTTGCCGTAGTTGGAGGCGTAACCGGGCTCGATCAGGTCGCCCGGCTGCAGGTCGGCCTTGGTGCCGTGGTAGTACGTCTGCGTGTCCATCATCGGTGCTCCGGTTCCCTGCCGTATCGACAGGTCGGCGATGCTGCATGAAGCGCAGGGCCTTGCCGCAAGCCCCCATGCGTTATATAAATTCATGGTGGGGAGGCGCGTGGCGTCTCCCTTTTTGTTTGGGGTGTGGCGTTGCTTGGCACGGCGGCGCACTGGTCAGCATGGTGCCGATCTGGCACCAAGCGGGCCTTACCGCTGCGCAGGCGCCGGCGCCGGCGAGCGAGCGGCCGGCGCGCTGCCGGTCTCGCGGTCATAGTCGGGGTGGGCGGGATCCGTCGTGCGCGGCGCACCGCTCTTCGCGCTAGGCAGCGCGCTTTCCTGCCAGGCGCGGTGGAGCAGGTCGCGCAGCATCGCCGCGCCGTCGCCGGCGGTCAGGTAGACCATCTCGCGCCCTGCGCGGCTGCCGTCGCCGGTGAACGCGCCGGCCTTTTCCAGTTGGTAGAGCGTCTCAACCCGGCTGGTGCCGACGTCGAGATAGGCGAGGATCAGCTCGAACACGTCGCCCTGCTGGCGCGCCAGCGCCGGCATGCGTTGCAGCAGATCCTCGGCGCCGAGCCCGATGTGGTCCACGAATTCGGATTCGTAGCGGCCATGCACCTTGGGGTCGCGGGTGTAGTCATGCGGGTTGTCGCCCTGCCAGCCGTCGTGATGAATGCTGTCGTGCTGCGGTTGCGCGCCGTCGCCGATGTAGTGTCCGAACCAACTCACGTAGAACGCGCAAGTACGCTCCAGCTGCGTGCTGTCCTGGCCTTTCTCGCGCAGCGCGCGGATCTGGCGCATGGTCGCGACCAAGCGCTCATAGCCTTCCACCGCCGCGTACGGCAGCGTGCCGGTCCAGCGCACGTTCATCAGCCTGGCGCGTTCCGGATCGGTTGCGGCGATGCGTTGCTGCTCCTTGTACAATGCGATCACGAAGGCGTAGCGCGAGCGCGGCGGATGCCGCATGAACGCGAATTGCTCGCGGAACCAACCGTGGTTCGGGTCTTCTTCGATCTTGAGGAACGGCTCGGATTCGCCGCGCCAGCCGTCGGGAATGGTGGCGCCGTCGGCGATGACGTCGGCATAGGTCTGCAGGAACACCGGGCCATCGGCCGGCAGCGCCTGCAGCGCGGCGCGGTCGATCGCGGCGTGTCCGCGCTGGCCCCAGGCCAGTGCGTCGGGAGACAGCGAGCAGGCCGCGGCGAGCACGGCCCAGGCAAGGCGATACGGTTTCATGAAAGCTCCCTGGCCCTGCGGCCGCACCGTGGCCGGCGCGGCCGCGTGCGGGCCGGTCAGAAATGGTAGGTGACCACCAGCCGCGTGTTGCGCTCGAAGATCGGCCGGCCATAGATCGGTTCGCGGGTGCCCTGGCCGGAGATGGTGTCGGTGCGCGGATTGCCTTCGGTGAGCGCGAATGCGTTGGTCAGGTTGTCGACCGCGAGCTGGAAGTCCCACGGCCCGGTGCGCGCCATCAGATTGGCCGCCAGCGTGTGGTAGGCGGCCAGCTCGGTGGTGTTCTCCAGGTCCGCGTAGCGCTTGCCGACGTAGGCGTAGCGCAGCGAGGCTTCCCAGTCCAAGGCGCCGGTGCTGAAGAACAGCGTCGGTCCGGCGTTGCCGTAGAGCTTGGGTTGGCGGTTGGGGCGATTGCCGTCGACATCGATCTTGGCCACCGCGCCGTTGTTCACCACCTCCGACAGGTCCGACACCTGGGTGTCGTTGTAGGTCAGGTTGGCATCGACGCGCAGCCAGGCCGCCGGCGTCCACACCGCCGCCAGTTCGATCCCGGGGTTGGTCACGCTGCCGCGGTAGTCCTTGGACTGCGCCGCGCCGGTCACCGGATCGACCGCGCTGGTGCTGATGTTGTAAGGCGAGTACTTGGTGTAGAACGCCGTGGCGAAGACGTCCAAGGTGTCGAAGTTGAGCTTGGCGCCCAGTTCGTACTGCTCGGCCATCGGGATGTTGATGTTGCCGGCGTTGGCGCCTTCCGACGGCGCGCGATGCGCGCGCGACACGCGTCCGTACAGCCCGACCGTGTCGGTGAGGTCGTAGTTGAGCCCCGCGGTCCAGTTGGTCACGCCGACGTCCAGCGCGGTCGGCGTGCGCGTGCCGGTGAACACGCGTGCGGCGTCGTCGGCCAGCGTGTCGGCCATGTCCAGGTTGCCGGTCGCGCGGTCCATGCTCCAGGCGCGGAAGCGGTAGCGCTCGTAGCGCACGCCGCCCTCCAGGCGCAGCTTGTCGGTCACTTGCCAGGTATCGGCGAGGTAGGGCGCCAGCATGCTGGTGTAGGACTTGCCCTGGGTGCGGTCGGCGCCGTAGATCACCACCCCGTCCTGGGTGACGCCGCCGACGCGGTTGCCGGCGGCGTCGTAGGCGACCAGATCGATCATGCGCGGGTTCTGCCGGGTCTCGAACAGATAGCTCTGGTAGCGCGAGTCGTAGGAGCGCGCGTAATAGGCGCCATACAGGCCCAGGGTGACGTCGTGCTTGTCGCTGCCCCAGTCGAAGGTGCGGGTCATGCGCAGGTCGTCGGCGAACGAATCGGCGCGCACGTTCATCGCCCGGTACTGGCCCTGGATGACCAAGCCGCCGCTGCTGGCCGGGTCGAATGCGCTGCCGTCGTCGGTGTAGACGTAGCGCAGCGAGGCGGTGCCGGGGAAGGCGCGCGTCGCGGCGGCGGAGCGGCTGGTGGCGTAGGCCTGCGCATCCTGCGGCGCGTTGCTGGAATACAGCGCGTCGAAGGTCATGTCCAGGCGGTTGACGACGAACTTGTTGGACAGATTCCAGCCGCTGTCCAGCGCCATGTCCAGATTCACGCAAACGTTGTTGAACTTCATGTGGCGGCCGTCGGACAGGTCGCGGGTTTCGGCGAACGGCTGGCCGGCGTCGTCGCTGGCGACGATGCGGGCATGGCGCAGCTCGGCCGTGCTCAGCGTGCCGGTGAAGCGGTCGATCAGCGGATCCAGCGACACCGAGGTGTCGCGCGGGTCGTACAGCGGGATCGGCATGTAGAACGCGTTCTTGTCGTCCAGATGCTTGAGCGAGAACGTTACCTTGCCGGACTCGAATTTATGCGTGAGGTTCATGCGCAACTGCCCGCCTTCGTCGGCCGGGAAGTCCACGTCGCGATAGCCGTCGTTGCGGCGGACGAAGCCGCCGGCGGCCAGGTAGGTGTCCTTGCCGACCGGGCCGGCCCAGTAGCCGTCCAGTCGGTATAGGCCGGTGTCGCCGACGGTGGTGCGGACCGCGCCTTCGGGCGTGTCGCTGCCTTGCCGGGTGACGAAATTGATGATCGCCGCGGCATTGGACGCGAATACCGGCGAGGGGCCGCCGCGCACCGTCTCCACCGATTCGGTCATCAGGTCCGGCCGTACCAGGCCTTCGGTCTTGTAGAAGTAACCATTGTTGTCCGGATACGGGGAAATGCCGTCTTCCTGGATCACGGTGAACGAGCCTTCATCCGGAATGCCGCGGATGCGGTAGACGTTCTGCACTTCGCCGCCGGTGGATTCGGCGTAGATGCCGGGCATGCTGCCGACCAGGCTCGCCAGGCTGAGCGGGGCCAGCTTGTCGATCTGCTCGGCGCTCATCGAGGTGATCGCGTAGGAGGCCTCGAACTGGCTCTGCGCCTGGCCGGTGCCGGTGACGATGAGCCTGTCCATCGAGAAGATGCCGTCGTCGCCCTTGCGGCCCGCCGGCTGCGTCGTGCTTTGCTCGCTACTGTCGGTGTTGTCGGTGCGAGCGGGAGATACGGCTTGCGCTGCCGGCGCGGCCTGCTGGGCGGCGGCTTGCGACGTCGCCAGCACCAGGGCGATGCCGATGGCGGCAGCGAGCGGTCGTCGCAGCGAAAACAGGGAATCGGCGGGCGCAATGCGGGCACGCTTGGACGTCATGTGCGATGTGTTCCAGGGGGAGGGGAGAACACAGCCCAGTATGTTGTCGGCACGTTGCAGGGCCGTTGCATTGTGTCTGCGTTGCAATATTTGCGATCGCATCGCTGCGCGGCCAATCGCCGGCATGCAGGTCGCGTTGGTTTTCCGCCATGCCGGCACGTCCTTCGCTGCGCATCGCACGCACGAAAAAACCCGCCTCGCGGCGGGTTGTGTTTCGTTGCATGTCTTGCAGGAAGGCGCGCGGTGCGCGACTCAGCGCGGCAGGTCGAACAGCAGGAATTCCGTGTCCTGCGCATCTGCGAAGCGCAACTGCGCCTCGTCCACGGCCTGCGCCGCGTCGCCGGCTTTCAGTGCCTGGCCATTGACCGTGAGCGCGCCGCGGATGACCTGCACGTAGGCGCCGCGTCCGTCGGCCAGCGGGTAGTCGACGCGCTCGTCGCCGTCCAGGATCGCCGCGTAGATGCGCGCATCCTGGTGGATCCGCACGGCGCCGTCTTCGCCCTGCGGCGCGGCGATCAGGCGCAGCTGGCCGCGCTTGGTCTCCGGCGCGAAGTGCTTTTCCTCGTAGCCAGGTTCGATCCCGGCGCGTTCCGGCATCAGCCAGATCTGCAGGAAGTGCACCGGCTCGCTGGCCGAGTGGTTGAACTCGCTATGGCTGACCCCGGAGCCGGCGCTCATGCGCTGCACGTCGCCGTAGCGCAGCACCGAGCCGTTGCCCATGCTGTCCTTGTGTTCCAGCGCGCCGTCGAGCACGTAGGACAGGATCTCCATGTTGCTGTGCGCATGGGTGCCGAAGCCCTGGCCCGGCTGCACCCGGTCTTCGTTGATCACCCGCAGCGGGCCGAAGCCCATGTGGCGCGGGTCGTGGTAGTGGCCGAAGGAGAAGGTGTGGCGCGAGGACAGCCAGCCGTGCTCGGCGCGGCCGCGGGTGTCGCTGGGGCGGATCTGCAGCATGAGAAGCTCCTGATAGTGGCGGTATGTGCAAGTGGATCGATAGGCGGGGCGGCGGCGATATCGGTTGGATTTCGTGGCTGCCTTGCGGTGAGGACAAGTATCCGCACTGGTCCCGGATTTGAAAAACGGATAGATTCGGTCTCTATCATCGAAAATTTCGAATGCTCAAGATCAGCCTCGACGCCTTGCAGATCCTCGACGCCATCGACCGCCGCGGCTCGTTCTCGGCGGCCGGCAAGGCGCTGTACAAGGTGCCGTCGACCATTTCCTACACGGTGGCCAAGCTGGAGGAGGACCTGGGCGTGCAGCTGTTCGCGCGGCTGGGGCCGAAGGTGGCGCTCACCGCGGCCGGGGCCGAGCTGCTGCGCGAGGGCCGGCACCTGCTGCGCGCGGCCAGCGACCTGGAACTGCGCGTGCGCCGCGTCGCCTCCGGCTGGGAGACCGAGTTCGCGCTGGGCCTGGATTCGGTGTTCGCGCCGGACTGCCTGGCCGAGGACGTGGCCGCGTTCTACGCGGTCGCCGACCAGACCCGGCTGCGGATCGTGCAGGAATCGCTGTCCGGCACCTGGGAGGCGCTGCTGGACCGGCGCGTGGACCTGCTGGTTGGCGCGGCCGGGGAGGGGCCCAGTGGCGGCGGCTATGTCGCCGAGCCGTTCGGCACGTTGCCGTTCGTGTTCGTGGTCGCGCCCGCGCATCCGCTGGCGCAGGCGGCCGAGCCGCTCGGCCGCAGCCAGTTGGCCGAGCACCGTGCGGTCGCGGTCGCCGATTCGGCGCGGCGGCTGCTGCCGCGCACGGTCGGGCTGCTGTTCGGTCAGGACACGCTGACCGTGCCGGACATGCCCAGCAAGTACCGTTTGCAGCTGGCCGGGCTGGGCTTCGGGTTCCTGCCCGAGCCCTACGCGCGGGCGGCGCTGGCGCGCGGCGCGCTGGTGCGCAAGCAGGTCGAGGAGCCGAAGCCGGACGAGGTGTTCCAGCTGGCGTGGCGCAGCGGCGAGGAGGGCGCGGCGCTGGCGTGGTGGCGCGCGCGCATGCGCCAGCCCGGGGTGTTCGAGGCGTGGCTGGCGCGGCTGCAGTCGCGGCTGGAGTGAGCGCCCGATGGGCGGGTCTGTTCCGCCGGTGATGCGCCGTCGTGCGCGCCGGACGCCGATGACCGGAGGATAATGCCGCATCCCTTCTTCTCCCCGACGCGGGCACGGCCATGCAGGAACTGATCGCGCGTTACGGCCTGGGCCTGGTCTTCGTCAACGTGCTGGCGTTGTCGCTGGGCCTGCCGGTGCCGGCATTGCCGACCCTGATCCTGGTCGGTGCGACCTATGCACTGCTCGACGGCAGCGCGGTCTGGAGCAGCCTGCTGGCCGCGCTGTCGGTGTCGATCGCGGCCAGCCTGATCGGCGATCTGGTCTGGTTCGGCGCCGGCCGCCGCTACGGCAACCGCACGCTGCAGTCGCTGTGTCGCCTGTCGCTGTCGCGCGATACCTGCATGAAGCGGACCGAGCGCTTCTACACCCGCTGGGGCGTGCGCGTGCTGGCGGTGGCTAAGTTCGTGCCCGGCCTGTCGATGGTGTCGGTGCCGATGGCAGGGGCGATGCGGGCGCGGCCGGGCGCGTTTCTGCGCTACGACGCGCTGGGCGCGGCGCTGTGGGCCGGCTGCGGCTTGCTGCTCGGCCTGGCGTTCGCCGACCAGGTGGAGGACGTGCTGGACTGGTTGAACCTGCTCGGCACGCGCGCGGTGCTGCTGCTGGCGGGCCTGCTGGTGCTCTACATCGGCTATCGCGCGTGGCGCCGGCATACGCTGCTGAAGTCGATGGAAACGCTGCGCATCGACGTGGACGAGCTGTATACGCTGATGCAGGGCGAGGCCACGCCGGTAGTGCTGGACATCCGCGCACCGGGCTATCGCACGCTCGAACCGTATGCGATTCCCGGCGCGATGGAAGTGGACGATCGGCGCATCGACGCCATCGTCGCGGCGCTGCCGCGCGATCGCAAGATCGTCATCTACTGCGCCTGTCCGAACGAAGTATCGGCGGCAGTGCTGGCCACGCGCCTGCGCCAGCATCATTACGAGGACGTGGTGCCGCTGCGCGGCGGCCTGGATGCATGGCGCGCGGCGGGTTACGCGGTAATCGAGTTGGGTGGCGGGACGGCAGCGCCGGCGCCGGGCATCGGCGGCAAGGTCGCTGCGTAAGCGGCTGCGCGCAAGCGCTTGCGGTGCGGGCGCCAGCGAATCGAAAGGCAAAAAAAACGACAAGCGCAGGCTTGTCGTTTTTGATCTGACTGGTGCGCCCGGAGAGATTCGAACTCCCGACCGCCTGGTTCGTAGCCAGGTACTCTATCCAACTGAGCTACGGGCGCGTCGTCAGGCGCGGGATTATTCCCGAGTTCTGCCGATCCGTCTACACCGGCATGCGCCGATGCGCGGAACGGCCGATGGCCGTGCGCGGCGATGTAGGTCGCATGCTCGCGAATGGCCGGCGGACACGCAAAAAAAAACGACAAACCGAGTTTGTCGTTTTTGATCTGACTGGTGCGCCCGGAGAGATTCGAACTCCCGACCGCCTGGTTCGTAGCCAGGTACTCTATCCAACTGAGCTACGGGCGCGTCGTCAGGAGCGGAATTATTACCGAGTCCCCCGGACCCGTCAATGCCCTTCGCGGAAAAAATTCATCCTGCGGCGCCGAGCAGGGCCTGCGCCACCGCCGCCGGCCGCTGCATCCAGGCGAAATGGTCGGCCGTGGCGCCCAGTTGCGCCGCATCCAGCGGCTGCACCTGGAGCCTGCGCGGCGCCAGCTTGCGCACAAAGGCGCGCAGCGAGGTTTCCGGTCCCATCCAGTCGTCCTGCAGCAGCACGCCGCGCACCGGTGTGGTGAGTTGCGCCAGCAGCGCTTCCAGATCGGCGGTCATGCCCGCGGCCGCATAGCGACCGCTCAGGCCCACGCGCGTCCAGTCCGCGATCAGGCTGCGCGCCTCGGTGCCGCCGAAGCCGAGCCGGCGTCCGTGCAGCACGCCCTGGCGCTGCGCCAGCCATGCCATCAAGCGGTACGCCAGCGGCAGCAGATAGCGGCGCGGCGCGGCGAAATGGCGCCAGTGCGGCGTGCCGCTGGCGACCAGCCACAGCTGCGCGAAGGCCTGCGGATGCAGCGCGGCGTAGCAGCAGGCCAACTGCCCGCCGAGGCTGTGGCCGCCGACGGTCAGCGGCAGCGCGCTGTGCTGCGCGGCCGCCGCGTGGCTGGCCGGCAGGTCCTCGCACAGCAGTTGCCGATAGCCCCAGTCGCAGGCGCGCGACGGGCGCAGCGTGCTGCTGCCGTTGCCGCGCCATTCGTGCAGGAACACGGCCACGCCGCGTGCGGCCAGCGCCTCGGCCAGCGGCAGGTAGTGGCGCGCGGCCACGCCCAGCGCAGGCAGCCACAGCAGCGCCTGGCGCGGCGCGGCGGGAATGCGCGTCAGCACGCTCCAGCGATGGCCGTCGCCGGCGCTGGCCGGCAGCGCCTGGTCCGTCATCGCCTGCACGCTCATGCGCCGCGCGCTGCGCCGAAGTGGTCCAGCACCACCACATCGCCGCGGCCGGGGCGGTAGCCGCCCTGCAGCGCGCGGGCGACGTAGTCGATCGCCGCTTCGCAGGCCACCGGCAACGCCAGGCCCTGGCACAGCTGCGCGGCGATCGCCGAGGCGAGGGTGCAGCCGGTGCCGTGCGCCTGCAGCGCCAGCCGCGCGTGGCTGAATTCGCTGCGGCTGACGCCGTCGTCGTAGCGGTCGATCACCCGGTGGCCTTCGGCCAGGTGGCCGCCCTTGAGCAGCACCGCCTGCGCGCCGGCCTCCAGCAGCGCGGCGGTGGCGTGCTCGGCATCGTCGGCGTTCTCGATCGGACGGCCCAGCAGCAGCTGCGCTTCCGGCGTGTTCGGGGTGACCAGCGTCGCCAGCGGCAGCAGGCGGCTGCGCAGCGCATCCAGCGCATCGTCTTCGAGCAGCTTGGCGCCGCTGGTGGCGACCATCACCGGGTCCAGCACCACGAACGGCGGGCGGTACTGCTCCAACGCGTCGGCGACCAGATGGATCACCGCGGCATTGGCGAGCATGCCGAGCTTGACCGCGGCGATGTCGAAATCGGCGAAGCAGGCGTCGATCTGCGCGCGCAGGAACGCCAGCGGCGGCACGTGCACGGCGCTGACCCCGCGGGTGTGCTGCGCGGTCAGCGCGGCGATCGCCGACAGCCCGTGCACGCGATGCGCGGCGAAGGTCTTCAGGTCGGCCTGGATGCCGGCGCCGCCGCCCGAGTCGGTGCCGGCGATGCTGAGGGCGGAGACGACGGTGGGTTCGCTCATGTGCCGATTGTGCAGCGCTCGCGGCGGCTTGGCGACCGCGCGTTCAGCGCTGCTGGCGCCGGTAATGGGCCTGCAGCGCATAGGTGGTGCCGACCAGCCCGGTCAGCAGCGCCGGCGCCAGCAGCGCATCGAAGCCGATGCGGCGATAGGCCCAGGCGCCGAGCACGCCGCCGAGCAGGAAGCCGCCGATGATCAGCAGGCTCAGGCGGATGCGCCGGCGCGGCAGCGGCAGGCCGCGCAGCGCCTGGCCCAGGCCGATGCCCAGGTCGGTGAACATGCCGGTCAGGTGGGTGGTGCGCACCACCGCGCCGCTGTAGGTGGTGGTCATCGCGTTCTGCAGGCCGCAGGCCGCGGCGGCGAGCAGCGCGCCGACCAGTTGTTGTTGCTTGAACGCCTGCATCGCCGCCAACAGCAGCAGCGCTTCCAGCGCCAGCGCCACGCCGTAGCGGCGGCCCAGCCGCAGCCGGCTGTCCTGCACCACGATGCCGCTGAGCACCGCGCCGCCAAGGAAGGCCAGCACCACGCCGAGCAGGTTGCCGATCACCCGCATGTCGCCGTCGGCCAGCGCCGCGCCGAGCAGGGTGGTGGTGCCGGTCAGGTGGGTCACCGCCTGGTGTTCGAAGCCCAGATAGCCGACCACGTTGACCATGCCGGCCACGCAGGCCAGCGCGCCGGCGAACGCCCAGGCCCAGCGCGGCAGCTCGAAGTTCATGCGCCGGCGCCGCGCCGGCGCGCCGCGCGCGACGGGCTGGACGGAGGCGGCCGGCGCATGCGCTGTGGCCTACTTCGCGCCGTTGACGGCGATCTCGGAGAAGCTGCCGCTGGCCGGGTCGAACACCGCGCCCCAGAAGCCGCTGCCGCCGCCGCATACGCGCACCGCATCGACGCTGGGGTCGAGATCGCTGTCGTCGTTCGGCTTGAACGCGTTGACGTAGATCGCCTGCTGGCCGCGGTAGAGGATGCCGACGTACTGGCGGTCGTAGCTGGCCGGCTCGGCGATGCTCGGCTGCAGTTGCGCCAGCCGCGTTTCCAGCTGCGCGATCTGCTCCAGGCTCGGCGCCCAGTAGCCGCTCACCGCGCCGTCGTGGCGCGCCGGGCTGTCGCGCGAACAGGTGTCGAGCACCTGCGCGGCGGTGCTGTTGCGGGTGACGACCCACGACTGCCCGGCCTTGATCGCGGTCGGCACGCTGGCCGGTCCGCGCGTGGTGGTGCACGCGCCGAGCAGGGCCAGCGCCAGCGCCGCGCCGCCCAGGCGCGCGCCGGCGGCGCTCACAGCACCTCCGAGGCGTAGTCGGCCAAGCGCGAGCGCTCGCCGCGGCGCAGGGTCACGTGCGCGCTGTGCGGCCAGGCCTTGAAGCGATCCACCGCGTAGGTCAGGCCCGAGGTGGTTTCGGTCAGGTACGGGGTGTCGATCTGCTCGACGTTGCCCAGGCACACGATCTTGGTGCCGGGGCCGGCACGGGTGATCAGCGTCTTCATCTGCTTCGGGGTCAGGTTCTGCGCTTCGTCCAGGATCAGGTAGCGCGACAGGAAGGTGCGCCCGCGCATGAAGTTCATCGAGCGGATCTTGATCCGGCTGGCGAGCAGGTCGTTGGTCGCCGCGCGGCCCCAGGCGCCGCCTTCCTGGTTGTGGGTCAGCACTTCCAGATTGTCGGTCAGCGCGCCCATCCACGGCGTCATCTTCTCTTCCTCGGTGCCGGGCAGGAAACCGATGTCCTCGCCGACGCTGACCGTGGCGCGGGTCATGATGATCTCGCGGTAGCGCTGCTGGTCCATGGTCTGCGCCAGGCCGGCGGCCAGCGCCAGCAGGGTCTTGCCGGTGCCGGCGGTGCCGAGCAGGGTGACGAAGTCGATCTCCGGGTCCATCAGCGCGTTGAGCGCGAAGTTCTGCTCGCGGTTGCGCGCGGCGATGCCCCACACCGCGTGCTGGCCGCTGCGGAAATCGTCGACCAGCGCCAGCGTCGCCTTGCGCTCGCCGCTGACCTTGACCACGCGCAGCTCGACCTCGTCGTCGCCGGGCAGGTACAGGTACTGGTTCGGATACCAGTCCTCGTCGTCGGCCAGCGCGATCTCGTAGCAGGTGCGGCCCTTGTCGCTCCAGCTGCGCAGGTCCTGGTTGTGCTTCTGCCAGAAGTCCTCCGGCAGTTCGATCGCGCCGGTGTACAGCAGGCTGAAATCGTCCAGCGCGCGGTCGTTCTCGTAGTCCTCGGCGATCAGGCCGCTGATCGCCGCCTTGATCCGCAGGTTGATGTCCTTGGACACCAGGATCACCGGCGTTTCCGGGCCGTCCTCGCGCAGCGCCAGCACCGCGGCCAGGATCTTGTTGTCCGGCGCCACGGTGCCGAAGCTGCGCCCGGGCTCGACCGGGCGGGTCTGGAAGTACAGCCGGCCGATGCTGCCGCTGCTCTTGAGCTGGATGCCCTGCGGATGGCTGAGCGGGATGCCCGACTCGATCTGCTCGGCGCCGGCGCCTTCGATCAGCTCGTTGAGGAAACGGCTGACCTGGCGTGCGTTGCGGCTGACCTCGGACATGCCCTTCTTGGCGTTGTCCAGCTCCTCGATCACCTGCATCGGCAGGAACACGTCGTGTTCCTCGAACTTGAACAGCGCGGTCGGATCGTGCATCAGCACGTTGGTATCCAGCACGTAGATGCGCTTGCCTCGGGTCATCGTGGATTCCTGGGAAGGGGACAGGGACAGACCATCACCGCCTGCGCGGGGCAGGGGGATGCGGCGTGCGGGAAGCGCGAATGATCACTGCTGGGCGGCGGCCTGCAGTGCGTCGTACACGGCCTGGGCGTGGCCGGGAACCTTGACCTTGCGCCAGCTGCGCAGCAGCCGGCCCGAGGGCGAGATCAGGAAGGTGCTGCGCTCGATGCCGAGCATCTGGCGGCCGTACATGTTCTTTTCCTTGATCACGTCGAACGCGCGGCACAGGGCCTCGTCGGCGTCGCTGACCAGCGGGAAGCGGAAACCCTGCTTGGCGCAGAAGTTGTCGTGCGACTTCAGCGAATCGCGCGAGACGCCGAGCACGGCGGCGTTGGCCTGCTCGAACTGCGGCAGTAGCGCGTTGAAGTCGATGCCCTCGGTGGTGCAGCCGGGGGTGCTGTCCTTCGGATAGAAATACAGCACCAGCCAGCGGCCGGCGTAGTCGCCGAGCGTGGCGCTGGCGCCGCCGGACAACGCCAGCGGCAACGCCAGCGTGGTGCGGTCCAGGGTGTCGCCGTCCTTCATCGGGTGTCCTCCGCGTGCATCGCCATCATCTGCGTTCGCCTGCGTCGATGTCCAGCGCGGCTCAGAACTTCATCGGGTCCATGATCGCGTCCAGGTTCAGGTGGTCGCAGAACTCGAGGAAATCGTCGCGCAGCGCGGCGATGTGCATGTTCGCCGGCACCCCGATCGTCACCTGCGCCGAGAACATCTCCGCGCCGGTCTGCATCGCGCGGTAGCGGGTGCTCTGCAGGTTCTCGATGGTGATGCCCTGGCGGTCGAAGAAGTCCGCCAGCTGGAACAGGATGCCCGGCTTGTCGGCGGCGATGACCTCGACGATGTAGGGCAGCAGGTTGGATTGCGCCTGCTTGGCGCCGGTGCGGTACCACACCAGCTTCATGCCTTCCTCGCGGTCGAGCCGGGTCAGCATGGCCTCGAGCTTGGCCACCGCGTCCCAGGAGCCGGTCGCCAGTGCGGTCACCGACACGTCGCGACCGACCGTGGCCAGGCGCGCATCGACGAGATTGCAGCCGCTGTCGGCGATACGGCGCGTCACCGGCAACAGCGGCGACTCCGGATGCGTCGTATAGGCGTTGATCAGGAGGTGGTTTTCGGTCGGCGCGGGCCGGGGCGTGGTGTCGGTCAAAGGGGCTTCCGGCATTGCGTAGGATTGCGTAAGGCTGAACGGCGTCCGGGCGGTCGCTCGGCGCAGTATGCAGCATACTTGCCCGCGCTTTCGGGCCGCAAGTAACATGCGGGACGAATCCCGTCCGTGCAGGCCGCACGCGGCCCTCTCTCACAGCGAGCATCAGGCATCTTGTCCCTCTCCGGCATCATCACCGCCCTGGCCACGCCCTTCCAGGGCAATGGCGACCTCGACCTCGACGCCTGGCAGCGGCTGCTCAAACGGCAGCTGGACGGCGGCGTGCAGGGCGTGGTGGTGGCGGGATCGACCGGCGAGGCGGCCACGCTGCTGGACGAAGAGTACGACCTGATCCTGCGCGAAGCGGCGCAGGCGCTGGGCGGGCGCGTGCCGCTGCTGGCCGGCACCGGCCTGTCCGGCACCGCCAAGACGGTCGCGCTGACCCGCCGCGCCGCGGCCAACGGCGCGCAGTACGCGCTGGTGGTGACGCCGCCGTACGTGCGCCCGACCCAGGCCGGCCTGCTCGCGCACTACCTGCAGGTGGCCGAGCATGGCGGCCTGCCGGTGGTGCTGTACAACGTGCCCGGGCGCACCGGCTGTGACCTGCTGCCGGAGACGGTGGCGCAACTGGCGCAGCATCCGAACATCGTCGGCATCAAGGAAGCCAGCAGCGATCCGCAGCGCATCGCTGCGCTGCTGGCGCTGCGCAGCGACCGCTTCGCCGTGCTCAGCGGCGACGACGGCAGCGCCGCGCAGGCCATGCTCGGCGGCTACGACGGGCTGATCTCGGTCGCCTCCAACGCCTTGCCGGCCGCCTACCGGCGCCTGTGCGACCTGGCGCGTGCGCGCCAGACCGAGCCGGCGCAGGCCTGGGACGCGCGGCTGCAGCCGTTCCACGCGTTCTGCGGCATCGAATCCAACCCGATCCCGGTCAAGGCGCTGCTGCAGCGCGCCGGCATCGGCCACGGGCTGCGGCTGCCGCTGCTGCCGCTGTCCGCGGCGCACCAGGCCACGGCCGACCGTCTCGCCACCGACGCAGCCGCGTTGGAAGAACTATCCAGCCGCGAAACGCTCGCGGCCTGACCTCAGGAGATTTATCGATGCGTGCTTCCGTTCCCTACGTCCGCGTGCTGTCGGCCGCCGTGCTGGCGACCACCATGGTCGCGGCCACCAGCGGTTGCAGCTGGTTCCACAAGGGCAAGCCGCGCGGCGACTATGCGTTGGCCCCCGAGATGCGTCCGCTGGAAGTGCCGCCGGACCTGACCACGCCGGATACCTCGGCGGCGATGAAGGTGCCGGCGCTGGCGTCTGCCGCGCCGCGCCCCGGCGCCAGCAGCGCGCCGGGCCAGGCGCCGGCGGCATCGAACAGCGGCTTCGTGGTGCCGGGCGCGCGCGATCAGGTGTTCGGCCAGGTCGGCGACGCGCTGGGCGGCATCGAGGGCGTCACCATCGCCAGCCGCGCGCAGGTGCTGGGTTCCTACGACGTGGCCTACGAAGGCAGCAACTTCCTGGTCCGTGTGGTCGCGGTCGATTCCGGCGTCTACGTGTCGGCGGTCGATCCGCGCGGCATGCCGGCCAGCGGCGAAGCGCCGGTCAAGCTGATCGCGGCGCTGAAGGCCAAGCTCGGCCATTGAGCCGACGTCGCCGGCCGGCGTTCGCGTCGGCCGTTGCGATGAGTGACACGAAACGGGCGCCGCAGGGCGCCCGTTTTCGTTTTGGCGAGGCATTGCGCATGTGGCGCTGGCGCTCGACCGCGCGACTGTGGGAGCGACTTCAGTCGCGACCGGCTTTACCGGGAAGGCCCGTCGCGACTGAAGTCGCTCCCACAACAAGCGCTAGTGGCGTCGATGGGGCAATGCGCCGGCCTGTGTCGGCGGCCGAAGCGCCGCGGTGATGGCTGAAGCGACTCGATGACGGTGCGGGTAACGCACGTCCCGCGGTAACGGCCGGAGCGGCCCGGCAGCGCGCGCGCGGGGCAGGGGCAGCGCGCTGTGCGCGGCCGAGGCCGGGCGGGATGTGGAATGTTACTTCAGCAGCAGCGGCAGCTTGTTCGGCTTGCCGTCCCAGTCGGCGGCGTCGGGCAGCGGTTCCTGGCGCGTGGTCAGCACCGGCCAGGCCTTGGCCAGTTCCGCGTTGAGCGCGACGAAGCCTTCCTGGCCGGCCGGCACGTCGTCCTCGGGGTAGATCGCGTTGGCCGGGCACTCCGGCTCGCACAGGGTGCAGTCGATGCACTCGTCCGGATCGATCACCAGGAAGTTGGGGCCGGCGTGGAAACAATCCACGGGGCACACTTCCACGCAGTCGGTGTATTTGCACTTGATGCAGTTTTCGGTGACGACAAAAGGCATGGTTGGATCCGGCGATTAACCGCGCAATTCTAAAGCAGTCGGCGTCGGTGCGTGGAGAATGCGCGTTGGCCGGCGTCGGAGCGGCTTGTCAGGGCCTCGGCGCGGCAGGCTGTGCCGCAGGTCCGGTACGCGGCGCAGGCCGCGCCGGGATCAGTCGCCGATGCCGCCGCGGCGTTGCGCCAGGCGGTACAAACCGCGCGCGGCCAGGTCTTCGGGATGGGTGTGGACCTGGCTGCCCAGCGCGCGCAGCGCATGCGCGTAACGGTCCAGCAGGCCGCTGCCGCCGATCAGGTGCACCTGCGGCGCCAGCGGCAGGCGCGCGCGCAGTTCGTGGCCGATCAGCAGGCCGGACAGGTAGGACGGCGCGGCGGCCGCGCTCAGCCGCTCGAACAGGCCCAGGCTGCGCACGCCGAACAGATGGTGCAGCAGGCCGCCGGGCTCGCCGCTGCGCTGCAGGCCGGCCTCGAAACCGGCCGCGTCGAACTGCGCGTCGTCGGCGTCCATCAGGCGCGCCAGCAGGCTGTGCTGGCGCAGCAGCGCGTACAGCTCGCCGGTCATCATCGTGGCCAGGGCGGCGATGCGGCCGTGTTCCAGCTCGACCCATTTGCTGTGGGTGCCGGGCAGGCACACGCTGTGCCGGTGCGCGTCCTGGGCCTGGTGCGCCAATCCGTCGAGCAGGCCGATCAACTGGGTCTCCTCGCCGCGCATCACGTCGGGCACCGCCGCGGCGCTGCTGGCCACGCCGGGCACGAACCACAGCGTGCGCCCGGGCAGCGCCGGATCCTGCAGCGGCTGCATGGCCGCGGCGAGCGCGTCGGCGTCGGCCGGGCAGGGCGCGTACGGCAGTTCGATCCAGCCGTTGCGGCTGCCGATCATGCCGCACAGCACCACGTCGCCGGGCCAGTCGTCGACCAGCGCCGCCAGGGTTGCGGCGTAGCGGCCCTGGCAGGCGCTGATGCCCTGGTCGCTGCGGCGTTGTTCGAGTGCTCGGCCATCGGCCGCGAGCCGGTAGCCGCGCAGGCTGCTGGTGCCCCAATCGATGGCGATCATGCGCTGGCGACGCGTCCTTCGGGCAGCCCGGCGACGCCGACCGCGGCCACGAACAGGCCGCCGGCCTGCGGGGTGCGCGCCAATTCGTCGTCGCTGTGGTCCATCCGCGAGGTGCTCAGGTACAGCGTGCTGCCGTCGGCGCCGCCCAGCGTGGGGCAGGTGGGGTGCTTGACCGGCAGCGCGACGCTGCGCTCGACGCTGCCGTCGGGCCGGTAGCGGACCACGCGCCAGGCGCGCCATTGCGCGTTCCACAGGTGGCCGTCGGCATCGATGATGGCGCCGTCGGGTTCGGCGTCGGGATGTTCGAGTTCGGCGAAGACGCGGCTGTTGCTGGTCTGCGCGTTGGCGGCGTCGTAGTCGCAGCACAGGATCTGCGGGCGCACCGAGTCGCAGTAGTACATGGTGCGGCCGTCGGCGCTGAAGCAGATCGCGTTGGGGATGGCCACGCCGGGCAGCGGCAGGCGGCGCAGGCCGTGGCGCGTGGACCACTGGTAGAAACTGCCGACCGGCGCCTGGTCGGCGCGTTCGCTCATGGTGCCGAACACGAAGTTGCCGTGGCGGTCGGCGCGGCCGTCGTTGCTGCGGGTGTCGTCGCGCTCCGGTTCCAGGTCGACGAGCTTGTGCAGCGGCAGTTCGGTGGCGTCGGCGGGGCTGGCATCGGGATCGGCCGCGTACACGCCCTTGGCCAGCGCCAGCAGCAGGCGCCCGTCGTCGTACAGGCCCAGGCAGCCGGGACGGTCGGGCAGGTTCCAGTGGCGGGTGGCGCCGCTGGCCGGATCGTGCCGCCACAGCTGGCGCGCACTGATGTCGACCCAGAACAGCACCTGCCGGCGCTCGCACCAGACCACGCCTTCGCCGTGGATGCAGCGGCTGTCCACCGCCAGCGTGGCGGTGTGCGCGGGCGATCGGGTTGCGCTCATGGGTTCACCATTCGGCGATGCTGCCGTCGGCATGGCGCCAGACGGGGTTGTGCCAGTCGGGCGGGTTCTGGTTGGCATGGCGCAGGCGCTCCTCGTCGATTTCCACGCCGAGGCCGGGCTTGGGCAACGCGGCGATACTGCCGCCATTGTCGCAGGCGAAGTCTTCTTTGTTGATCACGTAGTCGAGCAGGTCGGCGCCTTCGTTGTAGTGGATGCCGATGCTCTGTTCCTGCAGCACCGCGTTGTGCGAGACGAAATCCACCTGCAGGCAGGCGGCCAGCGCGACCGGGCCGAGCGGGCAGTGCGGGGCCAGCCCGACGTCGTAGGCGTCGGCCATGCTGGCGATCTTCAGGCATTCGGTGATGCCGCCGGCATGCGACAGGTCCGGCTGCAGCAGCGACAGGCCGCCGGCCTGCAGCACCGGCTTGAAGTCGAAGCGCGAGAACATGCGTTCGCCGGCGGCCAGCGGGATCGGCGTGGCGGCGGCCAGGCGCGGATAGTATTCGGCCAGTTCCGGCAGCACCGGCTCCTCGACGAACAGCGGCTTGAACGGCTCCAGTTCGCGCAGCAGCACGCGCGCCATCGGCGCGGAGACGCGGCCGTGGAAGTCGATGCCGAAGTCGATGCTGTTGCCGAACGCCTCGCGGATCTGCGCGACCTTGGCCACCGCCGCGTCCACCGCGCGCGGCCCGTCGATCAGCTTCATCTCCTCGGTGCCGTTGAACTTGAAGGTGTCGAAACCCAGTTCGCGGTAGCCCTGGATCTGGGCGATGATCGCCGACGGGCGGTCGCCGCCGACCCAGCGGTAGGTCTTCATGCGGTCGCGCACCAGCCCGCCGAGCAGTTCGTACACCGGCACGCCCAGCGCCTTGCCCTTGATGTCCCACAGCGCCTGGTCGATGCCGGCGATGGCGCTCATCAGGATCGGCCCGCCGCGGTAGAAGCCGCTGCGGTACAGCAGTTGCCAGATGTCGTTGATCCGCGACGGATCCTTGCCGATCAGGTAGCCGCCCAGTTCGTGCACCGCGGCGTCGACGCTGCGCGCGCGGCCTTCGATGACCGGCTCGCCCCAGCCGGTGATGCCCTCGTCGGTCTCGATCTTCAGAAACAGCCAGCGCGGCGCGGCGTGATAGGTGGTGAGGCGAACGATCTTCATGCGTGGTCCAAGTAGGCTTGGCGGAAGGCGGCGGCCTGCGCCTGGGTCTGCGCGAGCGCCTGGCCGGGCCGGTACAGTTCGCCGCCGATGCCGGCGCCGATCGCGCCGGCGGCCAGGTAATCGCCGAGGGTGCCGATGCTGACCCCGCCGACCACGAACAGCGGCACCGTCGCCGGCAGCACCGCGCGCAGCGCGCGCAGGTGGCCGGGACCGTAGGTGGCGGCGGGGAACAGCTTGAGCATCTGCGCGCCGGCATCGAGCGCGTCGAACGCCTCGGTGGCGGTGGCGAAGCCGGCCACCACCTGCAGGCCGCGCGCGACCGCGTGGCGGATCACCGGCGGGCGCGTGTTCGGGGTGACGATGAAGCGTGCGCCGAGGTCGGCGAGGGTGTCGACGTCGGCGATCTTCAGCACCGTGCCGCCGCCGATCCAGCAGCGCTGGCCGAACGCCTGCGCGGCCGCGCCAATGCTGGTTTCCCAGCGCGGCGAATTGAGCGGGATCTCGATCGCGTCGTAGCCGGCGTCGGCCAGCGCGCCGACATGCTCCAGCGCGGCGTCGGGGGCGATGCCGCGCAGGATCGCGATCAGGGGGAACTGGAAGGGGGAGACGGCGGACATCGGCTTACCTGGCAACGGGCGTGGAGCGGAGGGCGTCCACCGCGACGCCGTCGTCGCACGGCCGCAGCGGCGCGCAGTCGAGCGGCCGTCCCGTTGGCGACGAACTGGCGGGCGCCATCGGCCGTTGTGCTGGCCGATCGTCCTGCTCATCTACGCTGGCGCGGCGCGCCGGCGCCTTCACGAGGCGGGTGTGGCGGTGGGACGGATCGCGGCCGGAGCCGCGACTGTTCGATAGCCTGCGCGTGTGAGATATGCTCGGCAAATGAAATTTTAGACATATGCTATTCCGTTGGTGAATACGCATCTTCCCCCAGGATCTCGCTCCGCTATGACCGCTTCCGCCAATCCCTGGTTCAACGCCGCACGCCTGAAGACCCGGCACCTGTTGCTGCTGTTGCAGCTGCACGAGCACCGCTCGGTGCTGCGCGCGGCCGAGGCGGCGAGCATGACCCAGCCGGCGGCCTCCAAGCTGCTGGCGGAAATGGAGGATCTGCTCGGGGTCAAGCTGTTCGAGCGGCATGCGCGCGGGGTGGAGCCGACCTGGTACGGACAGGTGCTGATCCGCCGCGCGCGTTCGGCGATGTCGGAGATCGGCCGCGCGCAGGAGGAGATCGCCGCGCTGCGCGAGGGGCGCATGGGCCAGGTCTCGATCGGCACCGTGGTCAATCCCGGCACCAACCTGGTGCCGCAGGCGATCGCCGAGGTCAAGCGCGAGTTCCCCGGCATTCTGGTGCGGGTGGAGATGGACTACAGCCGGCCGCTGGTGGCCAAGCTGCTGGACGGCCAGCTCGACATCGTGATCGGGCGCATCCTCGGCCCATACGGCGGCGACGAACTGGAGTTCGAGCCGCTGGCCGACGAGCCGCATTCGGCTGTGGCGCGCGCCGGGCATCCGCTGTCGGCGCGCACCGACCTGCGCCATGCCGACCTGGCGCGCTACGGCTGGGTGCTGCCGCCGGTGGACAGCGTGCTGCGCGCGCGGCTGGACGCGATGTTCCTGGAACACGGCGTGCCCACGCCGCAGAACGTCATCGAGACCTCGTCGCTGCCGGTGATGACCAGCCTGCTGCGCGGCAGCGACCTGCTCGCGGCGCTGCCGGCCGACGCGGTGGCGCCGTACGTGCAGGCCAAGCTGCTGACCGTGCTGCCGATCGCGCTGGGGGTGCGGATGGAGTCGTTCGGCATCATCCGCCGCCGCGACTACATGCTGCCGCCGGGCGCCGAACGCATCCTGCTGGCGCTGCGCAATGCGGCCAAGCGGCTGTATCCGGAGCGCGCGCCGGGCTGAGCGGGGTTGCGCGATGGGGTCGTCCGCCGCGGTCGAAGGCAGCGACCGTTGGACCGCTTGCTGCCCGGAACGCCGTCCATCGGAAGGCGCAATGGCCGGCGGCGAGGGATAGGACACAGCAACCGCGGCGTATGTGACTGGCCGCTGCGCTATCAAGTTTCATGTGCTCAGCTAGTCGAAAAGCGCATAGCTTGGTGTAAATATTTCATTTGTTTGACGTGGAAGCCACTCCTAGGCTCGGCCGATCGTGACCAGATCGGGTCGCGCCACCCAATCCACCGGGGGCGCACCGGCGCGAGCGATACGGCAGCGGGCCATGGCGCGCCGCCGTCACAACCTGAAGGACGTCGCGCTTGCGCAGCCGTCATCCGTGTATGCATGTCTCCTGGGAGGGAAGCGTCATGTCATCGCGTCATTACCGTGGTCCGGCCTCGCCGACCGCAGCGGTTCGCAGTACCCGCGTGTTGCGTCGCTCGGCCATGGCGCTGAGCATCTGCGTGCTGCTGAGCGCGCAAGCGCTGGCGCAGGACGCCGACAATGCCACCAGGAAGCAGGGCGCCGATCCGGTGACCCAGCTCGACGCGGTCGAGGTCAAGGGCGTGCGCGCCAGCCTGATCAAGTCGCAGACGATCAAGCATGATGCCGAGCAGATCGTCGATTCGGTCAGCGCCGAGGACATCGGCGCGCTGCCCGACCGCAGCGTCACCGAGACCCTGCAGCGGGTCAGCGGCGTGACCATCGACCACTTCATGGCGCGCAACGACCCGGACCACTTCTCCGCCGAAGGCAGCGGCGTGATGATCCGCGGCATGACCCAGGTGCGCGGCGAACTCAACGGCCGCGACAGCTTCAGCGCCGCCAGCGGCCGCGGACTCAGCTTCGAGGACGTGCCGGCCGAACTGATGGCTGGCGTGGACGTGTACAAGAACCCCTCGGCCGAGATCATCGAAGGCGGCCTCGGCGGCACGGTCAACCTGCGCACGCGCATGCCGTTCGACCAGCCGGGCCGGGTGATCGGCTTCACCGCCGACGAGAACTACGGCGACTTCAGCAAGACCTACAAGCCGTCCGGTTCGTTCCTGATCAGCGATCGCTGGAACACCGGCGTCGGTGAGATGGGGCTGATGCTGGACCTGGCCTATTCGGAACTGGCCACCCGCAGCGACGGCATCCAGGTGGAGCCGTTCGTGCGCCGTACCGATCCGGCGCTGCTGGCCGGCACCGATTTCGACAAGGTCTACGTGCCCGGCGGCGTCAACTGGCGGCAGCTGGATTTCGAACGCAAGCGCAAGGGCGTGGCCGGAGCGTTCCAGTGGCGGCCCAGCGACGACACCGAGATCTACGTGCAGTACATGCGCTCCACCTACGACATGAACTGGCAGGAGCGCGCGGCGTTCTTCAACGACGACACCAACGCGGTCAGTCCCGCGCCCGGCAGCACCTTCACCTACGACGCCGATGGCCGTTTCGTCAGCGGCTCGCCGGTGTCCAGTTCCTGGCGCGGCAACATCACCGGCAACGATGGCGTGCGCTTCTACACCGACAACCGCTACGCGCAGCAGACCACCACCACCTCCGACCTGTCCGGCGGCTTCAGCCACAAGCTCACCAGCAACCTCACCGTGCGCGGCGACATGCAACTGGTGCGGTCGGAAAGCGATGCACTGGATTTCACTCTGTTCAGCTCGATCTACCTGCCGGGTCTGAACTTCGACCTGAGCGGCAAGTACCCGGCGGTGTCGATCGCCGACACCGGCTATACCTCCGACCCCTCCAACTATTTCTGGAGCGCGGCGATGGACCACCTGGCGAAGAACCGCGGCCGCGAACTGGCCACGCGCTTCGACCTGGAATACACCTACGACGACAATCCGTGGCTGCGCAGCTTCCGCGCCGGCATCCGCGCCACCGACCGTACCCAGACCAACAAGAATTCCGGCTACAACTGGGGCGTGATCAGCGACAACTGGGCGATGATTCCCGGTACCGCGAACGGGACCGGCCTGGCCGACCTGGCCAACTACTCGCCCGCGTCCTCGCAGCTGTATTCGTACTCGAGCCTGTTCCGCGGCAAGATCAGCGTGCCCAACAGCCTGTACTTCCCCACCAATGCCGCGGTCAAGGACTATGCCGGCACCTCCAAGCTGATCGAGCAACTGGTGGCGCTGCGCGGCTGGGGCTGGGCGCCGGACCAGTACCAGTTGCAGGACACCAACCGCCAGTTCGAGCGTACCCAGGCGGCCTACGCGGTGCTGTACTTCGGCAACGACGAGGCGCTGGGCGTGCCGGTGGACGGCAACGTCGGCGTGCGCATCGTGCAGACCAAGACCGAGGCGACCGGCTACGGCCAGTTCCCCGACCTGTCGGCCACCGCAGCGTCGGACGCGCTCAAGGCGCAGTACACCGGCCAGTTCTTCCCCAACAACGCGCAGGGCAGCTACACCAACGTGTTGCCGAGCTTCAACATGCGCTTCAAGTTCTCCGATGCGCTGCAGTGGCGCATCGCCGCGTCCAAGGCGATGGCGCGTCCGGACTACACCCAACTGCAGCCGTATCTGCTGCTGGAAGCGACCACCGAGGACGACGGCACGGTGTCCAAGTGGACGGGCACCGCGGGCAATCCGAACCTCAAGCCGATGAAGGCCAACCAGTACGACACCGCGCTGGAATGGTATTTCGACACCAGCGACATGATGTACCTGACCTTGTTCTACAAGAGCGTCAAGGACTACTTCTCCACCCAGACCACCACCGAGAACTACGGTGGCCAGGACTGGCTGGTGACGCGGCCGTACAACATGGCCAAGGGCCGCATCCGCGGGTTCGAATACGGCTACACGCAGTTCTTCGACTCTTGGCCAGGCTGGCTGAGCGGCTTCGGCGTCAATGCCAACTTCACCTTCGTGGACAGCAGCGGTGGCGTGAATTCGGCGACCGATCCCTACACCCAGACCACGGTCACCGGGGTGAGCCTGCCGCTGGAAGGGCTGTCGCGGCGCAGCTACAACTTTGCCGGGATCTACGAGAAGGGACCGCTGTCGGTGCGCCTGGCCTACAACTGGCGTTCGCGCTACCTGCTGACCGCCAGCGACGTGGCGACCAAGCTGCCGACCTGGTCGGACGACTACGGCCAGCTCGACGCCTCGGCGTTCTATCGTTTCACCCCGCACCTGCAGCTCGGTATCCAGGCCAACAACCTGACCAATACGGTGACCAAGGTGTTGATGGGGCCGACTTCCTATGCCGACGGCGAAGTCGACAACCACCTGTACACGCGCAGCTGGTTCGTCAACGACCGCCGCTATTCGCTGGTGCTGCGCGCCAACTGGTAAGCGACGCCAGCCAAGGCGTTTCCCTCGGCCCGCATGCGCTGAGCATGCGGGCTTTTTTGTGGCGGCGCCGGCGTCGCAGCCGGCGGGAGACGCCGGCGCAGCGGCGGATGCCGCGATTCACAGACGCACCGGCGTTTCGTATGTGGAAAACGTATAGCTAACTGTGAATATTTCATTGGATGGCATGTCTACGGGCCCCTATTCTCGTGACCGAGTCGTGATCTTCTTGGATCGCATGCGCGCTGCGGCACCCCGTCGCGCCGGACTTGCGGCCAGCACCCATCAAGCAGGTGCGTCCGCACAATCAGACACGGCGACGTCGCCCTTGGCGCGATTGCCGAACCCGTTTGCACATGTGTCCTGGGAGGGAAGCACCATGTCAGCGTCTCATAGCCATTGTCCGCTTGCGCGGACCGTGGCGCTCCGTTCTACCCGTGTTGTTTCCGACCGCGGCGTGCGCCGTTCCGCGATCGCCCTGGCCGTCGCCGCGCTGGTCGCCGCATCCGCCGCGCAGGCCCAGCAAGCCGAGCAGGCCCCGCCTGCGCAGGCCGACGATGCCACCACGCAGCTGGACACCGTGCAGGTCAGCGGTACCCGCAGCAGCGTGACCAAGGCGCAGCTGGTCAAGCAGAATTCCGAGCAACTGGTCGATTCGATCGTGGCCGAGGACATCGGCAAGCTGCCCGACAACAACGTCGCCGAGGCGCTGCAACGCATCTCCGGCGTGCAGATCGCGCGCAACTACGGCGAGGGCAGCAGCATCGCCATCCGCGGCCTGACCCAGGTCCGCACCGAGCTCAACGGCCGCGACATCTTCACCGCCAACGACGGCCGCGGGCTGAGCTTCGAGGACGTCTCGGCCGAACTGCTGGCCGGCGTCAACGTCTACAAGAACCCGTCCGCCGACATGATCGAAGGCGGCCTGGGCGGCACCGTCGACCTGCGCACGCGCCTGCCGTTCGACTACGACGCACGCAAGATCGCCGGCAGCGTGCAGTACAACCACTACGACCTGGCCGACGACAGCAAGCCGGCGTTCTCGGGCATGTACAGCGACCGCTGGCAGACCGGCATCGGCGAGATCGGCCTGCTGGTGAACTATTCGCAGCAGACCAGCCCGTTCCGCCAGGACACGATCTCGGTCGAGCCGTGGTACACGCAGACCGATCTGCCGGGCTACGAAGGGCAGGGCATCTCGGTGCCGCACGGCGCCGGCATCAACACCACGGTCGGCGAGCGCAAGCGCAAGACCGGCGCGTTCGCGCTGCAGTGGCGGCCGAACGACGACGTCGAGGTCACCGCGCAGGTGCTGCGCTCGGACTACGACTTCAGCTGGCACGACTATTCGTTCTTCGCCTACAGCGGCCAGGACCCGATGCAGGGCTTCGACGACATCGTGGTCAACGACCGCAACGAGTTCGTCAGCGGCACCTTCCAGAACACCCCGGCCGATTCCAACACCAGCCTGACCCGGCGCAAGTCGGTGACCACCGACTATTCGCTGGGCGCCAAGTGGACGGTGACCCCGAACCTGACCCTGAGCACCGATTTCCAGTACATCGACGCCACCACCAAGGGTACCCGCTACATCGTCGGCACCGGCATGGCCAGCGTGCCGCTCTACACCATCGACTTCCGCGGCGACCTGCCGCGGCTGTCGGTGACCGACGCCAGCGGCAACCAGGGCTACCTGGCCGACGCGGCCAACTACAGCGGCTGGAAGTTCCACCTGGACAACCAGGACGACAACGAGGCCACCGAGTTCGCCTGGCGCTCGGACATGGACCTGGCGTTCGACGACAGCTTCGCGCGCAGTTTCAAGGCCGGCGTGCGCTACACCGACCGCGATGCGGAGAACAAGGGCAACGTATGGCGCTGGATGCCGATCGGTGCGCCGTTCTCGCAGTATCCGGACGCGGAGCTGGTGCAGAACCCGATCACCGACTTCTTCCGCGGCGATTCGCGCGCGTTCGGCCCGACGCTGACCGCTTCCGATGCACTGGTCGGCAACTACGAGCAGACACTGGCGCTGTTCGGCGCCTCGCCGCTGGTGTTCGCGCCGAACAACATCAACAGCCAGGGCGAGAAGACCTACGCCGCCTATGGCGTGCTGCGCTTCGGCGTGGACGATGGCGCGATCCCGTTCGACGGCAACATCGGCATCCGCATCGTGCGTACCAAGGTCGATTCGCAGGGCGTGCGCACCGGCACCGACGCCGAGGGTGGCGGGCTGCTGCCGGTGGACGTGCAGCAGACCTACACCGACGTGCTGCCGAGCCTGAACCTGCGTTGGATGCTCACCGACACCCTGCAGTGGCGCTTCGCCGCCTCGCGCGGCATCTCGCGCCCGGACCTCAACCGGCTCAACCCGAACCTGAGCCTGGGTACAGCCACCGGCGGCGACGGCGTGACCCGGCGCACCGGGTCGGCCGGCAATCCGGACCTGGCGCCGATGAAGGCCGACCAGTTCGACACCGCGCTGGAGTGGTACTTCGGCAAGGGCTCGATGATGTACGGCACGGTCTTCTACAAGAAGGTCGAAGGCTTCATCGCCGAGGCTGTGTTCGAGGAAGTCTATGGCGGCCAGACCTGGGAGATCACCCGCCCGGTCAACGGCAAGGACGGCCGGATCAAGGGCGCGGAACTGGGCTATACGCAGTTCTTCGATTTCCTGCCGGGCTGGATGAGCGGCTTCGGCCTGCAGGCCAACTACACCTACGTCGACAGCGAGGCGCCGAGCCCGACCGCCACCGACACCAACGGCCAGGCGCTGACGGTGCCGCTGCAGGGGCTGTCCAAGAACAGCTACAACCTGATCCTCAGCTACGAGCTGTCGCGCTTCCAGGCGCGCGTGGCCTACAACTGGCGCAGCGACTGGCTGGTGACCACGGCCGGCAACGGCACCGGCAACCTGCCGGTCTACAACAAGGGCTTCGGCCAGCTGGACGCGTCGGTGCGCTACAACATCGACGATGTGTGGTCGGTGTCGGTGGACGGGGTCAACCTGCTCGATACCCGCAACGAGAGCTACCTGGGCGTGGAATCGCGCTACCGCGACTTCGTCATCAACGACCGTCGCTACGGCCTGACCCTGCGCGCCAGCTTCTGAGGACGGCGCAGGCACGGTCCTCCGCTCCGGCGCCGCGCGCGCCCGGGGCGGGGGAGTTCCTGCCGATGGCCTCGCCGTCGGCTGCAATCGGAGCGCAACGCACGATGCGGCAACATCGCGTGCTGAAACCTGATGCGTTGCCGGGCACGTTGCAGCGCTCGGTGCGGCCGTGCTCGGCATGGCCGACGCTGCTGCTGTTGGCGCTGTTGTGGAGCGCCTTGCCGGCGCTCGCCGCGGCGCCGCTGCCGTACCAGTTCCGCAGCGTCGCCATCGGCGGCGGCGGTTTCGTCTCCGGCCTGCTGTTCCATCCGGCGCAGCAGGGCCTGCTGTATGCGCGCACCGACGTCGGCGGCGCGTACCGCTGGGATGCGGCGGCCGCGCACTGGGTCGCGTTGACCGACTGGCTCGGTGCCGACGACCAGAACCTGATGGGCATCGACGCGTTCGCGATCGATCCGCACGATCCGCAGGCGCTGTACCTGGCCGCGGGCACCTACCTGCACCCGCGCGCCGGCAATGCCGCGTTGCTGCGTTCGCACGACCAGGGGCGCAGCTTCGCGCGCACCGAGCTGCCGTTCAAGCTGGGCGGCAACGAACTGGGCCGCGGCAATGGCGAACGGCTGGCGGTGGATCCGAACGATGGCCGTGTGCTGCTGCTCGGTTCGCGCGATGCCGGGCTGTGGCGCAGCGACGACCGCGGTGTGCACTGGCAGCGGGTGACGTCCTTTCCGGCAGTCGCCACCAGCGCGGCCGCCAGCGCGGTCAACCACGCCGGGCGCCGCCAGCAGGTCGGTATCGCCTTCGTCGTGTTCGACCCTGCCAGCGCCGCCGGCGGCGGCGCTTCGCAGCGGATCTACGTCGGCGTGTCCACGCAGGAGCGCAGCGTGTTCGTGTCCGAGGACGGCGGGCGTAGCTGGCAGCCGGTGCCTGGGCAGCCCACCGGATTGCGTCCCAGCCACATGGTGCGCTCCAGCGACGGCATCTATTACCTCAGCTACGGCGACCAGCCGGGCCCGGACCTGATGGCCGACGGCGCGGTCTGGAAATACGAGCCGGCCGCGCAGCGCTGGACCGACATCAGCCCGGTGCCGCAGCCGCATGCCGGGCCGGGCTTCGGTTGGGGCGCGGTGGCGGTGGATCCGCGCCAGCCGCAGACGCTGATCGCCAGCACCTTCCGCCGCTACACGCCGGGCGACGACATCTACCGCAGCACCGACGGCGGACGCCGCTGGGCGCCGCTGTTCCCGCGCTCGCGCTTCGCCCACGACACCGCACCGTGGACGGCGCAGGCCCGCCCGCACTGGATGGCGTCGCTGGCCATCGATCCGTTCGACAGCGATCGCGCCTGGTTCGTCACCGGTTACGGGGTCTGGGCCTCGCGCAACCTGCGCGCGTTCGATGCGGCCGAGGGCGTGGTGCAGTGGTGGTTCGCCGACGCCGGGCTGGAGGAGACGGTGCCGCTGGACCTGCTCAGCCCGGCGCAGGGTGCGCCGTTGCTCAGCGCGCTCGGCGACATCGACGGTTTCCGCCACGATACGCTGGACCGCGCGCAGTCGCAGTTCGCCGGGCCGCGGCTGACCAACGGCGAGAGCATCGATGCCGCTGGCCAGGCGCCGCAGCTGGTGGTGCGCAGCGGCACGCTGCGCGAGCGGCGCGACGGCGAGGTCCGTGCCGCCTGGTCGCGCGATGGCGGCGCCAGCTGGAGCGCATTCGCCAGCGAACCGCCGGTGGGCGAGGGCGCCGGGCATATCGCCATCAACGCCGACGGCAGCCGCGTGATCTGGTCGCCGCGCAACGGCGGCAGCGCCTGGGCCAGCGACGACTGGGGCCGGCACTGGGAACGGGTGGAAGGTTCCTCCGGCACCCTGCTGATCGAAGCCGACCGCGTCGATGCGCAGCGCTGGTACGCGGTCGATGCGGCCAGCGGGCGCTTCTATCTGAGCGAGGACGGCGGTCGCCGGTTCCGCGACAGCGGCGTCGGGATCGGCGTGCCGGCGGACGCCGAGCGCACCCGCCCGCAGCTGCGCCCGGACCCGTTGCGCGCCGGCGTGGTGTACCTGGCCAGCCCCAGCCACGGCGTGATGCGCTGGCAACACGGCGCGCTCGCGGTGCTGGCGAAGGTGGAGGCGCGTTCGCTGGGCCTGGGCCGCGCGCCGCGCGACGGCGCGCCGCCGATGCTGTTCCTCGCCGGCAATGTCGATGGCGTCAGCGGGCTATTCCGCTCCGAGGACGAGGGCCGGCGCTGGCGGCGCATCGACGACGACGCGCACCGCTTCGGCCGTCCCTATGCCGTCACCGGCGACCCGCGCGTGATCGGCCGCGTCTACTTCGCCACCGGTGGCCGAGGCATCTTCTATGGCGATGCGCGATAGTCGGCGGCACAGCGGCCTGATGGCGCGGCCGGCGAGCAACGACGCCTGCCGGCGCGCGGGCGTGGCGATGCCGCGTCCGCATCCCTCCGTCTCGAACAGCACAGGATCGACGTCATGACCCTCCCTCTGTCCACTGCGAAATGGCTGGCCGCGCTGGCGCTGGCGATGCTGCCTGCATCGGCCTGGGCGAAGCTGGAACTGCCCTTGCTGTTCGCCGACGGCGCGGTGCTGCAGCGCGATGTGCCGATGCGCGTGTGGGGCTGGGCCACGCCCGGCGCGCGCATCCAGGTACGCCTGGACGGCGCCGCGGCGAGCGCCGTCGCCGCCGGCGACGGGCGCTGGCAGGCGCAGCTGCCGACGCATGCGGCCGGCGGCCCGTACGTGCTGGAAGTAGAGGGCGACGGTGCGCGGCGCCGCATCGGCGACGTGCTGGTCGGCGACGTGTGGCTGGCCAGCGGCCAGTCCAACATGGAGTGGCCGCTGGCGCAGGCGCGCGACGGTGCGCGCGAAGTGGCCGCGGCCGCCGATCCGCAACTGCGCCATTTCAAGATCCCCAAGTCGTGGTCGGCGCAGCCGGAACGGCAACTGGCCGGCGGCGAGTGGAAAGCCGCCACGCCGGACAACGCCGGCGCGTTCTCCGCGGTGGGCTATTTCTTCGCGCGCGAACTGCGCCAGCGCACCGGCGTGCCGATCGGCATCGTCGACAGCAGTTGGGGCGGCAGCGCGATCGAGGCGTGGATGGACGCATCCGCACTGGGCATGGATGCGACGCAGACCGCACGCAGCGTCGCCGAAATGAAGGCCAGGGATGCGCGCACCCTGGCCGCGGTGCGGCAGCGCATCGCGCGCTGGCCGGCGGTGCAGGACGGCGCCGAGGCGTGGCGCGCGGCCGACCTCGACGACAGCGACTGGGACCGCATCCCGGTCGACCGCAACTGGGAAGCCAGCGGCTACGACGGCATGGACGGCATCGCCTGGTACCGCACCTCGTTCACCCTCAGCGCCGCCGAAGCCAAGGCCGGCGTCACCCTGGGCGTCGGCCAGATCGACGATTCGGATGTCACCTACGTCAACGGCCAGCCGGTCGGGCAGACCGAAAAGCAATGGAACCTGCCGCGCGTGTATCGCGTGCCGGCGACGGCGCTGCAGGCCGGCGTCAACCATGTCGCGGTGCGGGTCACCGACCTCAGCGGCGGCGGCGGCCTGCACGGCGACGACGCCGAGCGCTTCGTGCAGGCGGGCGAGGGCGACCGGCGCCCGCTGCAGGGCTGGACATTCCGTCCGGCCAAGGTGGTGGTGGCGTTGGACGACAGCCGCAACCAGCAGCCGACGCTGCTGTACAACCGCATGATCCATCCGCTGCAGCCGTTCCCGCTCAAGGGGGTGATCTGGTACCAGGGCGAGAGCAACGCCAACGCGGGCGGCGCGCTGCGCTACCGCGAGCAGTTCGCGGCGATGATCCGGCACTGGCGCACCGAACGCGGACAGCCGCAGCTGCCGTTCCTGTGGGTGCAGCTGGCCAATTTCCGCGCTGGCGCCGACAAGGGCGATCTCAGTCCGTGGGCGCTGCTGCGCGAGTCGCAGTCCAAGACCCTGGCGCTGCCGGCGACCGCGCAGGCGGTGACCATCGACATCGGCGAGCCGGGCGACATCCATCCGACCAACAAGCAGGACGTCGGCCATCGCCTGGCGCTGGTCGCGCGCCACGTCGCCTACGGCGAAGCGCTGGTCTACAGCGCGCCGACGCTGCAACGCGCCGAATTCGATGGGCGCACGGCGAGGCTGCGGTTCGATCCGATGGGCAGCGCGCTGGCGGTGCGTGGCGGCGGCCCGCTGCGCGGCTTCAGCGTCGCCGGCGCAGATCGCCGCTTCCATCCGGCGCAGGCGCGCATCGACGGCGACCGCGTGCTGGTCGAGAGCGCCGAGGTGGCGCAGCCGCAGGCAGTGCGCTACGCCTGGAGCGAGAACCCGGCCGAGGCCAACCTGGTCAATCGCGAACAATTGCCTGTTTCCCCTTTCCGAACCGACACCTGGTGACACGGAGTGCTGACCGCATGAAATCCCCCGTTCCGCGCACTCGCGCAGCCGCCCCGCGCTGGCGTCCGCTGCTGGCCTGCGCGCTGTCGCTGGCGCTGGCCGCATGCCAGTCCGACCAACCCGCGCCGCCCGCCGCCGCCGATGCCGCCGGCGCGCCCGCGGCCAGGTCCGGCGCCGCGCCGGCACCTGCGCCTGCGCCGGCCCAACAGGCGCCGATCCCGCAGTTCGTCAGCAAGGACGGCAAGCACACGTTGCTGGTCGACGGCGCGCCGTTCCTGATCCTTGGCGCGCAGGTCAACAATTCCAGCAACTACCCGGCGGCGCTGGAACAGGTATGGCCGGCGATGCAGTTCCTCGGTCCCAACACCGTGCAGGTGCCGATCGCCTGGGAGCAGGTGGAGCCGGAGGAGGGCAAATTCGACTTTTCCTTCGTCGACACGCTGCTGGCGCAGGCGCGCGAGCGCAAGGTGCGGCTGGTGCTGCTGTGGTTCGGCACCTGGAAGAACAACGGCCCGGCCTACACGCCGCACTGGGTCAAGACCGACAACGCGCGCTTCCCGCGCGTGGTTACCCGCGACGGCAAGCACATCGGCTCGCTGTCGCCGCTGGCGCCGGCCACGCTGGAGGCCGACCGCAAGGCCTTCGTCGCCTTCATGAAGCATCTCAAGCAGGCCGACCCGCAGCGCACCGTGATCATGGTGCAGCCGGAGAACGAGCCCGGCACCTACGGCAGCGTGCGCGACTTCTCGCCGCTGGCGCAGCAGGCCTTCGACGGTCCGGTGCCCGAGGCGCTGCTGCAGAAACTGGGCAAGCAGCCGGGCACCTGGGCGCAGGTGTTCGGCGCCGATGCCGACGAGTTCTTCCATGCCTGGCACATCGGCCGCTTCATCGACCAGGTGGCCGCGGCCGGCAAGGCCGAGTACCCGCTGCCGATGTACGTCAACGCGGCGCTGCGCGGTCCGTTCAATCCCGGCCAGCCGGGCCAGTACGCCAGCGGCGGCCCCACCGACAACGTGCTCGACGTCTGGAAGGCGGCCGCGCCGCACATCGACCTGCTGGCCCCGGACATCTACATGCCCGAGTACCGCATGTACACCACGGTGCTGGAACGCTACGCGCGCCCGGACAACGCGCTGTTCGTGGCCGAGACCGGCAACCGCCCGGAGTACGCGCGCTACCTGTACCCGACGCTGGGCCACGACGGCATCGGCTGGTCCACCTTCGGCATCGACTACAGCGGGTATTCCAACTGGCCGTTGGGCGCCAAGACCGTGGACGAGCCGACCATGGCGCCGTTCGCGCTGGGCTTCAAGTCGGTGAGCCTGGGCATGCGCCCGTTCGCCAAGGCCGCCTCGCAGGGCAAGCTGCACGGCACCGCCGAGGAGCCGGGCCAGCCGGTGCAGGAGCTGCGGCTCAACGAGCGCTGGAGCGCGACCATCACCTACGGCGTGCCGCAGTTCTGGTTCAAGGGCACGCCGCCCGGCAACCCCGAGCCGAGCGGTGCGGCGCTGATCGCCGAGCTGGGCCCGGACGAATTCCTGGTCACCGGCTACCACGTGCGGGTGACCCTGCATCCGGCCAGCGAGGCCACCGCCAACATGGTCTACGACCGCGTCGAGGAAGGCTTCTACGATGGCGAACAGTGGCGGTTCCAGCGCAACTGGAACGGCGACCAGACCGACTACGGGGTCAATTTCTCCGACAGGCCGCAATTGCTGAAGATCACGCTGGCCACCTACTGACACCTCGGCGCCGCCAGCGTGCGGCACCGTCATCCGCTACAGAGGGAGTGAACATGCACAACTCGAACCGTCCCGTCCGCCTGGCGCTGAAGCCGCTGCCGCGCCTGCTGGCCCTGTCGCTGGCGGTGCTCGCCGCCGGCGCCCACGCGCAGGAAGTGAAGAAGGACGCCGACGGCGTCACCGTGCGTCCCAGCGCCAAGGGCGCCGCGCCGGTGCGCCTGCAGGTGGTGGACAGCGGCATCATCCGCGTCAGCGCCGATCCGGACGGCGACTTCAAGCGCACCCCGAGCCTGATGCGGGTGCCGGTGCAGGGCGATACCGCGTTCCAGCTGGACGAGCAGGGCGGCACGGTGCGGGTCAAGACCGCCAAGGTCACCGCGCAGGTATCCACCGTCGACGGCCACGTCAGCTTCGCCGATGCCAGCGGCAAGCCGCTGCTGGCGGAAGTGGCCGGCGGGCGCAGCTTCGCGCCGCTGAAGGTGGAGGGCAAGTCCTACCTGAGCACGCGCCAGCGCTTCGCCTCGCCCGACGACGAGGCCTTCTACGGCTTCGGCCAGCACCAGCAGGGCTGGATGAACCAGAAAGGCCGCAATGTCGAGCTGCTGCAGAGCAATATCGACCTGGCGGTGCCGTACCTGGTGTCCAGCCGCAACTACGGCATCCTGTGGGACAACAATTCGATCACCCGCATGGGCGACCCGCGCGGTCTGCAGCCGCTGCCGGCGTCGCTGAAGCTGTACGACGCCAAGGGCAAGCCGGGCGCGCTGACCGCGCGCTATTCGGTCAACGGCAAGCAGGTGCTGGAGCGCCGCGAAAAAGAGCTCAACTACCAGTACCTGAAGGACCTGGGCAAGTTCCCGAAGAAGGCCAAGCCCAGCGACAAGAGCCGCATGCAGGTCACCTGGGAAGGCGAGATCGAAGCCAGGAGCGGCGGCGAGCACAGCTTCTCGCTGTACGCCAGCGAGTACGCCAAGCTGTATGTGGACGGCAAGCTGGTGGTCGACCGCTGGCGCCAGAACTGGAACCCGTGGCACAACGAATTCACCCTCGCGCTGCAGCCGGGCCAGCGCCACAAGGTCAAGGTCGAATGGGACCTGATCGACCCCAGCTACATCGCGCTGCTGCACCGCGACCCGTTGCCAGCGGCCGAAGCCAAGGACCTGTCGCTGTGGTCCGAGGCCGGGCAGATGATCGACTACTACTTCGTCGCCGGCGCCGACGCCGACCAGGTCATCGCCGGCTACCGCGAACTGACCGGCAAGGCGGTGCTGCTGCCGAAGTGGGCCTACGGTTTCTGGCAGAGCCGCGAGCGCTACAAGAGCCAGGACGAACTGGTCGGCGCGCTGGCCGAGTACCGCAAGCGCAAGCTGCCGATCGACAACATTGTGCTCGACTGGTCGTACTGGCCGGAGAACGCGTGGGGTTCGCACGACTTCGACAAGACCCATTTCCCGGACCCGGACGGCATGGTCAAGTCGGTGCACGACATGCACGCGCAGATCATGATCTCGATCTGGCCCAAGTTCTATCCGACCACCGCCAACTACAAGGAACTCGACGCCGCCGGGCACATGTACAAGCGCAACGTCGAGGTTGGCGAGCTGGACTGGATCGGCAAGGGCTACAAGAACTCGTTCTACGACCCGTATTCGGCCGACGCGCAGGCGATCTACTGGCGGCAGATCAACGACAAGCTCAACAGCAAGGGCTTCGACGCGTGGTGGATGGACGCCGACGAGCCGGACGTGCACTCCAACCTGGACATCGGCGAGCGCAAGGCGCGCACCACGCCGACCGCGCTGGGCCCGTCCACCGAGTTCTTCAATTCCTACCCGTTGCCGCACACCCATGGCGTCTATGAGGGCGACCGCGCCGCCGACGGCAAGCGCGTGTTCATCCTCTCGCGCAAGGGCTATGCCGGCACCCAGCGCAACGCGGTGGCGGTGTGGAGCGGCGACATCGTCTCGCGCTGGGACGACATGCGCGACCAGATCTCCGCCGGCGTCAACGTCTCCATGTCGGGCCTGCCGAACTGGACCTTCGACATCGGCGGCTTCGCGGTGGAGAAGCGCTACGAGGACCAGGAGCCGGCGCACCAGGCGGAATGGCGCGAACTCAACACGCGCTGGTTCCAGTTCGGCGCGTTCGTGCCGCTGTTCCGCTCGCACGGCCAGTTCCCGTTCCGCGAGATCTGGAACATCGCCCCGGAAGGCACCCCGTACTACGCGAGCATGGCGTACTACAGCCGCCTGCGCTATGCGTTGCTGCCGTACATCTACACGCTGGCCGGCGACACCTACCATCGCGACGGCAGCATGATGCGCGGCCTGCCGATGGATTTCCCCAACGATCCCAAGGTCGCCGACATCAACGACCAGTACCTGTTCGGGCCGGCGTTCCTGGTCGCGCCGGTGACCCGTTTCGGCGCCACCTCGCGCCAGGTCTACCTGCCGGCCGGTACCTCGTGGATCGACTTCAACAGCGGCAAGCGCTACGAAGGCGGCCAGCGCATCGATGCCGCCGCGCCGCTGCAGCGCATGCCGCTGTTCGTGCGCGCCGGTTCCATCGTGCCCACCACCACCGTGCAGCAATACGTGGACGAAGTGCCGAACGCGCCGCTGACCGTGGTCGTCTACACCGGCGCCGACGGCCAGTTCTCGCTGTACGAGGACGACGGCAAGGGCTATGGCTACGAGAAGGGCGAGTTCAGCCGCATTCCGCTGAGCTGGAACCAGGCCAAGGGCGTACTGACCATCGGCGCACGCCAGGGCAACTGGCCGGGCATGCAGGCCAAGCGCACCATCAACGTGCGCTTCGTCGACGGCGTGCGCGAGGAGACCGGTGCGCTGGAGCCCAAGGCCGACGCCAGCGTGCAGTACAGCGGCAAGAGCCTGAGCGTGGCGCGCAAGGCGGCGAAGGGCGCCAAGCGCAAGGGCAAGGCGAAGTGATGCCCGCGGCGTACGCCCATCCGCGCGGGGAGGCAGGATGAGCATCGCGCTGACCCGCCGCGAACTGTGCAAGGCGATCGGCGCCGGCCTGGTGACCGGGCTGTCCGTGCCGGTCGCGGCCGGCGCGTCCCCGGCCGCCGAGCGCACACCGTCGGCGGCCGGGGACGCGGCCGCGACTGCGGCAGCGCCTGCGGATCCTGCCGCGCTGACCCTGTGGTACCCGCGCCCGGCCACGCAGTGGGTGGAGGCGCTGCCGGTCGGCAACGGCCGGCTCGGTGCGATGGTGTGGGGCGGCATCGCCCACGAACGCCTGCAGTTGAACGAAGACACGCTGTATGCGGGCCAGCCCTACGACGCGACTTCGCCGGAGGCGTTGGCGGCGCTGCCGCAAGTGCGTGCGTTGATCTTCGCCGGCCGCTACGCCGAGGCCGAGGCATTGGCCGACGCGAAGATGCTGTCGCGCCCGCGCAAGCAGATGCCGTACCAGCCGCTGGCCGATTTGCTGCTCGACTACGACCGTGCCGACGGCATCGACGGCTATCGGCGCGAACTGGACCTGGACACGGCGTTGGCCAGCACCCGCTTCGCCTCCGGCGGCGCCACCCACCTGCGCGAGGTGTTCGTCTCGTCGACCGAACAGTGCATCGTGGTGCGGCTGTCCTGCGACAAACCCGGCCGCATCTCGCTGCGCATCGGCATCGACAGTCCGCAGGCGGGCGAGGTCAGCGACGAGCAGGGCGCGCTGCTGTACGCCGGGCGCAACGCCGGATTCGCCGGCATCGAGGGCGGGCTGCGCTTTGCGTTGCGCGTGCTGCCGCAGGCCACTGGCGGCCAGACCCGCATCGAACGCGGGCGGATCCGCATCGAAGGCGCCGACGAGGTGGTGCTGCTGCTGACCGCGGCCACCAGCTACCGCCGCTACGACGACGTCGGCGGCGATCCGCTCGCGCTCAGCGCCGCGCAGCTGCGCAAGGCGGCCGCATTGCCCTACGCGCAATTGCTGGAACGGCACCTGGCCGCGCACCGGCGGCTGTTCCGCCGGGTCGCGATCGACCTGGGCAGCAGCGACGCCGCACAGCTGCCCACCGACGAACGCGTGCAGCGCTTCGCCGAGGGCAACGATCCGGCGCTGGCCGCGCTCTACCACCAGTACGGCCGCTACCTGTTGATCAGCAGCTCGCGGCCGGGCAGCCAGCCGGCCAACCTGCAGGGCATCTGGAACGACCTGATGCAGCCGCCGTGGGAGAGCAAGTACACGATCAACATCAATACGCAGATGAACTACTGGCCCAGCGAAGCCAACGCCTTGCACGAATGCGTGGAGCCGCTGGAATCCATGTTGTTCGATCTGGCAGAAACCGGTGCCCGCACCGCGCGGGCGATGTACGCCGCGCCGGGCTGGGTGGTGCACAACAACACCGACCTGTGGCGCCAGGCCGGACCGATCGACGGCGTGAAGTGGAGCCTGTGGCCAATGGGCGGGGTGTGGCTGCTGCAGCAGCTGTGGGACCGCTGGGACTACGGCCGCGACCGCGCCTACCTGCGACGCATCTATCCGCTGTTCAAGGGCGCGGCCGAGTTCTTCGTCGCCACCCTGGTGCGCGATCCGCACACCGGCGCGATGGTGACCAACCCGTCGCTGTCGCCGGAGAACCAGCATCCGTTCGGTGCCGCACTGTGCGCCGGACCGGCGATGGACGCGCAATTGTTGCGCGATCTTTTTGCGCAGTGCATCAAAATGGGCCAGCTGCTGGGCGTGGATGCGGCCTTCGGCGCGCGCCTGGCCGAACTGCGCGCGCAGCTGCCGCCGGACCGGATCGGCCGCGCCGGGCAACTGCAGGAATGGCAGCAGGACTGGGACATGCAGGCCCCGGAAATCCACCATCGCCACGTCTCGCACCTGTATGCGCTGCATCCCTCCAGCCAGATCAATCTGCGCGACACCCCGGAGTTGGCCGCCGCGGCGCGGCGCTCTTTGCAGATCCGCGGTGATAGCGCTACCGGCTGGGGCATCGGTTGGCGCCTGAACCTGTGGGCGCGGTTGCACGACGGCGAGCACGCGCATCGTATTCTGGCGATGCTGCTGTCGCCCGAGCGCACCTACCCGAATCTGTTCGACGCGCATCCGCCGTTCCAGATCGACGGCAACTTCGGCGGCACCGCCGGCATCACCGAAATGCTGCTGCAGAGTTGGGGCGACAGCATCTGGCTGTTGCCGGCGCTGCCGCAGGCTTGGCCGCGCGGCGAGGTGCGCGGATTGCGCGTGCGCGGCGCGGCCGGCGTCGATCTGGCGTGGCGCGATGGCCGCCTGCAGCATGCGCGGCTGAGCAGCGACCGCGGCGGGCACTACACTCTGGTCTACGGCGGGCAGACCCTGACCGCCGACCTTTCCCCTGGAGCGACGATGGAACTGGGTTTGCGCAACGATCGGCTGGTGCGGCAATGAGTCTGTACATCGGCCTGGACGTCGGCACGCAGAGCGTCAAGCTGCTGGCCTACGATGCGGACAGCCGCCGCGTGGTCGCCACGCACGGCCACGCGCTGGAACTGATCAGCCGCGACGACGGCACCCGCGAGCAGCAGGCGCAGTGGTGGATCGACGGCATCGTCGCCTGCTTCGCCGCGCTGAGCGCCGAGCAGCGCGCGCAGGTGCGCGCGATTTCGGTGTCCGGCCAGCAGCACGGCTTCGTGCCGGTGGATGCACAAGGACAGGTGACCGCGCCGGTCAAGCTGTGGTGCGACACCAGCACCCAGCGCGAGTGCGAGGAGATCATGCAGGCCGCCGGCGGCGAACAGCGCTGCGTGGAACTGGCCGGCAACCCGATCCTGGCCGGCTACACCGCCTCCAAGCTGCCGTGGACGCGCAAGCACCGCAGCGAGGCCTACGCCAGCATGACCTCGGTGCTGCTGCCGCACGATTACGTCAATTTCTGGCTGACCGGCGAGCGCTACACCGAGTTCGGTGACGCCTCCGGCAGCGGCTGGCTGGACGTGCGCACCCGGCAATGGTCGGCGCCGCTGCTGCAGGCGATCGATCCGCAGCGCGACCTGGCCGCAGCGCTGCCGCCGCTGGTGCCGACCGAGACCACCTTCGCCCTGTCCGCCGCGGCGGCGCAGACCCTGGGACTGCCGCCCGAGGTGCGCGTGGCCACCGGCGGCGGCGACAACATGATGGCCGCGATCGGCACCGGCAACGTGGTGCCCGGGCGGCTGACGATGAGCCTGGGTACCTCCGGCACGCTGTTCGCGTACGCCGACCGGCCGGTGGTCGACGATGCCGCGCGCTGGGCTGCGTTCTGCTCGTCCAGCGGCGGCTGGCTGCCGCTGATCTGCACGATGAACTGCACCGTGGCCACCGAGACCATCTCGCGCCTGTTCGGGATCAAGACCGGGCAGGGCGAGGCCTTGCTCGACGCCACCGCGCCCGGCGCCGGCGGGCTGGTGCTGCTGCCGTTCTTCAACGGCGAGCGCACCCCGAACCTGCCGGCCGCGCGTGGCTGCATGACCGGCATGGACCTGCACAACACCACCCCGGCGCATTTCTACCGTGCGGCGATGGAAGGCGCGACCTACAGCCTGCGCAACGGCTATGACGCCTTCGTCGATGCCGGGCTGGCGTTCGACTCGATCTATGTCACCGGCGGCGGCAGCAAGAGTGCAGGGTGGCGGCAACTCATCGCCGACCTGTTCGGCTTGCCGGTGCACGTGCCGGCGCAGGCCGAGGGCGCCGCATTCGGCGCCGCGCTGCAGGCGCTGTGGGCCGACGGCCACGCGCAGGGCGACCGCGCCAGCCTGGCCGAGGTGGTGCTGCAGCACCAGCAGGACGAGGCCGCGCTGTCCGCGCAGCCGGATCCGCAACGCGGCGCGCAGTACCAGGCGCACTACCAGACCTTCCTGAAACACTTGCACGCCATTGGCCCGCTCTACGCCGGCTGACCCACACTTTCCCCCGCAAACGCACACCAGGATTTCGTCATGAGCAACTCCGTCTACATCGGCGCCAAGGAATACTTCCCGGGCATCGGCCGCATCGCGTTCGAAGGCAAGGCCTCGGACAACCCGCTGGCGTTCAAGGTCTACGACGCGGCCAAGCGCATCGGCGACAAGACCATGGCCGAGCACCTGCGCTTCGCGGTGGCGTACTGGCACAGCTTCTGCGGCAACGGCGCCGATCCGTTCGGGCCGGGCACGCGCGCCTATCCGTGGGACGCCGGCAGCGATGCGCTGGGCCGCGCCGAGGCCAAGGCCGATGCGGCGTTCGAGTTCTTCACCAAGCTCGGCGTGCCGTACTACTGCTTCCACGACATCGACCTGGCGCCGGACGCCGACGACGTCGGCCAGTACGAGAAGAATCTGCAGCACATGGTCGGCATTGCCAAGCAGCGCCAGGCCGACACCGGCATCAAGCTGCTGTGGGGCACGGCCAACCTGTTCTCGCACCCGCGCTACATGAACGGTGCTTCGACCAACCCGGACTTCAACGTGGTCGCGCGCGCGGCGGTGCAGGTCAAGGCCGCGCTCGACGCCACGGTGGAGCTGGGCGGGGAGAACTACGTGTTCTGGGGCGGCCGCGAAGGCTATGCCAGCCTGCACAACACGCAGATGAAGCGCGAGCAGGACAACATGGCGCGCTTCCTCACCATCGCGCGCGACTACGGCCGCAGCATCGGCTTCACCGGCAATTTCCTGATCGAGCCCAAGCCGATGGAGCCGATGAAGCACCAGTACGATTTCGACAGCGCCACGGTGATCGGCTTCCTGCGCCAGCACGGGCTGGACCAGGACTTCAAGCTCAACATCGAGGCCAACCACGCCACGCTGTCGGGCCACAGCTTCGAGCATGACCTGCAGGTGGCGTCCGATGCGGGCCTGCTGGGCAGCATCGACGCCAACCGCGGCAATCCGCAGAACGGCTGGGACACCGACCAGTTCCCGACCGACCTGTACGACACGGTGGGGGCGATGCTGGTGGTGCTGCGGCAGGGCGGGCTGGCGCCGGGCGGGCTGAACTTCGACGCCAAGGTGCGGCGCGAGTCGTCCGATCCGCAGGACCTGTTCCTGGCGCACATCGGCGGCATGGACGCGTTCGCGCGCGGGCTGGAGGTTGCGCATGCGCTGCTGACGTCCTCGCCGCTGGAGCAGTGGCGCGCCGAGCGCTACAGCAGCTTCGACAGCGGCGCCGGCGCGGCGTTCGCGGCCGGCAGCAGCACCCTGGCGGACCTGGCGGCGCACGCGGCCAAGGCCGGCGCGCCCAAGCAGGCCAGCGGCCGCCAGGAAGCCTACGAGAACCTGATCAACCAGTACCTGATCCGCTGATGCGCGACGGCCGGCGGTCGCGTGACCGCCGGCCGTGCCGTCTCTTCCCGCGATGGCCGTTCTCCTTTCTGCACGACACCAGGTGACTCAATGTCCAGCGTATCCCTAGACCGCCACGCCGATGGCGCAGGCGAGAACACGCGTCTCATCATCCTCATCAGTTGCGTCGCCACCATCGGCGGGTTCCTGTTCGGCTTCGACAGCGGCGTGATCAACGGCACCGTCGACGGCCTCAAGCAGACCTTCCATTCCAGCGCCGCCGGCACCGGCTTCGAGGTCGCCTCGATGCTGCTGGGCTGCGCGTTCGGCGCGTTCTTCGCCGGCTGGCTGGCCGACCGGCTCGGCCGCCGCGCGGTGCTGATCATCTCCGCGGTGCTGTTCCTGCTGTCGGCGATCGGCGCCGGCGCCGCGCACAGCTCCCTGTTCTTCGTCTTCGCCCGGGTCATGGGCGGCTTCGCGGTCGGCGCGGCCAGCGTGATGTCGCCGGCGTACATCGCCGAGGTCGCCCCGGCGCGCTATCGCGGTCGGCTGGCCACGGTGCAGCAGATCGCCATCATCAGCGGCCTGTTCACCGCGTTCCTGAGCAACTACCTGCTGGTCAAGCTGGCCAGCGCCTCGACCGAGCCGCTGTGGCTGGGCCAGGCCGCGTGGCGCTGGATGTTCTGGATGCAGGCGTTCCCCTCGCTGGTGTTCCTGCTGCTGTTGCTGGCGATCCCGGAGAGCCCGCGCTACCTGGTGGTCAAGGGCCGCCGCGACGCCGCGCTGGTGGTGTTGACCAAGCTTTACGGCCCGCGCGAAGCGCAGGCCAAGCTGACCGAGATCTCCGCCTCGCTGGCGGCCGACCAGCACAAGCCGAAGCTGTCGGACCTGGTCAGCAAGGTCACCGGCAAGGTGCGTCCGATCGTGTGGATCGGCATCGGCCTGGCCACCTTCCAGCAGCTGGTCGGCATCAACGTGGTGTTCTACTACGGCGCGGTGCTGTGGCAGGCGGTGGGCTTCTCCGAAAGCGACTCGCTGCTGATCAACGTGCTGTCCGGCGCGCTGAGCATCGGCGCCTGCCTGATTACGGTGATGCTGATCGACAAGATCGGGCGCAAACCGCTGCTGTGGGTCGGCTCGGCCGGCATGGCGGTGTCGCTGGCGCTGGTCACGCTGGCCTTCGCCAGCGCCTCGCTGGACGAAGCCGGCAAGCTGGCGATGTCGCCGGGCATGGGCCGGCTGGCGCTGATCGCGGCCAACGTCTACGTGATCTTCTTCAACATGTCCTGGGGCCCGGTGATGTGGGTGATGCTGGGCGAGATGTTCCCCAACCAGATCCGCGGCTCCGGCCTGGCGGTGGCGGGCGCGGCGCAGTGGACCTCGAACTTCGCCATCACCGTGTCGTTCCCGATTCTGCTCGGCAGCATCGGCCTGGCTGGCGCCTACGGCATCTACACCGTGGCCGCGTTCATCTCGGTGTTCTTCGTGCTCAAGTATGTGTACGAGACCAAGGGTCGCGAGCTGGAGCAGATGCAGGGCTGAGTCCGCGCCGGCGCGGCCCAGGCCGCGCCGGTGCCGGGCGAAACGGCCGCCGGTGGGGCGGATCGCGGCCACGGCCGGTTTCGCAGCGCGGTGCCTCGTCTAGTGAGGGGGCGCCGCATCGGCCGGCCGCACAACGCAAAAGCCCCGCGGATGCGGGGCTTTTGTGGTTTTCACTGCAGGCGAGGCGGCGATGGTGCTCCCTAGGGGGCTCGAACCCCTGTTTTAGCCTTGAGAGGGCCACGTCCTAACCATTAGACGAAGGGAGCAGGTTGGTCGCATCGATTGCAGGGCGCTAGTATATGGGGCTAGCCGCCCGCCGGCAATCCCGCAACTCGATACGGAAGCGCCATCATCAACCCGCCAGTTCCTGTGCCGTTCACTCTGCAGCTGATCCCGCGCGATCAGCACAACGTCTCGCGCAAGGACATCAGTCCCAATGCGCTGCGCGTGCTGTACCGGCTGCGCGAAGCCGGCTTCGGCGCGTACCTGGTCGGCGGCGCGGTCCGCGACCTGCTGGTCGAGCTGCAGCCCAAGGACTTCGACGTCGCCACCGACGCCACCCCCGAACAGGTCAAGCAGCTGTTCCGCAACTGCCGCCTGATCGGCCGCCGCTTCCGCCTGGCGCACGTGGTCTACGGCCGCGAGATCATCGAGGTGGCCACGTTCCGCGCCAACGTCGATGACGGCAGCGGCGACCGCGAGCTCGACAACGGTCGCCTGGTCCGCGACAACGTCTACGGCAGCATCGAGGACGACGCGGTGCGCCGCGACTTCACCTGCAACGCGCTGTACTACGCGATCGAGGATTTCTCGGTGCGCGACTACACCGGCGGCTTCGCCGACGTGCAGGCGCGGCTGATGCGCATGATCGGCGACCCCGAGCAGCGCTACCGCGAAGACCCGGTGCGCATGCTGCGCGCGGTGCGCCTGGCCGCCAAGCTGGATTTCGAGATCGAGCCGACCACCGCCGAACCGATCCCGCGCCTGGCCGGGCTGCTGGCCGAAGCGGCGCCGGCACGGCTGTTCGAGGAAGTGCTGAAGCTGTTCCTGTCCGGCGACGGCGTGGCCAGCTTCGAAGGCCTGGAGCGCTACGGCCTGCTCGCCGCGCTGTTCCCGGAGAGCGCGGCGGCGCTCGCCTCCAACCGCAGCGGCGCGCTGCGGCGGATGCTGATCGAGGGCCTGCGCAACACCGATGCGCGGGTGGCCAACGACGAGCCGGTGTCGCCGGCGTTCCTGTTCGCGCTGCTGCTGTGGCCGGCCTACTGCCGCGCGCTGATGGCGCTGCAGAAGCAGGGCATGCAGCTGGAGGAGGCGCAGCGCCGCGCCGCCGACCGGGTGACCCTGCACCAGCTGAGCACGGTCGCGCTGCCGCGGCGGTTCTCGCTGCCGATGCAGGAGATCTGGTTGCTGCAGTCGCGCTTCACCTCGCGCCAGCGCAAGCGGGTGGTGCGGACCTTGTCGCACCCGCGCTTCCGCGCCGCGTTCGACTTCCTGATCCTGCGCCAGTCGGCCTCGGCCGAGCACGAGGCCGACATCGCCTACTGGCGCGAACTGCAGCAGCAGCCCGGCTATGCGCCGCCGCCGCGCGGCTTCGACCCGGAGATCGACTACGTCGGCGACGAGGTGGCGATGGCCCCGGCCGACAGCGAGGAAACCCCCAAGCGCCGCCGGCGCCGGCGCCGGCGTCCGGATGCCGCCGCCCCGGCCGAGTGAACGAGCCGCTTTCCGCCGCGCCGGTGCAGGCCTGCATCGGCCTGGGCGGCAACCTCGGCGATGCGGCCGCGACCCTGCGCGCGGCCATCGCCGCGCTGGACACGCTGCCGCACACCCGCCTGCTGCGCGCCTCGCAGCTGTACCGCAGCCCGGCCTGGGGCAATGAAGCGCAGCCGGACTTCATCAACGCCGCCGCCGTGCTGAGCACCGCGCTGTCGGCGCCCGAACTGCTGCAGGCGCTGCTGGCGCTGGAAGGCCGCCACGGCCGCCAGCGCACGGCCGGCGAGCGCTGGGGGCCGCGCACCCTGGACCTGGACCTGCTGCTGTACGCCGAGGCGGTGATCGACCTGCCCGGGCTGCAGGTGCCGCATCCCTACCTGCACCAGCGCGGTTTCGTGCTGCTGCCGTTGGCCGAGATCGCGGCCGACGCCATGGTCCCCGGCCATGGAACGGTGCGTGACATACGCGACCGCATCGAAACCGACGGGATCGTGGCAATCGGTAGATAATGCCCGGCTTATCACCGCACCGCATGAGCTTATGAGCAGCCACGCCGACAGCAAGCCCTGGACCGTCCCCGCCCTGGCCGAGGCCAAGCGCCGCGGGCAGAAACTGGTGATGCTGACCGCCTACGACGCCGGGTTCGCGCGCGCGTTCGACGCCAACGGGGTGGACCTGATCCTGATCGGCGATTCGCTGGGCATGGTGGTGCAGGGCCACGACTCGACCCTGCCGGTGACCGTGGACGACATCGTTTACCACACCGCCGCGGTGGCGCGGGTGCTGCAGCGTGCGCTGCTGGTGGCCGACCTGCCGTTCCAGTCCGACGCCACCCCCGAGCGCGCGCTGGACGCGTCCACCCGGTTGCTGCAGGCCGGCGCGGAGATGGTCAAGCTGGAGGGCGCCGGGCACAAGCTGGAGGTGATCCGCTTCCTCAGCGAGCGCGACATCCCGGTGTGTTCGCACCTGGGCCTGACCCCGCAGTCGGTGCTGACCTTCGGCGGCTACAAGATCCAGGGCCGCGAGGAGACCGCTGCGGCCAAGCTGCTGGCCGATGCCAAGGCGGTGGCCGCGGCCGGCGCCGCGCTGCTGGTGCTCGAGTGCGTGCCGTCGCCGCTGGCCGCGCGGATCACCGCCGCGATCGGCATCCCCACCATCGGCATCGGCGCCGGTCCCGACTGCGACGGCCAGGTGCTGGTGCTGCACGACTTCCTGGGCCTGGACAGCGGCCACCGGCGGCCACGCTTCGTCAAGGATTTCCTGGCCGAAGGCGGCTCCATCGCCGGCGCCGTGCGCGCCTACGCCGACGCCGTGCGCGCCGGCACCTTCCCCGACGCCGAACACGCCTACGCCAAATGATCGAGACCATCACCGACCTGGCCCGGCTGCGCGCCGTCGTTTCCGGCTGGAAGCGGCAGGGCCTGCGCGTGGCCTTCGTGCCGACCATGGGCAACCTGCATGCCGGGCATTTCTCGCTGGTGATGCTGGCCCGGCAGTACGCCGACCGGGTGGTGTCCAGCGTGTTCGTCAACCCGACCCAGTTCGGGCCGAACGAGGACTTCACCCGCTACCCGCGCACTCCCGAAGCCGATACCAGCGGCCTGGAGGACGCCGGCTGCGACGCGCTGTGGCTGCCGACGGTGGAGAGCATGTACCCGCTAGGCGTGGAACTGGCGTTGCGCATGCACACGCCCGGAGTCAGCGAAGTGCTGGAGGGCGCCTGCCGGCCCGGCCATTTCGATGGCGTCTGCACCGTGGTCGCGCGCCTGTTCAACCAGGTGCAGCCGGATCTGGCCGCGTTTGGCAAGAAGGACTACCAGCAGCTGGCGGTGATCCGGCAGATGGTCGCCGACCTGGCGTTCCCGATCGAGATCCTGGGCGGCAGCATCGTGCGCGAGGCCGACGGCCTGGCGATGAGCTCGCGCAACCAGTACCTGTCGGCCGAGGAACGGCCGCGCGCGGCGCAGATCCGCCAGACCCTGCTGGCGATGCGCGACGGCCATCTGGCCGGGACCCCGCGCGCCGAGATCGAGGCGGCGGCGACCAGGCAGTTGCAGGACGCGGGCTTCGACGTCGACTACACCGTGCTGCGCCTGCCCGACCTGAGCGAACCGCACGACCAGGAAGGCCCGCGCGTGGCCTTGATCGCCGCGCGCCTGGGGCGCACCCGGTTGATCGACAATCTCGAGTTCTGAGCGCGGCAGCGCGTAGTGGCTGCCGTGGCGTCGTCGGCAATGTGCCGAATGCGGTCGAGGTTGGCGGATCGCCTGTTGGCTTCGCGCGTCGCGACTGAAGTCGCTCCCACAGGGGTTGCTGTGAGCCGGCCGGGTGCACTGTAGGAGGGGCTTCAGCCCCGACTGCGTCCGAAGCCGTCGCGCCTGCCGTTTCGTTCGTCGCGGCTGAAGCCGCTCCTACAGGGACTTGCGGCGAGCCGGCTGGGTGCACTGTGGGAGGGGCTTCAGCCCCGACGTTTTCCGAAGCTGTCAGCCCACCGCTTGGCGATGCCATCCGCAATCGAAGGATCCGCCGCTCGACCGGCCGCGCTTGGCGTCGTTCGCAGCGCGCATTGCCGCATCGAGCAGCCAAATCATGTCCCGCGGCCGGCATGCCGGGACGCGCAGCGGACAACGCCGCGCAGCTGCCGCCAAGCCCTGCTGCCACTGCCGCTTAACCCCCCGGCTGCTAAACTGCGCGCCTTTCCCCACCGCAGCACCGCAAGCATGCAACTGAGCCTGTTGAAGACCAAGATCCACCGTGCCACCGTCACCCATTCGGAGCTCAACTACGAAGGGTCGATCGCCATCGACGGGCTGCTGCTGGACGCCACCGGCATCCGCGAGTTCGAGCAGGTGCACATCTGGGACGTCACCAACGGCGCGCGCTTCAGCACCTACGCGATCCGCGCCGACGAAGGCAGCGGCGTCGTCTCGCTCAACGGCGGTGCCGCGCGCCACGTGCAGGTCGGCGACCTGATCATCATCGCCGCCTTCGCCGGCATGAGCGAAGAGGAAGCCGCGCGCTTCCAGCCGACCCTGGTCTACGTGGACGGCGCCAACAAGATCACCCACACCAACCACAGCATCCCGAAGCAGGCCGCATGACACAGTCCAACGGTTTCGACGCACTGCATTCCCACGCCCAGCGCCTGCGCGGGGCGCGCCTTCCCGAACTGCTGGCCGCCGAGCCGGGCCGGGTCGACGACCTGGCGCTGCAGGTCGGGCCGTTGTACTTCAATTTCGCGCGGCAGAAATACGACCGCGCCGCGCTCGACGCGCTGCTCGCGCTGGCCGCCGAACACGACGTGGCCGGCGCGTTCCAGCGCCTGTTCCGCGGCGAGACGGTCAACGTCACCGAAGGCCGCGCCGCGCTGCATACCGCGCTGCGCGGCGAGCTCAGCGGCGCACCGGTCGCGGCCGACGCCAACGCCAGCGCGCGCGACGTGCAGCAGCGCATGCGCGCGCTGATCGACGCGCTGGCGCAGACCGAGGTCACCGACATCGTCAGCGTTGGCATCGGCGGTTCCGACCTGGGCCCGCGCCTGGTCGCCGACGCGCTGCGTCCGTTCGAGGGCGCGCGTTTCCGCGTGCACTTCGTCTCCAACGTCGACGGCGCGGCGATGCAGCGCACGCTGGCCACGCTGGATCCGGCGCGCACCGCCGGCGTGCTGATCTCCAAGACCTTCGGCACCCAGGAAACCCTGCTCAACGGCCAGATCCTGCGCGACTGGCTCGGCGGCAGCGAGCGCCTGTACGCGGTCAGCGCCAATCCCGAGCGCGCCGCCAAGGCCTTCGACATCGCCGCCAGCCGCGTGCTGCCGATGTGGGACTGGGTCGGCGGACGCTATTCGCTGTGGTCGGCGGTGGGCTTCCCGATCGCGCTGGCGATCGGCGCCGACGGCTTCGAACAATTGCTGGCCGGCGCGGCGCAGTTCGACCAACACGCGCTGACCGCGCCACTGGAGCGCAACGTGGCGGTGCTGCACGCGCTGACCACGCTGTGGAACCGCAACGTGCTCGGCTACGCCACGCAGGCGGTGATGACCTACGACCAGCGCCTGGCGCTGCTGCCGGCCTACCTGCAGCAACTGGTGATGGAGAGCCTGGGCAAGCGCGTGCAGCTGGACGGCACGCCGGTGCAGGCCGATACCGTGCCGGTGTGGTGGGGCGGCGCCGGTACTGACGTGCAGCACAGCTTTTTCCAGGCGCTGCACCAGGGCACCAGCATCGTGCCGGCCGACTTCATCGGCTGCATCCGCAACGACGACCCGTACACCGTCAACCACCAGGCGCTGCTGGCCAACCTGCTGGCGCAGACCGAGGCGCTGGCGAACGGGCAGGGCAGCGACGACCCGCACCGCGACTATCCGGGCGGCCGCCCGAGCACGCTGATCCTGCTCGACGCGCTGACCCCGCAGGCGCTGGGCGCGCTGATCGCGATGTACGAGCACAGCGTCTACGTGCAGTCGGTGATCTGGGGCATCAACGCCTTCGACCAGTTCGGCGTGGAACTGGGCAAGCAGCTGGCCAGCCAGCTGCTGCCGGCGTTGCAAGGCGAGGGCACCGAGGTCGCCGACCCGGTGACGCGCGCGGTGCTGGCGCGGTTGCGCGGCTGAGACGGATCGAAGCGACATCCCAAGCGGAGTTGCAAACGCCATGACGATCTTGTCGATGGCGTAAGTTGGGGTGCCGCCTTTATGATTGGCCTATCGCAGGGAAGTGGTATCGGGATCGGTCCGACGGGAGTGAATGGATGAACAAGCCAAAAGCTGTAGCGGTTGTCGCAATTCTGCTGGTAGGAACGCTGTCGGCGGCCTGCCAAAAGAAAGAGCCTGAACCAAAATCGGCGAGCACGGTCTCGCCGCTGAGCGTCGTCGAAGTCAGGCTCGGCACTGCGGAAAACGGCATGCCCAAGCCGCAGATGGCGGATGCGCCGATATTGGCGAACGTCAAGCTACAAGGCGCCGCGCGCGGACAAGTGCTGAGGGCGAAACTGCTCGACCTGCGCGATGGGCAGCAGGTGGGCGTGGCCGAGCGATCTATCGCCGAGTCTGCGCAGGTGCAGTCATTCCGCTTCGAGAATGCGCAAGGCTGGAAGCCCGGGCGCTACATGCTGGAAGTGACCTTGGATGGGAAACTCGCATCCCAGCAAGACGTGGATGTGGTGGGGGCAGAAACAAGCCCGGCGAATGCTGGTTCCTAGTCCGGCGGGTCACCGGTGCTGGAGAGGGCAGTCAGGAAGAGAACCAGCTTGTGCTTCTCTTCCGCCGTCAGGCTGATGGGTTTGTCGCGCGCGAGATTACGGTAATACACCTCGTGTTCCACCGCCGATGCCAGGTCCGCGATGCTGCCATCGTGCATGTAGGGAGCGGTGAGCGCTACCGTTCGTAACGAGGGCGTGCGAAAAGCACCTAGGTCTTGTGGCTCTTGGGTGATCGCGAATCGTCCAAGCTCGGCGAACTTGACGTCGGAAAGGATGGACTCTCCCAGTGTCTTCCCGTTCTTTTTCTGCTGCTCCAATGCGTCGAGCAGGGCGGAGACGTTGCCGGCGACCTGGTTGAAGCCAATGCCTGCATGGTGAAAGCGATTGTCGCTCGTCGTGGCAGGGGAAGTGCCGAGCTTATGGCAATCGGTGCAGCCTGCTTTTCCAGAGAATAGCTTCAGGCCCTCGACTTCGTCCTCGGTCATGTACGCCGACGGGCCTTCGGATGCAGCATATTTTTCGAAGCGAGTAGGTGGTGCTGGCAGCGATCGGATATATGCCGAGAGCGAGGCGGCGACTGTGTCCATGTCGAGTTCGCGGCCGGGAGACGCAGCTTTCACTAGCGGCGAATATTCCGCTTTCCGCGCGATCGTGGCCAGGACGGCGCGACCGTGTGACATTCCCATTTCCAATGGATTGGTCAGGGGCTGGACGACCGCTGCTTCCAGCGTTTCCGATCGTCCATCCCAGAAAAAGCGCGACATGAAGCGGCTGTCGAGCAGGCTCGGCGCATTGCGTGTGCCTTTACGGCCGCCGGTGCCTGTGGAAACCGATTCGCCGTCGGTATAGGCACGATCGGCCCTATGGCAACTGGCGCAACTGGTCCTGCCATCGGCACTCAGATCCGTATCGTTGAACAACGCCGCCCCAAGTGCGATTCGCGCGCGTTCGGAGTGCTCCTGGCGGGGGCTGCATCCGGTGGACAGCAACAAGACGGCCAGCAACAGGCACATCGATGTTGCCGAGTGATGACGGTGCGTCCCTGGCATAGCACTATTGACTCCATTCCAATAGTTGGATATTTATCCATCGCTGAGCGCACGATGCTCGCTCAGCATACGGGACAGCCGGCCAATGTGGCCAGCCTTTCAGGGAAGAGACGATGGGAAGTCGCAGCGCAAGGAAGTGCTTGGCGGTGGGTTTGCGCGCGAGGTTGTCGCGCTCATGCATCTTTTGCTGGCGGAAACAGGTCATTCGCAGGGTGCTGCTGGCATTTTTCCTGCTATCACTGTCTTGTGCCGCGATCGCTACCTCCTATGTCTATGACGCGCAAGGGCGCTTGATTGCGGCAAGCAATGACGCCGGGGAGAGTGCGCGCTATCGCTACGATGCGATGGGCAATATCGTCGCCGTGGAGCGTGTCGCCAGCGGAACCCTGGCGGTGCTGGGCTTCAGTCCTGCGCGCGGCGCCGCGGGCGATCGCGTGCTCATCCAGGGGCAGGGATTCGCCACGGTTCCGGCAAACAACAGCGTGGCGTTCAACGGGCAAACGGCCACGGTGGTGGCGGCCAGCGCGCGCGAACTGACGGTACTCGTGCCCGCCGGCGCCAGCACCGGCCCGATCTCGGTCGCTGTCGCCGGGCAGAGCGCGAGCAGCGCGCAACGCTTCGTGGTGGATGCGAATGCCAGGCAGCCGGTGATCCTCGGCGTATCGCCGTTGGTCGCCAGCGCCGGCGTGCCGATCACCGTCGATGGGCAGAACCTGTCGCCTGTCGCTGGGCAGACAGCCGCCAAGCTGGATCGTAGGACCGTCCCCCTCTCAAGTGTGACTGGCACCAGCGTCGTTTTCCCGGTGCCGGATAGAAGCGGTAGCGGTCCGGTCACCGTCACCACGCCCTACGGCAGTGCGATGAGCAGCCAGGATGTGCTGGTGTTGCCGTCGGGCGTGTCGTCGGCCGATGTCTCCAGCGTGACGCGCCTGGCCGTGGAAGCCTCGGCGGTCGATGTGGCCGCCACGGGCAAATATGCCGCGGTCCTCGTCACCGGCATGGCCGGCGACTACCTCAGCGTGCAGTTTCAGTCGCTGGGCTCGGCGACCCTGAACTATCGTGTGTTTGGCACCGACAACACGCAGATCGCCAGCGGCTCGGTGAACGTGAATCAGCCGACGCTGCACCTGCCGCGATTGAAGGCAGGCGGTACATATCTGCTGTTGCTTGCGCCAAGCACGGCTTCGGCGAACTGGAAAATGGCGGTGGAACGCGCCAAGTCGCTGATGTTGGATGGTGCCGAGACGGCGGTCGCCACCGCGGTGGCTGCGCAGGCCAAGCGTTACACCTTTTTTGCGCAGGCAGGCAGCAAGCTGGGGCTGGCGGTGACCGAGCAGGTGCCGGTCGCCGCTGGCTGGGGCACTGTGCTGTTGCAGGTGTTCGATGCCGACGGCGTCAGCCTTGGCTATCAATACTGCCATCAGGCCAACAGCGGGTGCGCGCTCAACATCGCCGCTCCTCGATCGGCGGTGTATCAGGTTCTGCTGACGCCCGCCGCGAGCGGCGCACGTACGATGCGCCTGAATCTGCTGCTGTCGTCGGATGTGTTTCAGGCGTTGCCGAAGGACCAGGACGTGGTCGCCGAAACGCTGCGCAGAGGGCAGAACCTGCGCCTGTCGTTCGATGCCGTGGCCGGCGATGCCTTCGCGTTGCAGGTGGCCAACCAGGCCACCGTGCCGGCAGGACGCGATGTGTACTATCGCGTTTACGCCCCCGATGGCACCAGTGTCGCTTCGATGGCGGTGCGTGCGGCGGGAACGGCCTACGTGACGGCGAAGGCCAGCGGAACGTATCAGGTTCTGGTCGATCCAGGATTCGGCGAAACCGTGCGCCTGCAGGCGCGCTTGAACGCCGGACAGGCTGCCGGTGGCGGCGTCGACGGCGACGCTAGCGCTTTCGAGACGCAACTGCCTGGTGACAGTGTTTATTTCGCCTTCTCCGCAGCCGCCGGCCAGAGTCTGGGGCTTGGCATGAGCGAGCTGCAGTCGAACGAGAACGGCCCGCTCAACCTCACGATCTACGGCCCCAACGGAACTCCGATAGCCGGTGCCGTATGCGAGATCGCCAATGACGGATGCGATGTGAATCTGCCGGATCTGGTGGCCGGCCGTTACGGCGTGGTGGTCGCGCCGGCTACCGCGACGCAGACGGTGCGCTTCAAGGCGACGCTGTCCAGCGATATGACGCTTGCTTTGACCCGGGACGTGGTCAATCAGGTGGCCATCGACCGGCGCGGGCAGAACGCGGTCCTGTCGTTCCAGGCCAACGCCGGTGACGCGTTGGCGTTGCAGGTTTCGGATCAGGTCACCGTGCCGGCGAACGGCTCGGTCTACTACCGCGTGTACAGACCCGACGGCACCGCCTTGTCGTCGATGGCGGCCTCCGCTTCGGGCACCCTGACGATGAACATGCCGGTCACCGGCACATACCGCCTAGTCATGGATCCGCGCCATGGCGCAACCGTGTCCTCCAAAGTACTGGTGACGACGGGAACCGCGGGCGGGCTGCAGTTGGATGCGAGCAGCGGCGAGTACACGGCCGCTGCCGGTCAGAGCACGTTCTTCAGTTTCAGCGCGTCGGCCTCGCAGAACCTGGGATTGGGCATCGGCGAGCTCACGCTGAGCAGCGGCACCTACGTCAGCGTCAAGATCGCAAACCCCAACGGTTCCACGCTCACGACCGCCACTTGCTATGCCGCCGGCGGTTGCGCGTTCAATCTCCTGAATCTTGCCGCAGGCAATTACGGAGTAACGGTGACCCCGCAGTCGGGTTCGCAGAGCATGGCGTTCAAGGCGACGCTGTCCACCGAGGTGTCGGGGTTCCTGCAGAAGGATGCGTTGAGTTCGCTGGCTATCCAACGCTTTGCCCAGAACGCGCGCCTGACGTTCGCCGGTAGCGCCGGCGAGAGCCTCGCCTTGCTCGTCTCAGAAACGGCGACCACCCCGGCAGGGCGCGATGTGGTTTATGCCGTGTATCGGCCGAACGGGGCGCTGTGGAAAACGGTGACGTCGGGTGGTAGCGCCATTTTGGCTTTGCCGAATCTCCCCGAGACCGGAAATTACCGTGTGTTCGTCGATCCGGCCGGGGGCGCCTTGCTGTCGGTCAAGCTGAAGCTGTCCACGGGTCAGGATGGCAATGTCGAACTGGATGGCACGGGCGGCACTTACCAGGCACCCGCAGGGCAAGGCGTGCATTTTTCCATCGAGACGCAGGCCGGTCAGAATCTGGGTCTGGGAATCACGGAGATCGCGGTCAATTCGTCGAACTACATCAATGTTGCGATCTTCAGTCCGAATGGCACGACGCTGTACAGCAGCAATTGCTTCGTCCAAGACGGCTGCTCGTTTCCTCTGAGAAATACGCTGGCCGGACGCTACAGCGTCGTGGTGACGCCGGCGTCGGCGGGCCAGACGATCAAGCTCCGCGCGGTGCTGTCGTCCGAATTGCTGGAGCAACTGTCGCGCGATCAGCCATTGCATCTGGCGCTGTCCAGATACGGCCAGAATGCGCTGTTGCGCTTCCAGGCACAGGCCGGGGAGTCGCTGATGCTGCTGATCGCGGCGCAGACGACGCTGCCTGTGGGGCGCGATGTTATCTATAGCGTGCTGCGGCCGGATGGCTCTGTCTGGAGGTCGCTGACGGTGAAGGTCGGCGATGCCATCAATCTGATCAACGTGCCGACATCCGGCGAGTATGTCGTCCAGGTCTACAGCAAGACAGGAAGCCCGCTGGAATCGGAGATCACGCTTTCCTCAGGAAGCCCGCTTCCGATCGATGGGCCTGCCTCGCATGTCGTGACCCGGTTGCCGGGGGAGTTCGAGCACTTCTCTTTCGTCGCCAGTCAGGGGCAGAACCTTGGGCTTGGCATCAGCGACGTGCAGGTCGTCGGCTCGGGGGGGCAGCGCATCGTTGTGTCCATCTACAAGGCCGACGGCAGCGCGTTGGCAAGCGGATACTGCGATGTCGAACGCGGCGGCTGCGACTTCGACCTGAGCAATCTCGCCGCCGGCAAGTACGCGGTGTTGATCGGCCAAGGCGAAGACCAAGCGGCGACTTACGACGTGACGCTGTCCAATGATCTTCCGCTGGATCTGCAGCGCGATACGCCGCTAGCCGTCTCTGTCGTCCGACGCGGACAGAATGCACGGCTGAGCTTCCAGGGTCAGGCCGGCGACAAGCTCGCGGTGCTGGTGCAGGGTCAGGCGACAACGCCTGTGAACGGCAGCAGCTACTACAGCGTCTATCAGCCCAATGGAACCCTGCTCACTTCAGGGTCGACGCTTACCGGCACCGCGATCGGCCTGGGCAGCCTGCCGGTGGCCGGCAAGTACAGCGTGGTGGTCGATCCCCAGTACGGGCAGACGATCGACACCTCCGTCACCTTGTCCACTGGTACTGCAGTGGCGGTGGATAGCAGCCACCCGTTCGCTGCGGGTCAGCCCGGTGCAGGCCGTTTCTTCTGGTTCGATGCGCAGGCGGGGCAGAAGCTCGACTTGGGGCTCAACCAGATCGCGCTGGCGGGCAGTGGCTTTGGTTGGGTCTATGTGACGTTCTATCGCCCGGATGGCAGCAGAATCGCCACCAGCACGAATTGCTTCTACACGTATGGCTGCGGGTTCTCCATCGACAATACGCAGGCGGGACGCTATAGCGTCGTGGTCGTGCCTTCGGAGGACTATCAGTCGTTTTCGCTGACTGCCTCGGTCTCCAGCAGGGTCGTCGGGTCGCTGGCCTGGGATGTCATGCAGTCGATAGCGTTGGACCGGCACGGCAAGACAGCTGGGCTGTCTTTCAGCGGTACAGCCGGACAAGGCGTATTGCTGCGTGTCGCCAATCAGGTGACCACGCCCGTTGGCCGGTCGGTGACCTACGCGCTCTTCCGGCCCGACGGCCAGTTCTACAGATCCTTCAGCGCCAGCGCCGGCTCCAGCAATCTGAGTTTTCCAGCGCTGCCGACGACCGGAACCTATCAATTGCGGATCGTCCCCGACGACGGCGTCGCCGCAACGATGGACATCACTTTGGACAGTACGCCCTAGAACACCGTCGCGATCCCAATGAAAGGACGCAGATCGGCAGCAGGCATGGAGCGGAGCGAACATATGACGCGGTTAAGCAACGCATGGAAGAGCGTGATCTTGGGTGGGGTGCTGGGCGCGCTGGCGTCGACGGCGGCATCCCAGCAACCGGTCTGGTCGATGGCGATCACTCCTGCGGTCGGTGTCGGCACGGTTCCCGTCTTGGTGGGGCAATCGCGTGCGATCACGCTGGCGGACGGGAGCGAACTGACGCTGGCAGCCGATGGGCGCTTGCTGCGGCATCGCCAGTCTGGCCAGCAAGCGCGCCAGATCGCGCTGCCGTCCGCGCGCATCGACGCCAGTGTCACGTTGCTGCCGAGCGGACGCGTGCTCGTCTGGGGAGGTCGCGATGCGCAGGGCCGTTTGCGGGACGGCGGCGAGTGGTTCGATCCGACCAACGCCTCCCTGGAGCCTGCGACGGGGCTGGGCTTGCGTGCGCGCTACGGGCATACCGCCACGGTACTCACCGACGGCCGCGTGTTGCTCGCCGGCGGCGTCGGCGGCGGCGCTGGTGCGCAGGTATGGGATGAGGCGAGCGGGCGCGCCATCACCTTGCCCGGGGATCTGCCGGGCGGTGGCAACGGGCAATCGCGTCTACTCGCCGATGGCCGTGTAGCGTTGCCGGCGTCCATCAACGCGCAGCGCATCGCCACCGCTGCGGTCTTCGATCCCCTAGCTGGTGGATTCCTTCCTTATCCGGCCAATTTGTCCGATCCGCCAGGAGCGCCGCGGCTTGCCGGTAGCGTGCCGATGCAAGGGGCCGACGGCGTGGCGCCGAGCACACGGCTCGCGCTGCGCTTTTCGCGTTCGCTGCACATGCCGACCCTGTCTGAGCGCACGGTCACCTTGATCGGCCCGGAAGGGCGGGTGGCGGTGCGCATTGCGCCAGTGGAGCAGGGCCGTTTGCTGTTCGTGCAACCGCGGCAGACATTGTTCCCGGATTCCCGCTACACCCTGATGATCGATGGCGCCCGTGGCGCGTCGGGGGACGCCGTTCCTCTGATCGCACTGGATTTCCGCACTGCCGCCTACGACGAGAACGGACGGCTCGCGGCGCCCATGCTGGCCGCGCCGGTGCAGGACGCTGCCGCTGCGCCCGTCGTGCAGACGACCGGCACCGGAACGGCTACGGCAGCGTGCGCGAACGGCGACCGGCCTTGCCGCCCCCACGGCCTGCTCGCCGACGGCATCTGGTACCCCGGCCAAGACAATACCGACAGCCGCTGGCGGATCTACGGCGCCTCGCAGCAGCCCGAGCACAACGCGCGTATCGCCCATATCGCCGCGACCTACCATGTCACGATGGTGCGTGGACGCGTGGTGCGCGTGGACCAGCAACCCGTGGCCGGGGTGGAGGTCAGCATCGGCAAGGAACTGGCCATCACCGATGCCAACGGCTGGTTCACCCTGTTCGACGTGCCGGCAGGCCATCAGGAAATCTATGTCGATGGCAGTTCCGCCAACGCGGCGGGCGTCGAGTACGGCCAGTTCGTGGTCGGCACCGAGGTGGCGGCTGGTCGCTTGAACGAGCTCGGTTACCTGATGCACCTGCCGCGTATCGCCGCGCGCGACAAGATCCGCATCGCATCGCCGACCCAGCAGGACATCGTGGTAGGCCACCCGGATATTCCCGGCCTGCAGTTGCATATCCCCAAGGGCACCGTCGTCCTCGATCGCAAAGGGCGCCTGGTCACCGAACTGGCCATCGTGCCGACCCCGGTCAACCGCGCCCCATTCCCGGTGACCGAAAACCACCCGATGGCATTCACCGTCGAACCCGGCGGTGCACAGATCCGCGGCCTGAATGCCAAGGCCGATAACGGCATCAAGGTCTATTACCCCAACTACGACGGTTACGCGGCGGGTACGCAGGCCAATTTCTGGATGTACGACCCCACTGACGGATGGCGCGTCTACGGCAAGGGCACGGTGTCTGCGGACGGCAAGCACTTCGTCCCGGAAGCCGGCGTTGCGTTGCATCAGACGATGGGCGGCATGTACAGCGTTCCCAGCAACGATCCGCCCAGCGAGCCAGGCCTGCCGCCCGACGGGCACTGTTGCGGCACACCCGGCAGTGGCGGCGTCGCCAATGCAGCAGATCCGATCGATCTGAAGACCGGCGAGTTCGTCCATTCCGAAACCGACCTGAGTATCGCCGACGTCGTACCGCTGAGCCTGTCGCGCAGCTACCGCCCGCACGACATGAAGCTGCGCGATTTCGGTATCGGTACCGCCTCGAACTGGAGCTATTACCTCCACAATCCTGGCGGAACCTACAATACGCTCGAGTTGGTACTGCCGACCGGCGCCTCGATCCGTTTCGATCGTGCGTCAGGCACCGGTCCACGCGGCGAGTGGCGGCAAGCGGGGTCCACCACGCAATTTTCCGGTGCCGTCCTGCAGTCGGTCTACGATCCGGATCCGCTGCAACCGTGGGGGCGAGGTTTCCGACTGACCTTGCGCGATGGCAGCCGCATGCAGTTCTCCAGCTACATGGACACCCGTCTGCGTTGGATGGAGGACCGGTATGGCAACCGGACCACATTGCTCTACGACGCAGGCATGGTCTCGCGCATCGTGTCGCCCAGCGGACGCTATTTCAGTCTTGAGTACGATGCCGGCAACCGCATCAAGACCGCGGCCGATAACGCGGGCAACACCTGGAGCTATGCTTACAACAGCAGTGGTCTTCTGGCCTCGGTCGGATATCCGGATGGCGGCAGCAAGTCCTATGCGTACCAAACCCGTGTCCAGAGCAATGCGCTGGCCCAGCATCGGATGCAGTCCATCACCGACGCCCGCGGCAAACGCGTGTTGCTGAACGAGTTCGAGGTCGTCAATGGCGTCTCCACCGGCAGGGTGATCAAGCAGACCCAAGCCGACGGCGGGATATTCACCATCAACTACGCGCACGTCGACGGCGGCACCACCGGGGTGCTGGTCACCAACCCCGACGGCAGCAAGCGCCGGGTCGTGTTCGATACCAATGGCCTCTATCCGAAGACGGACACCCTGGCCTATGGCACCGACAAGCAGCAGACGCATAGCTTCGAGCGCAACGCCTATGGCCAGACCACGGCCAGCGTCGACCCGCTAGGGCGGCGCACCGAGTACCTGTACGACGCGGACGGGCGGGCGGTGCAAGTCACCGTTTTGGCCGGAACCGCGCAGGCGCGCGTTTCCAGGTTCAGTTACAGCAGCGATGGCGATGTCCTTTCGGTAACGGATGCCCTGGGACGGGTCATGCGGATGGCCTACGACGCCAACCGTTGCCTAGCGTCGACCACCGACCCTGGCGGTCGCAGTGCGCGTTTCACCTGCGATGGTGCGGGGCTGCCGCTGAGCGCAACCAACGCCATAGGGCAGACGGTCGCATTCGAGTACGAAGGCTACGATCTGTCCAGGACGGTGGATCCGCTCGGTCGCAGCACGACGCTGCGCTACGACATCCTGGGGCGCGTCGTCGGTACTCAAGACGATCTGGGCAATGCGGCGCGGCAGGAATACGACGCGCTGGGAAGGGTCAGCAAAGCCTACGACCCATCTGGCCAGGTCACCGAAATCGGCTACGACAAGAACGGCAACGTCCTGGCGATCCTGCTGCCGCACGGCAACGGCATCACCTATACCTACGACGATCGCAATCGTCCATTGACTCGCACCGATGCGCTGGGCCAGTCTGAGTCGTGGACCTACGATACGATGGATCGTGTGGATAGCTACACCGACCGCAAGGGCCAGAAGAAGACCTTCTCCTACGACGTCCTGGGGCGGCTGGCGGTGGTGACCGACGTCGATGGCCGGACCCAGACATCCACCTACGACGCCGGCAATCGCCGGGTGTCCTTGGCCGATTCTGTGTCAGGAACATTGGCCTGGGAATACGATCTGCTTGACCAAGTCGTCAAGGCATCGACTCCGCAGGGCGACATTGTCTATGAGTACGACGCCGTTGGTCGACGCACCAAGATGACCGTCGCCGGCCAGGCGGCGCTGGAGTACCGCTACGACGTGGTCGACCGCTTGCGTACCATCTTGCAGGGTAGCGAGACGCTGTCCTTCGAGTACGACGCTGCCGATCGCCTAACCGAAACCGCGTTGCCGAATGGCGTCAAAACTGGCTATGCCTACAACAACGCCAACCAGACGACCGGCATCGCCTGGCTGAAGCCCGATGGATCGGCCCTTGGTGATTTGGGTTACGGCTATGATCGCGTCGGGCGCATGGTCGCCCAGACCGGTAGCTTTGCACCGCAGATGCTGCCGAATGTGCGCACTGCCGCGTTCGACGACAACCAGCGGCAGACCCAAGCCGATAGCCAAGCGCTCAGCTATGACGCCAACGGCAACTTGGTCTCTGACGGAGTGCGGACCTACATCTGGAATGCCCGAGACCAACTGGTTGAGATCAAGGAGGGGGCGATAAGCGTCGCCAGCTTCGCCTACGACGCACTGGGCCGGCGTACCGCTAAGACCGAGGTAGGCCAGACTATCGGCTACCTATACGATGGTTTGAATGCGGTGCAGGAGACACAGGGGGGGGTAGTCAATCCGATCCTGACGGGACTTGGTATCGATGAGCGCTATGCGCGTAATGACAATGGCGGGCGGACTTACTTTCTCACCGACCTGCTGGGAAGTACTCGGCTCTTAACCAATACGACCGGAGATGCAGTCCATCGATATGATTACGATCCATATGGGATAACCAGTCAAAGTGGTTCGCTCTATACAAATCCGTACCAATACACGGGGCGGGAGCGAGATGCCAGCGGGCTATATTACTACCGGGCGCGCTATTACAAGCCTGAATGGGCGCGATTTACTGGTGAAGATCCTATTGGGATTTTAGGTGGAATAAACGGATATCAGTATGTTGGAGGCTCGCCAACGCACTTTATTGATCCGCTAGGTCTATGGTCTTTGCAAGTCGGTGGTTATGTTCCCCTGATATTGGATGGTCCTTTTGGTCCAGGTGGGTCGCTTACTTTTACCTTTGATGGACTGCATATTGAGGCAATCAGCTTTAAGGGTGGGTTCGGTGCGGGTGGCGGGCTTTCAATAGACCCTTTTGCTGGTGCGCCTGATCCAAATGCCTGTCCGGGTAGCAATAGCATCGGGGTATACGCGGAAGGTGCATTGGCTTTAGGTCCGGTTGGTGCTGGCGGAACGTTGCGTTATGGTGGAACTCAACGTTTTAATAAAAATGGGCGTGTGGTATGGTCCGAATATGGCGGACTTGGCTTGGACTCGGCATTAGATCCAAAAGTGGTTAGCTGGAAAATGGGTGCGACAGCAAGCGTTGGCGCTGGCGTTGAAGCTACACATAATTTTTGAGAAATTTATGAAGGCGCATGAAAGAAAAATCTGGTGGAATGGTCTTCAGATATTTGGCGGGATCGCATGCGCTCCGGTATTGATGAGGTTGTTGTCCGGAGGGCCTGGCAGAGAATACAGTTGGCTTGATGTTTTTAATTTTTTTCTGGCGATAAATTTTGCAATAATAGCTGGTGGGCTTCCTCTAATCGCGTGGGAGCGTCGCAATATAGATTCTGAGCGCAGTGGATTTCTTGGGGTATTTGGGGGTTTTGTTGTAAAAGTGCATATGTTTTTTTTGTTTTCGCTTGGTTATTTTATAGGGTCGTTGATATCTTTTCCTTTCATGAAGTTTGATCCGGTTTTTCTTTGGATACCCGGGGCCATGCTTTCTGGGTGTTTTATTTTAGTGATTTTGTCTAAGCGATGGTATGGATGAATTTGCAAGGTGGTTGCTCCTGCAATGCTGCGAGCAGGACCACTGATATTGCCCGCTGGAATTTGATGGAGTCTGCTTGATCAGCTCGGGGATCTGGGCTGCGGTGACGAGTGCGTTAGTACAAGCGACCCACACAGCGTTTCCCGGGCGGCCGCTCGCGCGCTGATCGCGATGTACGAGCACAGCGTCTACGTGCAGTCGGTGATCTAGGGCATCTATGCCTTCGACCAGTTCGGCGTGGAACTGGGCAAGCAGCTGGCCAGCCAGCTGCTGCTGGCGCTGCAGGGCGAGGGCACCGAAGCCGCCGACCCGGTGACGCGCGCTGTGTTGGCGCGGTTGCGCGGCTGAGACTTACCGAGTTGCAGCATGATGAGCGGCATGCTCATAGAGGCGGCGCAAGCAAGATCGCCGCCTTGTTGTTTTTTCTGATCAAGGAACGTGGCATCGGTACAGAAAGCCGCAAGCTCGTTTTGCTGCGAGTCGGCGGTGCCGACAACGAGCGAAAGTCAGTGTGAGCCGCAATGGCATCCAGATCGGCGCGCTGATCGCGCTGCGCCACCATGAGCGGTACGATGGCAGCGGTTACCACATCGCTGCTCGGATTCATGTCATTGACCAACGCGGTACTGACGCGATCCGGGCATCGTCGGATTTTCCCTCGCTGGGCGCGGGTCCAGCCGAAGACAACACTGCGGCGAGCACTATGCATGACGCTCTTGCCAAGCGGATGACACTGCTTGCTTGGCATGGGAAAAGGCATGCCTGCTGGCCGGCCCGGCATGCTTTCGAAAGCCGCAAAATCTGCCAGCAGCACAGCGGCGCACGTATACTCAGCCGTCTCTTCCCTGCCGCTGCATGGATGCCTGCCGTATGCGTTTCTCTGTGCTGGTCGGTTCGCTTGCCGTATTGCTGTCCGCTCTTTCTTGCACGCCCGTGTTGGCGGCGGAACCCGACATATTCGGCATCACATTGGGAGCGCCGCTGGCACTTCCCGTTTGCCAGATTTCCTTGCCATCCCCGCCTGCTCGCCCTCGCATCACAGGCTTGGGTGCTAGGGCGTTCAACAAGCTGACGGCGCCGCCACCGGAGCCAGCAAAGGCCGTTCTGCCCGCCACAGGTTTGTGCATAGCGCCTGGTACGACGAACATGGCAGTGGGCAACACCGAGTTCGGGCCAGGCGAATACGGTTACCTGGTGTTCGCGCAGGCTGAATTCCCGGCGTGGATTGCGCCCATCGGCCTGTCGACAGGCGCGGGAGCAGGTGATGCCTTTTCGTTGGAAGGTGCGGGCGGCCTGGTGTTGTTGCGCAATGGGCGCGTGATCGCGTTGCGCTTCAATACGACCGGGTTTGAGGCGCAGCAGCGCGTGATGGAACTGCTCGAGCGCAAATTCGGTTCGCCGAATTCGCAAAAGGCCGTTGCTTGGAATAACGACCTGGGCGGCAGCCGCGAATCGATTTCCGCGCAATGGCGCAAACCCGGGTTTTTTGCGGAGTATTCTTCTGTCGTGCAGGCACAAGGGCTGTCTGGGGGCACGGGGTTTCTCAGCATCGGTAACGACTTGGGTTGGCAAACGCTGAAGCCAACGAGCAAGGAAGCGGAGTTCTAGTCTGCTGAGTGGGGCGGGGCGATCATTTGGGGCGGGTGCCGCGACAGGCCTTGGAACCTGTTCGCTCTATCGAGCGGCAACGTGGTGAATGCCGGATAGCCCCCCGGCCGGCGATGTCTGTGTTCTTCGCGCTCTGCATGTCCGCCGCGCCGCAGTCCGAGCGTGGCGTGCATTCGCGCCAGCCCTCGCACGCAAGACCCGCTTCGTCATCGCCATTGGCGCAGCGCGCGAGTTCGGCAGTCCATCAGCCAGCGGCATCGCCGCGCGCTTGCCTGGCGTTCTCGCGCACTGCGCCCACACCCATACGCTGCCGTTCGTCGCTGTTCGCGAAGAGCGCCTCACGGCGGTGCATCGGCGCCGTGAACGCCCCTGCACATCCTGCACACAGGAGCCTTACGGCGCTTGGCGGTAACATGAACGGGCATATAACACTTCAGCTTTGGACCGACGATGCCAGACAACGTAGAGGGAACCGAGGAGCGCCCGATCCAGATCAGTCATCTGGACTTCCCGGTGGTGGGCATCGGCGCGTCGGCCGGCGGCCTGGCCGCGGTTTCGGCGCTGCTGGCGAACCTGCCCGCGGACAACGGCATGGCGTTCGTGGTCATCCTGCATCTGTCGCCCAAGCACGAGAGCAGTGCGGACCGGTTCCTGCAGCGCTCCACGCGCATGCCGGTCATTCAGGTCACCCAGCCGCAACGGATCGAACGCAACCACATCTACGTGATCTCGCCGTCGGTGGACCTGGTGATGAACGACGGCAGCCTGGTCGTGCAGGACGCCACCCGCCCGCGGGGGCGCCACACCGCCATCGATACGTTCTTCCGCACCCTGGCGCTGGCGCACCGTGATCGCGCGGTCGGCGTGGTGCTGTCCGGCACCGGCGCGGACGGCTCGGTCGGCATCGCCGCGCTGAAGGAACACGGGGGCGTGACCCTGGCGCAGGCGCCGGACGACAGCGAATACGACGACATGCCGCGCAACGCCATCGCCAGCGGCTTCGTCGACTTCGTGCTGCCGGCGGTGGAAATGCCGCCGAAGCTGCTGCAGCTCTGGCACAACGCGCGCGAGATCGTGCTGCCGGTGAAGGACGAGATCGACGAGCCGATGATGGCCAAAAGGTACGCGCCAGCCGCGGCGACGAGGAAGCGCTGCGCGACATCCTGAGCATGCTCAGTTCGCGCACCGGGCACGACTTCCACCATTACAAGCGCGCCACCGTGTTGCGCCGGATCGAGCGGCGCTTGCAGGTCAACCTGCTCAAGGACATCGGCAGCTACCGCGACTTCCTGGCGGACAACGAGGCCGAAACCGCCGCGCTGCTGAGCGACATGCTGATCAGCGTGACCAATTTCTTCCGCGACCGCGAGGCGTTCGAGGCGCTGGAACGCGACATCGTGCCCGGCCTGCTGGAGCGCGGCCGCGACAGCGGTTCGGTGCGGGTGTGGACCCCGGGGTGCGCGACCGGCGAGGAACCGTACTCGGTGGCGATGTTGCTGTCCGACGAGGCCGCGCGCAGCGACTCGCCGCCGGCGATCCAGGTGTTCGCCACCGATATCGACGAGCGCGCGCTGGCCCGCGCACGCGCCGGCCTGTACCCCGATTCCATCGTGACCGACGTGCCGCCGACGCGGCTGCGCGAATATTTCAGCCGCGAGCACCACCAGTACCGGGTCAAGAAGCATGTGCGCGACCGGGTGCTGTTCGCGCTGCACAACGTGCTGCGCGACCCGCCGTTCTCGCGCGTGGACCTGATCTGCTGCCGCAACCTGCTGATCTACCTGGATCGCGACATCCAGGCGCGGCTGCTGCACATGTTCCACTTCGCGCTGACGCCGGGCGGCTACCTGTTCCTCGGCAACTCCGAATCGGCCGATGCGGCGGCGGCGCTGTTCGAGCCGGTGGACAAGAAGAACCGGATCTACCGCGCCCGCGCGCAGTCGCGCAATCTGCAGACGCCGAGCCTGCCGCTGCGCACCGGGGTGCGCGGCGGCAATGCGCTGCTGCCGTCGGCCACCCGCGCGCGCGGGTTTTCCTTCGCCGACGTGCATCAGCGCGTGCTGGAACACTACGCGCCGCCCAGCGTCGTGGTCGACCCGGACTACAACATCGTGCACATGTCGCGCGAGGTCGGCCGGTTCATGAAGTTCGGCGGCGGCGAGCCCAGCTACAACCTGCTGGCGCTGGTCGATCCGGACCTGCGGCTGGAACTGCGCAGCGCGCTGTTCCAGGCCGTGCATACCAAGCGCAGCGTGGAGGCGCGCCAGGTGTGCCTGGAACGCAACGGCGCGCGCAGCTATCTCAACATGGTGGTGCGGCCGTTCCGCGACCCCGATGCCGACGCCAATTTCATGCTGGTGTTCTTCGACGAGGTCGACGACACGCTGAGCCCGAAGCAGGCCGGCGAAGCCCTGCCGGCGAAGGACGCGATCGTGCTGCGCCTGGAGGACGAACTGCAGGCCACGCGCGACCGGCTGCAGACCACGATCGAGCAGGCCGAGACCTCGACCGAGGAGCTGAAGGCCTCCAACGAGGAACTGCAGGCGATCAACGAGGAACTGCGCTCGGCCACCGAGGAGCTGGAGACCAGCAAGGAAGAGCTGCAGTCGCTCAACGAGGAGTTGACCACGGTCAACTACGAACTCAAGAGCAAGGTGGACGAAGCGGCGGAGATCAACGACGACCTGCGCAACTTCATCGCCTCCACCGAGATCGCCACGATCTTCGTCGACGCGGACTTGCGCATCAAGCGCTACACGCCGCATGCGGAGGCGATCTTCAGCATCATTCCCGCCGACATCGGCCGGCGCCTGCTGGACATCACCCATCGCCTGGACTACCAGGAGCTGGCCGCCGACGTGCAGGCCGCATTCGCGTCGCTGCAGGTGCGCGAGCGCGAGGTGCGGGCGATCGACGGGCGCACCTACATGGCGCGCGTGCTGCCGTACCGCACCCAGGAGAACCGCATCGATGGCGCGGTGCTGACCTTCGTCGACCTGACCCGGCTGCGCCTGGCCGAACAGCAGGCGCGGCCGCCGGGCATTCCGGCGCGCGCGTTGCTCGGCGGTGGCGGCGAGCTCGGTCTGGTGGTGGTGGACGCGGACGGCGCGGTCGTGCGTTGGAGCGCCGGCGCCACCCAACTGCTGGGCCACGCGGCCGACGACATGCTGGGCCAGCCGTTCGCGCAACTGTACGTCGCCGCTCAGCAGGCCACCGACACGACGCCCGACCGGGCCGCGCAGGACGGCGAACCGCGAACCGAGCGCCGCGCCTTGCGCTGCCGCAACGGCCAGACCTGCGAGCTGTTCGAGACAGCATTCCGACCGGCGCCGCAGCCGAAGGGGCGCTGAAGCTGCTCTGGCGCGCGCAGGAAACGGCGGCCGACGCCGCGAATGCGATGGTGGTGGCAGGCGGCGATGCGGACCAGGATCTGAAGGGCGATTTCCTGGCGGTGATGTCGCACGAGCTCAAGCATCCGCTGAACCTGATCAGCGTCAACGTCGAGCTGATGTCGCGCATGTCCGAAGTGCGCGCGTCCAAAAAGGGCATGGCGATCGTGGATGTGGTCAGGCGCGCGATCCACAGCCAGGCCAAGATCATCGACGATCTGCTGGACCTGTCGCGCATCCGCACGGGCAAGTTGCATCTGAACATCGGCGACCTGCCGTTGCTGCCGCTGACGCGCAACATCGTGGAGGTGGCGTCGGCCGACGCTGCGGCCTCGGACCTGCAGGTGAACCTGGTCTGCGAAGACGAGGACCTGCTGGTGCGCGGCGATCCGCAGCGGGTGGAGCAGATCGTCTGGAACCTGGTGTCCAACGCGATCAAGTTCACTCCGGCCGGCGGCCGCGTCACCGTGCTCATCTCCAGCGTCGGCGGCTATGGCCGCCTGGCGGTGGAAGACACCGGCCAGGGCATCAGCCCGGATTTCCTGCCGCGCGTGTTCGACATGTTCGGCCAGGCGGCGGCGCGGGCGGCGAGCAAGCAGATCGGCCTGGGCATCGGCCTGGCGCTGGTGCGGCAGCTGGTGGACCAGCAGGGTGGCCGGGTCGAGGCATTGTCGAAAGGCCTCGGCCACGGCAGTACCTTCGTGGTGTGGTTGCCGCTGGCCAAACCGGTCGCCGTGCCGGCCTTGCCCGACAGCGATCTCGGTGCCGAATCCTGCGCCGGCCTGCAGGTGCTGGTGGTCGACGACAGTCGCGACACCGTCGAATCGCTGGCGGCGCTGCTGGAACTGGAGGGCGCGGAGGTCAGCGTGGCCACCACCGGCGCGGCCGCGCTGGAGATCGCCGCCGCGTCGCGCTTCGATATCGTGCTGTCGGACATCGGCATGCCCGACATGAACGGCCTGTCGCTGATCGCCCGCTTGCGCCAGTTGCCGAACTACGGCGACGTGCCGGCGCTGGCGCTGTCCGGTTTCGGCGCGCAGGCGGACGTGGCGCGCGCGCTGGCGGCGGGGTTCACCTCGCACGTCAACAAACCGGTGGCGATTGACATGCTGCTGGCGGAGATCAGGCGCCACACGCGTTCGCGTCGTCGCAAGCAGCACTAGGCATGGCGGCATAGCGGCGTCGCACGTTCGCAGGCATGTTCGCGCGCCGCCTGCAGGGTGGCGCGCGCGGCGCCTTGCGAGGCTTTGCGCGCGCCGATCGGCGTCGGCGCGATGCGTGCCGGCGGCCATGCGCTCGGCGTGCCGCAGATCCACGCGAGAGCACGCGGTCGCCGGCGCATGCGCAGACGATCGCGACCTGCGCATGAGGTGAAGAAAACGCCCGTGTATTTGCGCACCATGTTCACGCCATCCGGCTATGCTCGGTGGTGGGGGATGCGCCAGCGAGGGACGACGATGAGCGAGCAAGAACTGATGCACGACATCCGCAACGAGGTCAACTCGATCTGCATGGCCGGCCGCCTGGCCAAGCGTGCGGCGGAATTGGGCCAGGATGCACTGGTCCGCGATTGTCTGGAGAAGATCGACATCGCCTGCGAGAAGTGCGTGAAGTTGCTGGTGCCGACTGCGAGCGAGCAAGGCCACCGTACGGATGACGCCACCGCGGCCGTTGCGAACGATCGATAGGGCGCATGCGTTGCGGCGGGCGCCGGTCCTTGCCGATGCCGCGGTGCGACTGGCGCCCTGATCCGTTGTCGAATGGCGCTGCGATGTGTACGCAGCGCGTTCTGGCGATCACGTCCCGGTCCTGGGGCGGAGGCCGGGAGTGCCCGGCCTACTCGGGGCGGCGATCGACGATCGCTGCATCGCACATATCGCAAATATGGACGGCAGCATCCGCGCTGCCTGCCAATGGTCCGCCTTTACCTGGCATGCGCTGTGGGGTCTTGCCGCATGCGTCGGCGGCGCCGGCACCCTACGGCCGCGCACTTTTGCGCAGCCCGTCCGCGGCGCCATGTTGTGCTGCAGCAATTTTGGCGACGGCGCGGGCAGGGCGTCCCCGGGTGCAGATGGGTTCCGGGGCGTATGTCCTGGCTTCGAAGGTATTCCGTTGCTATAGCGCAATCCGATATGACCCTGCGCGCACGGCATACGCGCGTTGTCGGTTGACACCGTTCGCCAATTGCGAAAGCGTAAGCGGCTGGTTGCGCGCCGGGCCGCTCCGGCCGCGAGGCGAGGGGCGCCGCACTCATCAAGTTCCTGGGAGGGAAGATCTTGCAAAAACAGTCCGCTGGCGTGTCCGCGCCGCTTCGCAATGCGCTGGCCACCGCCGCCGCGCTGGGCCTGCTGGCCTTGGCCGCGGCCGGCCCCGGTCAATCGGCTCCGGCTCCGGCAACGGCTGCCGCGTCCGCCGCGCCGCCGGCGATCCATCCGCAGCTGTGGCCGTCGCCGGCCTGGCCGCTGGCCGAGGATGCGGCGCTGGAGGCGCGCATTTCCAAGTTGATGGCGCAGATGTCGGTGGAGCAGAAGGTCGGTCAGATCGTGCAGGGCGACATCGCCAGCATGACCCCGGACGACGTGCGCAAGTACCACATCGGCTCGGTGCTGGCCGGTGGCAATTCCGATCCCGGCGGCAAGTACGATGCCAGCCCCGCGGAATGGCTGAAGCTGGCCGACGCCTACTACGACGCGTCGATGCAGAAAGGCAAGGACGGCCCGGCGATCCCGATCATCTTCGGCATCGATGCGGTGCACGGGCAGAGCAACATCGTCGGCGCCACGCTGTTCCCGCACAACATCGGCCTGGGCGCCACCCGCAATCCGGAGCTGATGCGCAGGATCGGCGCGGTCACCGCCGCCGAGACCCGCACCACCGGCATGGAGTGGACCTTCGCGCCCACCGTGGCGGTGCCGCAGGACGACCGCTGGGGCCGCACCTACGAAGGCTATTCCGAATCGCCCGAGGTGGTCGCCAGCTTCGCCGGCAAGGTGGTCGAAGGCCTGCAGGGCGTGCCCGGGCAGCCTGGATTCCTCGACGGCTCGCACGTGATCGCCTCGGTCAAGCATTTCCTCGGCGACGGCGGCACCACCGACGGCAAGGACCAGGGCGACACCCGGGTCAGCGAGCAGCAGTTGCGCGACATCCACGGCGCCGGCTATCCGCCGGCGATCGCCGCCGGCGCGCAGACGGTGATGGCCTCGTTCAACAGCTTCAACGGCGTGAAGATGCACGGCAACAAGCCGATGCTGACCGACGTGCTGAAGGGGCAGATGCATTTCGGCGGCTTCGTGGTCGGCGACTGGAACGGCCATGGCCAGGTCGCCGGTTGCCGCAACGACGATTGCCCGGCCTCGTTCAATGCCGGCGTGGACATGCTGATGGCGCCGGACAGCTGGAAGGGCTATTACGAAAGCGCGCTGAAGGCGGTCAAGTCGGGCGAGATCCCGATGACGCGGCTGGACGAGGCGGTGCGGCGGATCCTGCGGGTGAAGCTGCGGCTGGGCCTGTTCGAGGCCGGCAAGCCGTCGCAGCGCCCGCTCGGCGGCAAGTTCGAGCTGCTAGGCGCACCGGAGCACCGCGCGGTGGCGCGGCAGGCGGTGCGCGAGTCGCTGGTGCTGCTGAAGAACCAGAAGCAGCTGCTGCCGCTGAAGCCGCAGGTCAAGCTGCTGGTCGCCGGCGACGGCGCCAACGACATGGGCAAGCAGTCCGGCGGCTGGACGCTGAACTGGCAGGGCACCGGCACCAAACGCGCCGACTATCCGAACGGCAACACCATCTGGGAAGGGTTGCAGGAGCAGGTCAAGGCCGCCGGCGGCAGCGCCGAACTGGCGATCGACGGCACGTACCAGGCCAAGCCGGACGTGGCGGTGGTGGTGTTCGGCGAGAACCCCTACGCCGAGTTCCAGGGCGACATCGCCACGCTGCTGTACAAGCCCGGCGACGACAGCGACCTGCAGCTGATCAAGAAGCTCAAGGCCGAAGGCATTCCGGTGGTGGCGGTGTTCCTGAGCGGACGCCCGCTGTGGGTGAACCGCGAGATCAACGCCGCCGACGCCTTCGTCGCCGCGTGGCTGCCGGGCTCGGAAGGCGGCGGCGTCGCCGACGTGCTGCTGCGCAAACCCGATGGCGGCGTCCAGTACGATTTCCACGGCAAGCTCAGCTTCTCCTGGCCGCGCAGCGCGACCCAGTACGCCAACAATGTCGGGCAGAAGAACTACAACCCGCAGTTCGCGTTCGGCTACGGCCTGACCTATGCCGACAAGGGCGATCTGAGCCGCCTGTCCGAAGTCTCGGGCGTGTCCGGTGCGCAGGCGGTGGGCGGGGTGTACTTCGAGCGCGGCAAGCCGGCGGCGGGCATCAACCTGATCCTGCAGGGCGCCAGCCAGGCCAATCTGCCGGCGGCGACCATGCCGGCGGCGCTGGCCGATGGTTCGCTGCGGATGACCGCGGTCGACCACAAGGCGCAGGAGGATGCGCGCCGTCTGCAATGGTCGGGCAAGGGCAAGGCGGGGGTGGCGCTGGTGCTGCCCAAGCCGGTGGACGTGTCGCGCGAGAGCAACGGCGACGTGCAGCTGATCCTGACCTTGAAGGTGGACGCGGCGCCGAGCGCCAGCACGACCATCGGCGTGGGCTGCGGCAACGGCTGTGCGGCGCAGGTCGATCTGGGCAAGGCATTGGCGGCGCTGCCCAAGGGCGAGTGGCGCGCGCTGGGCGTGCCGTTGAAGTGCTTCAGCGTCGCCGGCGCCGACGTGGCCAAGCTGGAGCGGCTGCCGGTGATCGAGAGCGACGGCGCGCTGGACCTGTCGCTGTCGCGGATCGCGCTGGGCGCCAGCAACGACGCGCAGAGCGTGGTCGACTGCCCGGTGCGCTGAGCCGCGCGCCGAGCGAGCACTGGCGGCGCTGTTCCTGTCGAACGGCGTCGTCGCTTGCTGAAACGCACGCAAGCGTGGCAAGACAGGAACACCAGCGCTGCAGACGGACCCGCCGGAGCAGGTGAGCCGCGCGGCCGCACCGCCACGGCTGCGCTCCTGCGTTCAGGCACCCGATTGGCAAGAACTCTCAGCAACCCCTGTAGGAGGGGCTTCAGCCCCGACAGTAGGCCGACAAGGTCCGTCGGCACTGAAGCCCCTCCCACAACAGCCTGCCTCCGAAGCAGGCCTGTCTCTATCGCCTGATCGCCGAAGGTCGCGGCGAATCGGGTGCAAGCATGCGCCGTCCCGCCGGGACGGGTTCATCGATACACAGGCGAAGGGCCGCGGCCCGTGGGAGAAAGTGCAGTGGGTCTGGCGACGTTGGATGTGGCGATCGTATTGGTCTACCTGACGGGCATCTTCGTGCTCGCGCAGTGGGTATCGCGGGAAAAGGCCGGGCACAGCAAGAGCGCCGAGGACTACTTCCTGGCCGGCAAGACCCTGCCGTGGTGGGCGATCGGCGCCTCGCTGATCGCGGCGAACATCTCCGCCGAGCAGATCATCGGCATGGCCGGGTCCGGCTATGCGATCGGCCTGGCGATCGCCTCCTACGAATGGATGGCGGCGCTGACCCTGCTGATCGTCGGCAAGTTCTTCCTGCCGATCTTCCTGCGCAACGGCATCTACACCATGCCGCAGTTCCTGGAGCAGCGTTACGGCAAGTGGATCCGCACGCTGATGGCGGTGTTCTGGCTGCTGCTGTACGTGTTCGTCAACCTGACCTCGATCCTGTGGCTGGGTTCGATCGCGGTGAGCCAGGTCACCGGCATGGACCAGACCCTGGCGCTGGCGCTGATCGGGGTGTTCGCGCTGGTCTACCAGCTGTACGGCGGGCTCAAGGCGGTGGCGCTGACCGACATCGTGCAGGTCACCCTGCTGGTGCTGGGCGGCCTGCTGGTGGCCGGGCTGACGCTGTCGCGCATCGGCGACGGCGCCGGCGTGCTGGCCGGCTTCAAGCACCTGTGGAACGCGCACCCCGAACACTTCCACATGATCCTGTCCAAGGACAACCCGTTCTACAAGGACCTGCCGGGCCTGAGCGTGCTGCTGGGCGGGCTGTGGGTGATGAACATCAGCTACTGGGGCTTCAACCAGTACATCATCCAGCGCGCGCTGGCCGCCAAGGACATCGGCGAGGCGCAGAAGGGCATCGTGTTCGCCGCGTTCCTGAAGCTGCTGATGCCGTTGGTGATCGTGGTGCCGGGCATCGCCGCGGTGGTGCTGGCGCCGGACCTGGCCAAGCCCGACCAGGCGTATCCGACGATGATGCAACTGCTGCCCACCGGCGTGCTCGGCTTGGTGTTCGCCGCGCTGGTGGCGGCGATCGTGGCCTCGCTGGCGTCGAAGATCAATTCGGTGGCGACGATCTTCACCCTGGACTTCTACGCCAAGTTCCGCCCGCAGACCGAACAGAAGCAGCTGGTGCGCGTGGGCCGCATCGCCGCGGTGGCGTCGGTGCTGGTGGGCATCCTCACCGCGCGGCCGCTGCTCGGCAACTTCGACCAGGGGTTCCAGTTCATCCAGGAATTCACCGGCTTCTTCACCCCGGGCGTGGTGGTGATCTTCATGCTCGGCCTGTTCTGGAAACGCGCCAACGAAGCCGGCGCGCTGACCGCGGCGATCGGCTCGGTGGTGCTGTCGTTCGCGCTCAAGTTCGCCTGGCCGGAACTGCCGTTCATGGACCGCATCGGCGTGGTGTTCGTGGCGGCGCTGGTGCTGGCGGTGGCGGTGTCGCTGGCGACCCCGGCCCGGCAGGCGCACGACCTGATCCGCACCGACGACGTCGGCTACGGCACCACGCTCGGCTTCAAGATCGGCGCGGTCGGCGTGGTCGCGATCCTGATCGCGCTGTACGCGGTGTTCTGGTGAGCCACCGCTGAGCAGTGGCGGCGACCGCGCGCCCGCGGTCGCCGCGGGTTCGGCGGCTGCTGCCGGCGCTGGCGCGGACGCGCCTCAGGCGCCGCGCCAGGGCGTGGCCAGCCAGGCGTCCAGCGCCGCAGCCGGCATCGGCCGCGCGATCCAGTAGCCCTGGCCCTCGTCGCAGCCCCATTCGCGCAGCATGGCGTAGATCTCTTCGGTCTCGATGCCTTCGGCCACCACCTGCTGGCCGAAGTCGTGGCCGAGCCGGATCATCGACGGCACGATCATGCAGTCGGTGCGGCTGCTCGGCAGCGTGCGGATGAACGACTGGTCGATCTTCAGCGCGTTGGCGGGGATGCGCTTGAGGTAGCTGAGGTTGCTGTAGCCGGTGCCGAAATCGTCGATGGCGATCTTCACCCCCAGCGCGCTGATCTCCTGCAGCTGTTCGGCCACGCGTTGCGGATGCCGGATCATCGCGCTCTCGGTGAATTCGATCTCGATGCGACCCGGTTCCAGCGCGTGCCGCGCCAGCAGCTCGCGCAGCGTGGCGATGAAGTCGGCCTGTTCCAGGTCCACCGCCGAGACGTTCAACGAGACGCTGAAATGATGCCCCTGCCGCTGCCACAGCGCGGCCTGGGCGATGCCGGCCTGCAGGACCCAGGCGGTGATCCGGCTCATCAGCGCGGTCTTTTCCGCCAGCGGGATGAATTCGTTCGGCGCGACCGTGCCGAGCAGCGGATGCTGCCAGCGCAGCAGCGCTTCCACGCCGACGCATTCGCCGTCGCGCAGGCTGACCCGCGGCTGGTAGTGCAGGCTCAGTTGCTCGCGCGCGTCCAGCGCCTCCGGCAGCGCGGCCAGGATGCGGAAGGCGTTGCGCTGGGTGGCGTCGTGGCTGCGTTCGTACAGGCTCCACGGCAGCCCGCGCTGGCGCGCCATGTCCACCGCGGTGGTCAGTGAGCGCAGCGTGTGGTTGGCGCTCAGCGTGCCGTCCAGGCGCACCGCGCCGATCGACGGCGTCGCCGCGTGCGGGATGCCCTGGTGCTCGATCGCCTCGGCGAAGGCGCTGCACACGTGTTCGCAACGCTGCGCCAGGCGCGCGGGGTCGTTGCCTTCCACGACGAAGGCGAAACTGGTGGTGTCGATGCGGTAGGCGGGTGGCCCGTCCAGCGCCGCGAGCAGACGATCGCGCGCGGCCAGCAGGTAGCCCTCGGCGTACTCCCAGCCCAAGGCCTTGACCATGTCGCGGAAGTACTCGGTGCCGCACACGTCGATCGCCACGCCGGTATCGTGATGGTCGGCGCTCTGCAGCGACAGCCACATGGTCAGGTCTTCGTTGAAGCGGCTGCGGTTGGGCAGGCCGGTCAACGCATCGACGAAGCTGGTGTTGCGCAGGGTCTCGATCCGCATCAGCAGCAGATCGCGCAGCTCCTGCAGGGTGCGGCGCGATTGCGCGTCGAACGTGCTGCGCGGTTCGGTGTCGATCACGCACAGCGTGCCCAGGCCGCTGCCGTCGGCCAGCAGCAGCGGCGCGCCGGCGTAGAAGCGGATGAACGGCGGTCCGGTGACCAGCGGGTTGTCGCGGAAGCGCGGATCCTGCTGCGCATCGGCCACCACCAGCAGCTCCGGGCTGTGCAACGCATGCGCGCAGAAGGCTTGGTCGCGTGGCGTCTGCGGCACATCCAGGCCGACCCTGGCCTTGAACCATTGGCGCTGCTCGTCGATCAGCGAGACCAGCGCGATCGGCGCGTGCAGGGTGCGCGCGGCCAGCTGGGTGATCAGGTCGAACACGCGATCGGCCGGCGTGTCGAGCAGGCACAGCTGGCGCAGGCTGGCCAGCCTGCGCGATTCGTCGGGCGGCGGCGGGGGAGGAGAAGAGGAATGCATGCCACGGTAGCGGCGTGCGGATGGGCGACTTGAGGGGCGCGGTGCGGGTGGGGTGGCGGCGCGGAAGATGAACGACCGCATGTGAAGGGATGCAGCGGCACGGCGCCGGCCCGCCGTGGCGGCGGCGCATGGCGCTGCCAGGGCGATCGTCAGCGCGGCGGGTCGCGCTGCGGGCTGGGGCGCTTGGCCAGCTTGCGCTGCAGCGAGCGGCGGTGCATGCCCAGCAGGCGCGCGGCCGCCGAGACGTTGCCGCCGGTCTCGTGCATGGCCTGCTGGATGTGCTCCCACTGCAGGCGGCTGAGCGGGGTCATCGCGTCCGGCAGCTCGACGCCGTCCTCGTCCTCGGCGCTGTCCGCGTCCAGGCTCAAGGCGCGCAGGATCATCTGCACCGTGGCCGGCTTGGGCAGGTAGTCGTCGGCGCCGAGCTTGATCGCCTCCACCGCGGTGGCGATGCTGGCGTAGCCGGTGACCAGCAGGATGCGCATGTCGGCGCGGATCGCGCGCAGCGGCTGGATCAGGGCCAGGCCGGATTCGTCGCCGAGCTTGAGGTCGATCAACGCGTAGTCCGGCGGCGTCGCCGTGGCCAGGGCCAATGCCGCGGCGCCGCTGTCGGCGGTCAGCGTCTCCAGCCCGCGGCGGGCGAGGGTGCGCTGCAGGGTGCGCAGGTACAGCGGGTCGTCGTCGACCAGCAGGCCCAGCGGGGCGTCGGTGTTCATGCGGGGGTCTCCAGGGCGAGCAGCGGCAGGCGGAAACCGACCCGCGCGCCGTGGCCGGGCGCGGGATGGGTCCACAATTCGCCGCCCAGGCGTTCGATGGTCGCATGCGATAGCGCCAGGCCCACGCCCATGCTGTCGGGCTTGCCGCTGCGGAACAGGGTGGCCGGCAGCGCGACCTGGTTGGCGTCGAAGCCGCCGCCGTAGTCGCGCACCTCGCCGACCAGCTCGCTGCCGGTGACCCGCACGCTCAGGTCCACCTGCGGATGGCCGGCGCGTTCGCCGGCATCGGCGGCGTTGTTGAGCAGCACCTGCAACAGGTGCCCGATCGCGCTTTCCAGGCGCAGTTGCAGCGGCGCGTCGACGTTGCGGCGCAGCTGCACCGTCGGCCGCACCAACTGCCACTGGTGCAGCACGTGCGCCAGCGACACCGTGCCGCCGCCGGCGCGCTGTGCCGGCGCGGCCAGCGCCAGCACCCGTTCGCGGCATTGCACCAGCAGTTCGCGCAGGGTTTCCAGGTCTTCGCGCAGCTCCGGCTGCTCGATCTGCTCGACGATGTCGTCGGTGAGCAGGGTCATCGTCGCCAGCGGCGTGTTCAGTTCGTGCGCGACCGAGGCGGCGTGGGTGGCCAGGGCGACGATGCCCTCGTTGCGGGTGAAGCGCTCGCGCAGCAGCGCCAGCTCGCGCTCGCGTTCGCGCAGCGCCAGCGCCAGGCGGGTGGAGAACACCAGCACCACGACGGTGGACAGCAGGAAGTTGGCGGCCATGCCCCAGCGTTGCAGGTCCAGCGCCTGGTGCGGGCCGCGCGGCAGCGGCAGGCCGAACAGCGCGCTGACCGCGTAGCCGGCCACGCAGGCCACCGCCACCGCCAGCGCCCAGCGCAGCGGCAGGGCCAGCACCGCCAGCGCGATCAGCACCAGGAACAGCGACCCGAAGGCGTTGCCGATGCCGCCGCTCCAGCCGACCATCCAGGTCAGCACGGTCACGTCGACCAGGATGTGGCCGAAGGCGGTGGCCGGCGCCGCGGTGTCGGCATGGCGCAGGCGCAGCTGCGCATACAGGTTGAACAGGGCCAGTGCGGCCACGCCCGACCACAGCGGCGCCTGCGGCAGCGGCAGCCGCATCGCCCAGGTCGCGACCAGGATCGTCGCCGCCTGCCCGGCGGTGGCCAGCCAGCGCAGGCTGCACAGGGTGCGCAGGAACGAGGCGTCGGTGGAAGTCATGGCGCGCATCGTATGCGCTGGCGCCGGCGGCTGTCTGCGACAAACCGTCGCAGCGCCGGCCGTTCGGCTGAACCGGTGCCGCCGGGGAGTGGGGCAGGGCCGCCGCACACGCTAAAATGCGCGCATGTACGACGCCGTCAGCCGACCCACCCCCCCCAGCGACGCCGCGCCCTGGGCGCGCCGTTCCACCCAGCCGGTCCGTGTCGGAGGCGTCGTCGTGGGCGGCGGCAAGCCGATCGTGGTGCAGTCGATGACCAACACCGACACCGCCGACGTGGCCTCCTCGGTCAAGCAGGTCGCCGAACTGTGGCGCGCCGGTTCGGAGCTGGTGCGGCTGACCGTCAACAATGCCGAATCGGCCGCGGCGATCCCGCGCATCGTCGACAAGCTGCGGATGATGGGCATCGAGGTGCCGCTGATCGGCGACTTCCACTACAACGGGCACCAGCTGCTGGCGGCCGAGCCGGCCTGCGCGCAGGCGCTGGCCAAGTACCGGATCAATCCCGGCAACGTCGGCTTCGGCAAGAAGAAGGACACCCAGTTCGCGCAGCTGATCGAGTTCGCGCTGAAGTACGACAAGCCGGTGCGCATCGGCGCCAACTGGGGCTCGCTGGACCAGGCGCTGGCGGCGCAGCTGATGGACGAGAATTCGCGCCGCGACACGCCATGGGACGCCGGCCGCGTGCTGCGCGAGGCGCTGATCCGTTCGGCGCTGGATTCGGCCGAGCGCGCGGTGGAACTGGGCCTGGGCCGCGACCGCATCGTGCTCAGCTGCAAGGTCAGCGGTGTGCAGGAACTGATCGCGGTGTACCGCGACCTGGCGCAGCGTTCGGATTTCGCGCTGCACCTGGGCCTGACCGAGGCCGGCATCGGCAGCAAGGGCATCGTCGCCTCCAGCGCGGCGCTGGCGGTGCTGATGCAGGAAGGCATCGGCGACACCATCCGCATCTCGCTGACCCCCGAGCCGGGCCAGTCGCGCACGCAGGAGGTGATCGTCGCCCAGGAGCTGCTGCAGACCACCGGCCAGCGCGCCTTCACCCCGCTGGTCACCGCCTGCCCGGGCTGCGGCCGCACCACCTCCGAGTTCTTCCAGGAACTGGCCAAGGTGGTGCAGAACCACGTCCGCGCGAAGATGCCGGAGTGGAAGGTGACCCATCCCGGCGCCGAGAACATGACCCTGGCGGTGATGGGCTGCGTGGTCAACGGCCCGGGCGAGTCGCGCCACGCCAACATCGGCATCTCGCTGCCGGGTACCGGCGAGGCGCCGTCGGCGCCGGTGTTCGTCGATGGCGAGAAGAAGATCACCCTGCGTGGCGAGAACATCGCCCACGAGTTCGTCGCGCTGATCGACGACTACGTCGAAACCAAGTACGTCCGCCGTGCCGGGTGAGGTTCCGGCCGAGCGCGCCGCCGGCGTACGCGAGTGGTTGCGCCGCAACGCCTGGCGCATCGGCCTGCTGTTTGCCGGGGTGCTGCTGCCGATGGGCGTGTTCGTCGAGCTGGCCGACGAAGTCCATGAGCTGGAGAACTTCTACTTCGACGAACCGCTGCTGTGGAGCATGCGCGCGCTGGCCGCGCCCGGCTGGGACCGGTTCTTCACCGTCGTCACCGAGGCCGGCTACCAGTACGGCGTGATCCCGCTGGATACGGTGATCGTGCTGCTGCTGCTGGGCCTGCGGCGCTGGCGCGAGGCCATGTTCGCCGCGTTTTCGTTCGTCGGCTCGGCGCTGCTGAACATGGGCGCCAAGCAGTTCTTCCAGCGCGACCGGCCGAGCCTGTGGGAGTCGATCGCGCCCGAGCACACCTTCAGTTTTCCCAGCGGCCACGCGATGGGCTCGATGACCCTGGCCGCGGTGCTGGTCGCGCTGGCCTGGCGCACCCGCTGGCGCTGGCCGGTGCTGCTGCTGGCCGGCAGCTTTGCGCTGCTGGTCGGCGTGTCGCGGATCTACCTGGGCGTGCATTACCCGTCCGACATCCTCGGCGGCTGGTGCGCGGCGCTGGTGTGGGTGGTCGGGCTGTACCTGCTGATGTTCCGCGGCGAACGGCGTCCGCGCTGGCGGCACCGCCGCGCTTCCTGAGCGGAAGCGAGCAGCGGCTGCCAGCTCGAACTGGCGCCGCCGCGTGCGATTTCGGCCACATGGCTTTTTTGCACGGCAGCGCCTTGCATGCGTGTGCAGGGAGTCCATTCCGGCTCGTTGCCGACACCGCTTCAGCGAGGCTGAGCCGCTTTCGGCGCAGGCGTTGCGGGCCGCTCGCCGGACCCGATCCGGCCAGCGAAGACCGGCGATCGGCCGTGTGCTGCCGCGTCGCTACGCCAGGCTGTGCAACGCCGCCGCATGCGCATGCAGCGCGGCGGTATCGAACAGCGGCAGCTGCGCGTCGGCGGCGCCGACCAGCAGCGAGATCTCGGTACAGCCCAGGATCACCGCCTCGGCGCCTTGCGCCTGCAGCGCACTGATCACGTCGCGGTAGCGCGCCCGCGAAGTATCGCGGATCGTCCCTTGGCACAGCTCCTCGTAGATGATGCGGTGCACCTCGGCGCGCTGGTCCGCCGCCGGCACCAGTACATCGAAGCCGTGGCGCTGCAGCCGCTCGCGGTAGAAGGCCTGTTCCATGGTGAAGCGCGTGCCCAGCAGGCCCACCCTGCGGATCCCGGCGCCGTGCAGGGCGGCGGCCGTGGCATCGGCGATATGCAGCAGCGGCAACGGCACCGCGGCGGTGATCGCATCGGCGACGCAGTGCATGGTGTTCGTGCACAGCACCAGGAAATCGGCGCCGCCGGCGTGCAGCGCACGCGCCGCGGCAGCCATCGCCGCGCCGGCCGCGTCCCAGTCGCCGGCCTGCTGCAACTGCTCGATCTCGTGGAAGTCCACGCTGTACAGCAGGATCTTCGCCGAATGCAGCCCGCCCAACTGCGTGCGGATCGTCTCGTTGATGTGCCGGTAGTAGGGCACCGTGGATTCCCAGCTCATGCCGCCGATCAGGCCGATGGTCTTCATTCCCCTTTCCATACGGCACCCGAAATGGATGCACATGCGGCAAGCATACCCGCGTGCAGCGACCGGTCCGCGCCGGTCACGGCGCTCGCTTCGGCATCGGCTCTGTGCTCATGCAGCCCGCAGGCGCGCGCGTACGTCCGCCAAGGCCAGATGGATCTTCTGCGCGAACACGCCTTCTCCGTGGTGCAGCGGCTACCAGCTCGAACTGGCGCCGCCGCCGCCGGAGCTGCCGCCGCCGGAGGAGCCGGAGGAGGACGAGCCGCTCGAACTGCTGGACGATGAGGAAGACGACGATGACGACGATGACGAAGATGAGGACGAAGACGATTTCCGGCTGGCGTAGTACGCCGGGGTATAGGCGTAGCCGCCGGACGTGGTCGCGACCACATGGCCCTTGCGCATCAGTGCCTGGCGCTCGCGCGCCTGCTCGCGCAGGAAATCGCGGAAATACTCGGGCGAGGAATAGCGGCGGCCGGCCAGCGCCAGCGCCAGTCCCAGCACCAGCAGCTCGATGGCCAGCGAGAGCATGAACGCCACCGGGAACAGCGCCGACAGCACCAGCACGAACACGCCTGGGTTGACGGTCAGGAACAACCTGATGAACGCTCCGAGGAACCACGAGCGTCGGGTCGTTTCGGCGATGTCCTCGGCCTGGCCGGCCAGTTGCGGGTGCTCGCGCAGCAACCGCGCGCGCAGGCGCCGCATCCACAGCCGGCGCAGCAGCGGCAGCAGCCAGATCAGCGCCGCCAGCCCGGCCCACGCGATCATGCCGCGTTCCCAGTGGCGCGGTTCGGCGGCGGGCGCGGCCGACGGCCGCGACAGTTCTTCGAGGCTGGTCGGGTCCTGCGCGGCGACCCGCGCCATGAAGCCGAAGGCGTCGATGATGGCGCCGGCGGTATCGCCCTGGCGCATCCTGGGCGTCAGGTAGTCGTCCAGCGCGTGCTTGCTGACCACGTCCGGCAGGCGGCCTTCCAGTCCGTAGCCGACTTCGAAGCGCGAGCGGCGGTCCTGTATCGACAGGACCAGCAGCAGACCGTTGTCGACGTCCTTCTGGCCCAGTTGCCAGGTCTTGAACGCGCGCTCGGACAGGCTTTCGAGGTTGTCGCCGTCGAGCGCGGGCACGATGTAGACCGCGCCCCAGATCCCCTGGTCGGTGCGCAGCCGCTGCAGGGACGCGTTCACCCGCTGCCGGTCCGACGCGCTCAACTGGCCGCCGGGATCGACCACGTCCGGCGTGTACGCGGGAATCTCGATGGCGAGCGCGGCGAGCGCCGGCCACAGCAGCAGGGCGAGCGTGGCGATGGCAAGCAGGCGGAAGGCGCGCATGGCGTGGGCCGAGGTGGATCGTGCGGCCATTATGGCGGCCGCCAGGCGCGGTGCGGCTGCGCTCATTCCCCGGGCTTGGCGCCTTCCATCGGCGCGTGCGTGGCGGCGCGCTTGGCCAGCACCGATTCGCGATGCGCGATGTAGACGTTGGCGGCGATGATGATGGCCGCGCCGAGCAGGGTGTGCGGCGCGATCGCCTCGCCGAACAGCCACCAGCCCAGCAGCGCCACGAACGGCAGCTGGATGAAGCTGATCGGGGTCAGCGCCGAGACCTCGCCGATGCGCAATGCACGCGTCCACAGCAGTTGCCCCAGCGTGCCGAACAGGCCGGTGGCGAGCAGCCACAGCCAGTCGATACCCTGCGGCCAGGTCCAGGCGAACAGCGCCGGCAGCAGCGACATCGGCACCCAGAACACGTAGGTGTAGAACACCACCGTGTTGGCCGAGTCCGCCCGTGCCAGCTGCTTGATCTGGATCGCCACCAGCGCGCTCATCACCGCCGCCAGCAGCGCGACCAGGGTGCCGGTGCTGAACGTGGCCGCGCCGGGGCGCACGATGATCAGCACGCCGGCGAAGCCGCACAGCACCGCCATCCAGCGCCGCAGGCGCACGTTCTCGCCCAGCCAGAACGCCGCGGCCAGGGTCACGAACAGCGGTGTGGAGTAGGACAGCGCGATCGCCTGCGACAGCGGCAGATGGCCGATCGCCCAGAACCCGGCCAGCATCGACACCAGGCCGACCGCGGTGCGCAGCAGGTAGCGCGGCAGCTGCGCGGTGCGCGGCAGCGGCTGGCCCGGACGCAACAGCATCGGCAGCAGGAACAGCAGGCCGAACAGGTTACGGAAGAAGGCGATCTCCACTGTGGACAGGTGCGCGGACGCCAGCCGGATCGCCACCACCATCAGCCCGAACGCCAGCGTGCTGGCCAGCATCAGCATGGCCGCGCGCAGCGACATCGCCTCGTTCACCACTGCGCGCCGACGATCCGCGGTTCCGGCTCCAGGGTCACGCCGAAGCGCTCCAGCACCGAGGCGGAAATGCGCCGCGCCAATGCCAGCAGCTCGGCGCCGCTGGCCTGGCCGTGGTTGACCAGCACCAGTGCGTGCGCGGCGGACACGCCGGCGTCGCCGTCGCGATGGCCCTTCCAGCCGCAGGCCTCGATCAGCCATGCCGCCGAGAGCTTGCGCTGGTCCTCGGCGTCGCCGGGAAACACCGGCAGTGCCGGGTAGGCGTGCTGCAGCGCCTGCGCCTGTTCGGCCGGCAGCAGCGGGTTCTTGAAGAAGCTGCCGGCGTTGCCCAGCACGTCCGGGTCCGGCAGCTTGCGGCGGCGGATGTTGATCACCGCCTGCGCCACGTCCGGCGCGCCGGGCATGGCGATGCCGAGCGCCTGCAGTTCCTCGCCGATGCCGGCGTAGTCCAGGCGCAGCGCATGCAGCCGCGGCAGGTTGAATTCGACCGCGGCGATCAGATATCGGTCGGGCTGGCGCTTGAACAGGCTGTCGCGGTAGCCGAATTCGCAGGCCGCCGCGTCCAGCCGCACGAAGCGCGCGTCGGCGCGGTCGTAGGCCTCGACCACGTGCACGAACTCGCCGACCTGCGCGCCATAGGCGCCGATGTTCTGGATCGGCGCGGCGCCGACCGTGCCCGGGATCAGCGCCAGGTTCTCCAGGCCGGACAGGCCCTGCGCCAGCGACCACATCACCAGTTCGTGCCAGCCCACGCCGGCGCCGGCGCGGACGATGGCGTAGTCGGCGCGATGCTCCAGCGTGTCGATGCTGCGGTTGGCGAAGGCCAGCACCACGCCGGGCGCATCGCCGGCGAACAGCATGTTGCTGCCGCTGCCCAGCGGCAGCAGCGCGGCGCCGGCCAGTTCCGGCGCCAGCAGCGCCTCGGGCAGCGCCTCGGCCGCGAAGATCTGCAGCAGCCACGGCGCCTGCGCGGCGACATGGAAGGTGTTCAGCGCCTGCAGCGGCGCGTTGGCGGTCAGCGACCAGGCGTTGCTCATAGCGCGGCGACCGCGCCGCGGCTGGGCGCCTCGCGGCGCCGGCGCATCGCCTCGACGCATTCGCCGATCAGCTCCGGCCCGCGGAACACCAGCCCGCTGTAGCACTGCACCAGGGCCGCGCCGGCGGCCATCTTCGCCACCGCGTCGGCGCCGGAGAGGATGCCGCCGACCCCGATCAGCGGGATCGCCTCGGGCAGGCGCGCGCGCAGCCGGCGCAGCACCAGCGTGGACTGGCCCAGCAGCGGCGCGCCGGACAGGCCGCCGGCTTCGGCGCCCAGTGGGTTCTGCTCCAGGCCGGGGCGGGCGATGGTGGTGTTGGTGGCGATGACGCCGTCCACCTGCAGATCCGACAGCACCCGCGCCGCCGCGTCGATATCGCTGTCGCTCAGATCCGGCGCGACCTTGACCAGCATCGGCACGCGCTTGCCGTGGCGTGCGGCCAGCGCTTCCTGCGCCTCGCGCAACTGCGACACCAGCTGCCGCAGTGCCTGTTCCTCCTGCAGCTCGCGCAGGCCGGCGGTGTTGGGCGAGGAGATGTTGACCGTCACGTAGTCGGCCAGCGCGTAGACCTTTTCCAGGCAATGCAGATAGTCCGACGCGGCGTCCTCGTTCGGCGTGTCCTTGTTCTTGCCGATGTTGATGCCGAGCAGGCCGTGGCGGCGGCGCGCACGCTCGACGTTGCGCACCAGCGCGTCCACGCCGAGGTTGTTGAAGCCCATGCGGTTGATCACCGCCTGCTCGCGCGGCAGCCGGAACATGCGCGGCTTCGGATTGCCCTGCTGCGGCCGCGGGGTGACGGTGCCGATCTCGACGAAGCCGAAGCCCAGCGCCAGCAGCGCGTCGATGTGCTCGCCGTTCTTGTCCAGGCCGGCGCCCAGCCCGACCGGGTTGGGGAACTCCAGGCCGAAGGCGCGCGTGGGCATCGGCGCGATGGCCTTGGCCAGCAGCGGGTTGGTGCCGGTGCGGTAGGCCATCTCGATCGCGCGCAGGCCCAATGCGTGGGCGCGCTCGGCGTCGAAGGCGAACAGGAACGGGCGGGCGAGGGAATACATGCGGCGCAGCTCAGTTCAACGTGCCGGCGAAGGCACGGGTACGGTAGTGGACATCGACCAGGCCATCGACCTGGTGGCGATCGAACAGCGCGCGCAGCGCGGCCAGCATCGGCGCGTGGCGCGGATGCCCGGCCAGCGGCGCGTAGGAGGACGACAGCAGGCGCCCGCGCAGGCCGTCGTAGTCCAGCTGCTGCACGTTCGGGAACTGGGCCGTGCCGCGCAGGCCGGCGCCGAACCAGCGCTGCATCGTCGCATCGTCGTGGTAGCGCTCGGCCACCGCGCTGTAGTCGGTGCCGTAGTCGAGCAGCAACTGCTCGTAGTCGTGCAGGAACGGCGTGCCGTCGAGCAGCCGCGAGTTCCAGTACACCAGCGCCAGCCCGCCGGGGCACAGCACCCGCGCCCATTCGCGGCGCACCGCCTCCAGGTCAAACCAATGGAAGGCCTGCGCGGCGCTGATCAGGTCGACGCTGGCGGCGGGCAGGGTGGTGGCCTCGGCGCTGCCGTCGACCGCGGCGAAGCCGGGGAGGTCGCGCAGCAGCGTCTCGGCGGCCGCGCGCATCGCCGCGTTCGGCTCCACCGCCAGCACCGGGTGCCCGGCCTGCAGGAACATGCGGGTGGAGATGCCGGTGCCGGCGCCGATGTCGGCGACCTGCGCGTCGCGCGCCACGCCGAGTTCCCCGTGCACCCAGTCCAGTAGTGCCGGCGGATAGTCGGGGCGGTAGCGGACGTAGTCGGCGACGCGGTCGCTGAAGCGTTCGCGCGGAGCGGAGGCGTCCATCGGCTCAGCCCTGGATGCTGGCGAGCCACGCCAGCCCGCCGAAGAACGCCACGAACGCCAGCACCACCACGACGGCGACGATCACCGCCAGCCAGCCGAGGAGCAGCCCGCCGACCGCCAGCCCGTCGCCCTGGAAGCGCTGCGGCTGGCGCCGGATCTCGGCGCGCGCCAGGTGCCCGGCGATGATCGCGCCGAGGCTGCCGAGCACGGGCATCAGGGTCCAGCCGAGGATGCCGGCGATCAGGCTGACCACGGCGAGCGAATTGGTTTCACGGACGGCGTTCATCTGCGGATCCTCGTGAGGTGGAGGGCGGCATTCGCCTGGCGGGCATCGCGGCGTGCGCGATGCGTGAATTATCCCAGAAGCGTGCGCGCCGTGCGTCGCTCATCCGGGCATGCGTCCGTGGCGCAGCGCGTGCGCCCACAGCGGTTGGCCGTTGCGTTCGGCCTGCGCCGCGGCGCTGGCATGGTCGTAGTCGACCGCCAGCAGCTGCGCCTGCCAATGGCCGTCGCGGTGTTCCAGGATCGCGTAGCGCGCCTGCGGCGTGCCGGCCTCGACCCGGTACGGCCGCGGATGCGTCTCGGCGTAGGCGGGCAGGCCGACGCTGCCCGGATTGCACAGCAGCCGCCCGTCGTCCAGGCGCAGCGTGCGCGGCACGTGGCTGTGTCCGCACAGCACCAGCGTCGCCTGCGGCGTGGCGCCGAGGCGTTCGCTTACGCGGCGTGCGTCGGCGCCCAGCAAGCGGGGCGGGTCCAGTTCGTCGAGCAGCCAGCACAGATCGTCGTGCGGCGTGCCGTGGCACAGCAGGGCCTGGTCCAGCGCGAGAGTCGGCGGCAGCCCGGCCAGCCAGCGCAGCTGCGCCGGCGTCAGCTGCGCGTGCGCGTAGGCATCGCTGGCACCCATCGCCGCGGGCGCCAGTTCGCACAGCTGGCGCTCGTGGTTGCCGCGCACCGTGGGCAAGGCCAGCGGCAGCAGTCGCGCGGCGGTCTCGCGCGGCCACAGCGGACCGGACACGATGTCGCCGAGGTTGACGATCCGCTCCACGCCGCGCCGCCCGATGTCCGCAAGCACCGCGTCCAGCGCGGGCAGGTTGCCGTGGATATCGGACAGGGCGGCGATGCGCATCGCTTACAGGTCGAACTTGATGCCCTGCGCCAGCGGCAGCGAGTCGGAGTAGTTGATGGTGTTGGTCTGCCGGCGCATGTACACCTTCCAGGCGTCCGAGCCGGATTCGCGGCCGCCGCCGGTGTCCTTCTCGCCGCCGAACGCACCGCCGATCTCGGCGCCGGAGGTGCCGATGTTGACGTTGGCGATGCCGCAGTCGCTGCCGGCCGCCGACAGGAACTTCTCCGCCGCCTTCAGGTTCTGGGTGAAGATCGACGAGGACAGGCCCTGCGGCACGCCGTTCTGCAGGTCGATGGCCTCGTCCAGGGTGCTGTACTTCATCACGTACAGGATTGGCGCGAAGGTCTCGTGCTGCACCACGTCGTCGCCGTTGTGCAGGCCGGTGACGATCGCCGGCAGCACGAAGTTGCCGGGCCGGTCCAGCGCGGTGCCGCCGGTCTCGACGGTGCCGCCGGCGGCCTTGGCCTTTTCGATCGAGGCCAGGAACTGCTCGACCGCGCCGCGGCTGTTCAGCGGCCCCATCAGGTTGGCCGGGTCGGTGGGATCGCCGATCTTGCCTTCGACCTGCTTGTACGCCTTGAGCAGCGTCGCCAGCACGGTGTCGTAGATCGATTCGTGCACGATCAGCCGGCGCGTGGTGGTGCAGCGCTGGCCGGCGGTGCCGACCGCGCCGAACACGATGCCCGGGATCGCCAGCTTCAGGTCGGCGCTCTCGTCGAGGATGATCGCGTTGTTGCCGCCCAGCTCCAGCAGGCAGCGGCCCAGGCGCCGCGCGCACTTCTCGGCGACGTTGCGCCCGACCTGGGTCGAGCCGGTGAAGCTGATCAGGGCGATGCGCTTGTCCTCGACCAGGGTCTCGGCCAGTTCGGTACCGGCGTCGTTGATCAGGAAGAAGATGTCCGGGAAGCCGGCGTCGCGCAGCGCGTCGTTGCAGATCTTCATCGACGCGATCGCGGTCAGCGGGGTCTTGTTGGACGGCTTCCACAGGCAGATGTCGCCGCAGATCGCCGCCAGGAACGCGTTCCACGCCCACACCGCGACCGGGAAGTTGAACGCGCTGATAATGCCGACCAGGCCCAGCGGCTGGTACTGCTCGTACATGCGGTGGCCGGGACGCTCGGAGTGCAGCGTGTAGCCGTACAGCATGCGGCTCTGGCCGACCGCGAAATCGGCGATGTCGATCATCTCCTGCACCTCGCCGTCGCCTTCGGGCTTGCTCTTGCCCATTTCCAGCGCGACCAGCGAACCCAGCGCGTCCTTGTTCCGGCGCAGCGCTTCACCGCACAGCCGCACCGCCTCGCCGCGGCGCGGCGCCGGGGTCGTGCGCCACACCTTGAACGCGGCCTGGGCACGGGCGACGACGGTTTCGTAATCGTCCTTGGTGGTCGCCTGCACCTCGGCGATCACCGCGTTGTTGGACGGGTTCAACGGCTGCAGCACGCCGGCGCCGGTGGCCGTGGACCACTCGCCGTTGCCGAGGTAGGTGCCGGAATTGGACGCGGTCAGGCCGAGCGCCTTGAGCAGATCAGCGGACATGGAATCTCCTGGGAATCGTTGCGACAGGGAAGGCGACCGCAGGCGGGGGACGCGGGGCGCGATTAGCCGCGCATTTTAGCAGACCGGGCGGGCCAGGCCGCAGCGGCAGCGCGCTGGCGCGGGCTTGGCAAGCGCGGCGATCGTGCGACAATGCGCCGGCCAAGGCCCTGTAGCTCAGCTGGATAGAGCGGTCCCCTCCTAAGGGACAGGTCGTGCGTTCGAATCGCGCCAGGGTCACCATCGCATGGAGTTTGCGTAGCCCGCTTTCCGGCTGCGCGCTCCGCGGCGCCGTCGTGCTATTCGCCGGAAGCGCATCCGCCAGTCATGCCGCCGCCGTTTCGGCTGTCGCTGCAAGCGCGATTTCCTGACGAAAACCAATGCATCCAGCGCCCGGATGCGGCTCACGCCGCCTACACCTTGCGCCGACGCTGTTTAAGCATCGCGCTGCGTAGCCTACGAGCGTCCGCCAATGACGGAGCGGCCGCCGCCAGTTGCGATGCGCAGTCCTGTCGAGGTCGAGATGCATGAGGAACGCCTGGCCGTGCCGGGCCCATGCCTGCCGCAACCCCACGAGTCTTGACCAGACGCGTGGAGGCGACACGGCGATGGTCGCAGTCTTCATGCGTTTCGAGTGCGGGCTAGGTGTCATCGGCCGCCGCTTGCGGCTGCTCTTCTACCAACCACGTACGCATGCGAAGCAGGAGTCACTCATGAGCAGAACGTTGAAGGTTATGTTGGTCGGTTCGGTCCTGGCGGCGCTGGTCGCCTGCCATCGGGATGGCGACCAGGCGGCGCAGGACCAGAACGCAGCGACCCCGTCCACCGCAGCCGACGGCAGCCCGGCGGGCGGCCAGAGCGGAAGCGCCGCACCGGCGGCAGGCACCACCAGCGGCGATGCCGCCACCGGCACCGCGACCGGCGACGGCGCCGCGGGCTCGGCCACTGGCACCGGCACCGGAACTGGCACGGGGACCGGTACCGGCACCGATCAAGGCTCGACCACCGGCCAGGACGCGACCCAGGGTGCCCAGCCAACCGATCCGCAGCAGCAGCCTCCGGCCGACAACCAGCAGCATTGATGGCGCGGCAGGCGTCCATGTCCGCTTGATGACGTTCCGGCCCATGCGCGAGGCGACTTGCCATGGGCTTTTTTTTTGCGTGTCGGCTGCTTCGGTCGCAGCTGCGTCGGCGCAGGTGCCGCTGGCGACTGCACGCCAACAATCCACGCCGCGGCGGGCAATCCGCATCGACGCGCGATAGTAACTTTTGCAACCTGTTGATCCAGGCGTGGTGTCCATGCTGCGTCAGCACAATCGGTGCTTGACAGCACCCGGGCGCATGATGTCCTCTTGCGTCCATGCCCAGCGCTTCCGTCCTCGCCCGTGATCCCGCACCGCCGTCGCATCGGCGGGCGGCAGCGTGCTGCGCGGGCACGACCACTGGCATTACCACCCACACCATTAGCCCGGTGCGGCCCGTCGTTTTCGCGTAACTGTCGAAACCCACGGCCCCGCACCCGGATCAGGATGCGGGGGAACCCGTCAGCCTGATGCGAGCGGGGCCTCCACTTCGAGGTCTCCCATGCCGTCCCCCGCTGTCGCTTCCGCTCCCGCCGCAGAACCCGCGCGCACCGTCGTCCACAAGTTCGGCGGCACCTCGGTGGCCGACGCCGAACGCTATCGCCATGTCGCGCAGCTGTTGCTGGCGCGCCCGGAGACCCTGCAGGTCACCGTGGTCTCGGCGATGAAAGGGGTCACCGATGCGCTGATCGCGCTGGCCGAACTGGCCGCCAGCGAGAACAGCGACTGGCGCGAACGCTGGCACGAGACCCGCGCGCGGCACCGCGCCGCGGCGGTGTCGCTGCTCGGCGAGCACGCCGGCATCACCGTGGAGTGGCTGGACGCGCGCTTCGAGCATCTGGCCGAGATCCTCGGCGCGCTGGCGGTGATCGGCGAACTGCCGCGCGAGGTGCTGGACCGGGTGCAGGGCCTGGGCGAGGTGTATTCGGCGCAACTGCTCGGCGAGCACCTGCGCGCGCTGGGCGAGGACTGCGCGGTGCTGGACGCGCGCGAGGTGCTGGTGGTGGATCGCGGCGAACTCGGCGTGGACGTGGATTGGGAGGCCAGCGCGCGGCGCCTGGCGGACTGGCGCGCGCATCACCCGCAGCAGCGCATCGTGGTCACCGGCTTCGTCGCCCGCGATCGCGCCGGGCGCATCACCACGCTCGGCCGCAACGGCAGCGACTATTCCGGCGCGATCTTCGCCGCCTTGTTCGATGCCGACGAACTGCATATCTGGACCGACGTCGACGGCGTGCTGTCGGCCGATCCACGGGTGGTGCCCGAGGCGGTGCAGCTGGAGACGCTGAGCTACGACGAGGCCTGCGAACTGGCCTATTTCGGCGCCAAGGTGGTGCATCCGCAGACCATGTCGCCGGCGATCGAGCGCGGCCTGCCGATCATCATCCGCAACACCTTCCAGCCCGAGCACCCGGGCACCCGCATCACCGCCAGCAGCGCCTCCAGCGGCCCGATCAAGGGCCTGACCCTGAGCCCGGACCTGGCCGTGCTGAACCTCGAGGGCACCGGCCTGATCGGCGTGCCCGGCACCGCCGAGCGCGTGTTCGCCGCGCTGCGCAACGCGCGGGTGTCGGTGGTGATGATCTCGCAGGGATCCTCGGAGCATTCGATCTGCTGCGTGGTGCGGCAGAACGAATGCGAGCGCGCGCGCGACGCGCTGCTGTCGGCGTTCGCGCACGAACTGGTGGTCGGCCAGGTGCAGCGGGTGCAGCTGACCACCGGCATCAGCGTGCTGGCCGCGGTGGGCGACGGCATGGCCGGGCAGCCGGGCGTGGCCGCGCGCCTGTTCGAATCGCTGGGCCGCGCCCAGGTCAACATCCTGGCGATCGCGCAGGGTTCCTCCGAGCGCAACATCTCGGTGGCGATCGACAGCGCGCACGCGACCAAGGCATTGCGCGCGGCGCACGCCGGGTTCTGGCTGTCGCCGCAGACCTTCTCGGTCGGGGTGATCGGCCCGGGCAACGTCGGCGCGGCATTGCTCGACCAGCTGCGCGTGGCGCAGCCGCAGCTGCTGGCCAAGGCCAACCTCGACCTGCGCCTGCGCGCGATCGCCTCGCGCAGCACGATGCGCCTGGAAACCCGCGCGATCGCCGGCGACTGGCGGCAGGCCTTCGCCAGCGGCCCGCAGCCCACCGACCTGGACGCGTTCACCGCGCACCTGCTGTCGGCACACCTGCCGCACGCGGTGATCATCGATTGCAGCGGCAGCGCCGACGTCGCCGACCGCTATGCCGGCTGGCTCGCCGCCGGCATCCACGTGGTCACCCCGAACAAGCAGGCCGGCGCCGGGCCGCTGGCGCGCTTCCATGCGATCCGCGCCGCCGCCGCGGGCAGCGGCGCGCGCTTCCGCTACGAGGCCACGGTCGGCGCCGGCCTGCCGGTGATCACCACGCTGCGCGACCTGGTCGACACCGGCGACGCGGTCACCGCGATCGAAGGCATCTTCTCCGGCACGTTGGCCTGGCTGTTCAACAAGTACGACGGCAGCGTGCCGTTCTCGCAGCTGGTCACCGAGGCGCGCGGCATGGGCTATACCGAGCCGGATCCGCGCGACGACCTGTCCGGCATCGACGTGGCGCGCAAGCTGGTGATCCTGGCGCGCGAGGCCGGGCGCGAGCTGAGCCTGGAGGACGTGGCGGTGGAGAGCCTGGTGCCGGAAGCGCTGCGCCAGGCCAGCGTCGAGGACTTCATGGCGCGCCTGCACGAAGTGGACGCGGCATTCGCGCAGCGCCTGCAGGCGGCCAGGGCGCGTGGCTGCGTGCTGCGCTACGTGGCGCAGCTGGCGCCGGACCGCGCGCCCAGCGTCGGCCTGGTGGAACTGCCGGCCGAGCACGCCTTCGCCAACCTGCGCCTGACCGACAACGTGGTGCAGTTCACCACCCGGCGCTATTGCGACAATCCGCTGGTGGTGCAGGGGCCCGGTGCCGGTCCGGAAGTCACCGCCGCGGGCGTGTTCGCCGACCTGCTGCGGGTGGCGGCGGGCGAGGGCGCGCGGCTGTGAGCCAGGCGCAGACCTCGCTGGCGCCGCATGCCGCTGCCCGCGCCGCGCCGCGCGAGGCGCGCGCCTTTGCGCCGGCCTCGGTGGCCAACGTGGCGGTGGGCTTCGACCTGCTCGGCTATGCGGTGCAGGGTGTCGGTGACACGGTGAGCGTGCGCCGCATCGATGCGCCGGAGGTGCGTATCGCGGCCATTCGCGGTACCACGGTGGCGTTGCCGCTGGAGGCGGCGCGCAATACCGCCGGCGCGGCGCTGATCGCCTTGCGCGAGGCGCTGGCGCTGCCGTTCGGCTTCGAACTGGAGATCGACAAGGGCATCCCGCTCAGCTCCGGCATGGGTGGTTCGGCGGCCTCGTGCGTGGCGGCGCTGGTGGCAGCCAATGCGTTGCTGGATGCGCCGTTGTCGCGCGAGCAGCTTTATCTGTATTCGCTGGAGGGCGAGGCGGTGGCCAGCGGCAGCCGCCACGGCGACAATCTGGGGCCGATGTTCCTGGGCGGGCTGGTGCTGTCGACGCTGCAGCGGATGGTGCCGGTGCCGGTGCCGGCGGCCTGGCACAGTCTGTTGGTGCATCCGGATGCGGTGCTGGAGACGCGCCGCGCGCGCGAGGCGCTGTCCGGCGAGTACCGGCTCGGCGAGTTCGTGGCGCAGAGTTCCAATCTGGCGCTGGTGTTGGCGGGCTGTCATGCCGGCGATGAGGCATTGGTGCGCGAGGGCCTGCGCGACGTGCTGATCGAGCCGCGGCGGGCGCCGTTGATCGTCGGTTTCGATGCGGCCAAGGCGGCGGCCTTGGCGGCGGGGGCGATGGGTGCGAGCATTTCCGGCGCCGGTCCCAGCGTGTTCGGGTGGTTCGCGACGCGCGCGGCGGCCGAGGCGGCCGCGCCGGCGGTGCAGGCGGCGTTCGCGTCCGCCGGCTTCGACAGCCAGCATTGGGTATCGCCGCTGCAGTGTCCGGGCGCCCGATTGCTGTAGCGGCGCGTAGCCTCGCTGTTGCTGTTGCTTTCGGGGTTGTTTTTGCTGTTGCTTTTGCTGTTGCGGTACCGGGCTCCCTTCCGAAGCGGCGGCCATGGCGGGGAAAAACCCCGAAGGGGCGGCGCACAAGGATGTGCGCCGTTCGCGGCAGGGGCAGGATGCCCCTTCCGCGAATCCCCGTCATGGACGCGGACCCGGAGCGCGCAGCGCGGAGGGCGCAAGGCAGGGCGCGCTTTCTTTTGGTTACTTTTCTTTGCGCGAGCAAAGAAAAGTGACTCGCCGCAAGGCGAAAGCCTTTGCCTCTGCTTCTGTTTTGGTCTGAAGATTCAAAGCAAGCGCAAGAGCAAAGCTTCCGCTGGCGCGGGTCACTTTTCTTTGCTTGTGCAAAGAAAAGTAACCAAAAGAAAGCACACCCGGGCGGCGCGCCCTCCGCGCTGCGCGCTACGGGTCCGCAAGCAGAATGGGAATTTCGGAAGGCACATCCATGTGCCTGCCGAAAACGACGCGCATCCTGCGCGTCGCCCCCTTCGGGAGTTGTACCCATCCTGCTTGCCGCGCCTCACGGGAGATCGAAAAGCAAAAAAAGCAACAGCCGAAGCAAGGCAGAGCAACAACAAGAGCAACAACAAGAGCAACAACAAGAGCAACAACAAGAGCAACAACCAAGCAGTGCCACAGTCACGGATGACAGTGCGATCGAATTCCCCCTGCCGATGGAACCACCATGAACTTCATTTCCACCCGCAATGCCGCGCCCGCCGCCACGCTCAGCCAGGCCATCGCCGCCGGCCTGGCGCCCGATGGCGGGCTGTATGTGCCCGAGCGCATGCCACCGGCCCGCGAACTGCAGCCCGGTGCCAACCTGGCCGAGACCGCCGCGACGCTGCTGGCGCCGTTCTTCGATGGCGACGCGCTCGCCGCCGAGCTGCCGGCGATCTGCGCCGAGGCCTTCGATTTCGACGCGCCGCTGCAGTCGCTGGCCACGCCCGGCGACCACGCGCTGGAGCTGTTCCATGGGCCGACCGCCGCCTTCAAGGATTTCGGCGCGCGCTTCCTCGCCGCCTGCCTGGCCCGGCTGCGCCGCGATGCCGCCACGCCGCTGACCATCCTGGTCGCCACCTCCGGCGATACCGGTGCCGCGGTGGCCGCCGCGTTCCATCGCCAGCCCGGCCTGCGCGTGGTGGTGCTGTATCCGGACGGGCGCGTGTCGCCGCGCCAGGCGCATCAACTGGGCTGCTTCGGCGACAACATCCAGGCGCTGCGCGTGGCCGGCACGTTCGACGACTGCCAGGCGCTGGTCAAGCAGGCCTTGAACGATGTCGACCTGCAGGCGCAGGCGCCGCTGAGTTCGGCCAACAGCATCAGCCTGGGCCGGCTGCTGCCGCAGATGAGCTACTACGCGCACAGCGCGCTGGTGCATTACGCCGGGCAGGCGCAGCCGCTGAACCTGGTGGTGCCGACCGGCAACCTCGGCAATGCGCTGGCGGCGATCCTGGCGCGCGGGCTGGGCGTGCCGCTGGGCCGTATCGTGCTGGCGACCAACGCCAACCACGTGCTGCCGGACTATTTCGCCGGCGCCGACTACGCCCCGCAACCCAGCGTGGCCACCGTGGCCAATGCGATGGACGTGGGCGCGCCGAGCAATTTCGAGCGCCTGCGCTGGCTGTACCGCGGCGACGACGCCGCGTTGCGCGCGCAATTCCAGTCCTATTCGGTGGACGATGCGCAGATCCGCCAGCTGATCGGCGAGCGCTTCCGCCGCTACGGCGAGGTGCATTGCCCGCATACCGCCACCGCGTTGCACGTGCTGCAGCAGATCCGCGCCGAGGGCGCCGAGGCCGATGCCGGCGACTGGGCGGTGGCCGCGACCGCGCATCCGGCCAAGTTCGAGGCGGTGGTCGAGCCGTTGATCGGCCAGCCGGTGCCGGTGCCGCCGGCGTTGGCGGCGTTGCTGCAGCGCCCGGCGCATGCCGAGCCGATCGCGCCGGACTATGCGGCACTGCGCGCGCGCCTGCTGGCCGGCTGAGGGCCGCGACGGCCATGGGGCCGGGCAGCGGCAATGCCGCCGTCCGTCCGCCGCGCTGCCGCACGGGCTGCGCGCAGCACGGGAACCTAGGCGCGCAGGCTCAGTCGTCGGGCTGCAGCCGCTGCCAGGCGGCCTGCACCACGCTGCGCGCCTGCAGCCAGTCCAGGCGCGAGCGCGGATGGTCGCGCAGGAATACGTCGCGCAGCTGCGGCACCACGTCCTCGAAGCGCTGGCCGTGGTACTTGAGATAGGCGTCGTAGGCCAGCTTCAGCGCCGGCTCGTAGTCGGTGAACACATGCCCGGGCCGATGGAACGGGGCCTGCGCGAAATGCGCCTTCCAGAACTCCAGTTCTCTTTCGCGATCCAGCATCACGCAGGCGCGCGAGTCGTGCATATCGATGGCGACGGCCATGGCGGCCCTCCGAATGGTTCCCCCCCACCGGCACCGCGGCGGCGCCGCAGGTGTATTGCGGGCGCAAGTCTATGCCCCGGCGTGCGACAGGTGCATGGCGATGGTCTGAAGCATTCATGGGCGCGGTAGGGGCCGCGCCTGCTGCCGGTCCAGCGCATTGCCGGAGGCCGGCTCGGCTGCCTGCCGGGCGTCGCCGGAGGCGTTCCGTGGCCTGGCGCCGGGTTGTCCACAGCGCATGTGGAGCGTTGCCCTGGAAACTTGTGGATAAGTCGGTGCGGCCGCCGTGGTGCAAGGCGTAGACACGGGCTGGCGAAAAAAACGCCGCGCCGTGGCCGGCTCACTCTTCGTCGGAGGCCAGCCGGTGCAGCGCGGCGAAGTCGCGGATCTCGACCACGTGCAACTGCGGCAGGGCGATCAGGCCTTGCTGGCGCAGCTTGGTGAAGGTGCGGCTGACCGTTTCCATGGTCAGGCCGAGATGGTCGGCGATGTCGCCGCGGCCCATCATCAAGGTCACCGTGTTGCCGGGATCGCCGCGGCTGGCGGTGCGCGCGGCCAGCTTGAGCAGGAAATCGGCGAGCTTTTCCATCGGCTGCAGGCGCGCCAGCGCCAGCGCCGCGTCCTGCGCCGCGTCCAGTTCCAGGCAGGCGCGCTGCAGCAGCTTGCGCTCCAGCTGCGGGTACTGCGTGCGCAACTGCCGCATGTTCGCCACCGAAACCCGGCATACGCGCGTGTCGGCGATCGCTTCGACGTCGGTGCGATATTTCTCCGATTCGCTCAGGCCCACGTAGTCGCCCGGCAGCACGAAGCCCGCCACCTGGCGGCGGCCGTCGGCCAGCGTGCGGACCAGGCGCAGCGCGCCGGAGGTGACGGTATAGACCGCCTGCCGCGCCTCGCCGGTGCGGACCACGGTGGCGCCGGCGGCGTAGGACAGCGAGGTGGTCACCCGTTCCAGCGCCTGGACCTCGTCGCAGGCCAGCGCCGAGCAGACCGCCAGGTGGCGCACTGCGCAATGCATGCACTCGTGCGCGTTCGGATCGCGGGCCGCGGCGGGCTCGACATAGGGCAGGGCGAAGCCGGGAACGGTCCGGTGCATGCGCTTGACGGGCGAAGTGGTCACGCCCGGATGATACGCCGATACGATCCCCGGCACCCCAGTACGGCTAGAATTGGCGCCTGTTTGCCCCCAAGACGCAGGAGTTTTGCACGTGATCAAGCCCCGTACGCCGCCCGGCATCATGGAATTGCTGCCGCGCGAGCAGATCGCGTTCCAGCGCATGCTGGACGTCATCCGCCGCAACTACGAGCGGTTCGGGTTCCTGCCGGTGGAGACGCCAGTGTTCGAGCTGTCGGACGTGCTGCTGACCAAGTCCGGCGGCGAGACCGAGCGGCAGGTGTATTTCGTGCAGTCCACCGGCGCGCTGGCCAACGCCGCGGCCGACGCCGGCGGCGAAGGCGGCTTGCCGGAGCTGGCGCTGCGCTTCGACCTGACCGTGCCGCTGGCGCGCTACGTGGCCGAGCACGAGCACGAGCTGAGCTTCCCGTTCCGCCGCTACCAGATGCAGCGCGTGTACCGCGGCGAGCGCGCCCAGCGCGGCCGGTTCCGCGAGTTCTACCAGTGCGACATCGACGTGATCGGCAAGGATGCGCTGAGCATCCGCTACGACGCCGAGGTGCTGGCGGTGATCCACGCGGTGTTCGCCGAGCTGGGCATCGGCAAGTTCGCGGTGCAGTTGAACAACCGCAAGCTGATGCGCGGCTTCTTCGAGAGCCTGGGCGTGGCCGAGGGCGAGCGCCAGCTGGCGGTGCTGCGCGAAGTCGACAAGCTCGACAAGCGCGGCGCCGACTACGTGCGCGAGACGCTGGTGGGCGAGGGCTTCGGCATCGCCGCCGAGCAGGTCGAGCAGATTCTGGCCTTCGTGGCGGTGCGCTCCAGCGGCCACGACGACGCGCTGGCGCGTCTGGACGCGCTGGCCGCGGCGGCCGAGTCGAGCGCGACGCTGCGCGAAGGCGTGGCCGAGCTGCGCGAGGTGCTGGCCCTGGTCAAGGCGCTGGGCGTGCCGGAAACCGCGTACTGCCTGAACTTCTCCATCGCCCGCGGCCTGGACTACTACACCGGCACCGTCTACGAGACCGTGCTGACCGACTACCCGCAGATCGGCTCGATCTGCTCGGGCGGCCGCTACGAGGACCTAGCCAGCCACTACAGCAAGTCCAAGCTGCCGGGCGTGGGCATTTCCATCGGCCTGACCCGCCTGTTCTGGCAGCTGCGCGAGGCCGGGCTGATCGAGGGCATCGCCTCCAGCAGCGTGCAGGCGATGGTCGCGCTGATGGACGAGGCCAAGCTGGACGACGCGCTGGACATCGCCCGCCGGCTGCGTGCCGGCGGGATCAACACCGAAGTGCAGATGGAGCCGAAGAAGGTCGGCAAGCAGTTCCAGTACGCCGCGCGTGCCGGCATCCGCTTCGTGGTGCTGGCCGGCGACGACGAACTGGCGCGCGGCGTGGTCGCGGTCAAGGACCTGGTGCGCGAGCAGCAGTTCGACGTCGCCCGCGACGAACTGGCCAGCACCCTGCTGGTCGAGCTGGAGCAGGCCAAGGTCATGCCCTGAGCGGGCCTGCCGGGGCATGGCCTGGCGCAACCTGGACGGTCGCGCCGCATGTCCCTTGTGGGAGCGACTTCAGTCGCGACGCGAATAACCAGGGCCTGTCGCTACTGAGGCCGCTCACGCAACAGCGATCGGCGCAATGCGCCGCCGACCGAAGCGGTGCCTGCGCCCTTAGGTCTATGCGATGGGTGCGAGTGCCTGTCGCGGCTGAAGCCGCTCCTACAAAAGCGCACGAAAGCACGTGCGCGCACCACCCCCTGTAGGAGCGGCTTCAGCCGCGACAGATCGCATGGCGACCTGATCCCATCCCGGATCGAACACATCCACACAACGCCCGCCTGCCGTGGCTTGACCCGGCCTGTCCAATCGCGCTAATGTACTAACACGCTATTACATTAATGCAATGAAACAACGACCCGCCCCCACTGCCGATCGCGACGACGACTCCTCGTTCAAGGCGCTGTCGCGCGCCCTGGCCCACCTGAGCAAGCCGCAGGAGGTCGCCGCGTTCCTGCAGGACCTGTGCACGCCGGCTGAACTGGAGGCGATGTCCGACCGCTGGCGGGTGGTGCCGCTGCTGCTCAAGGGCGTGCCGTACCGCGAGATCCACGAGCTGACCCAGGTCAGCGTCACCACCATCGGCCGCGTCGCGCGGACCCTGGAATACGGCGCCGGCGGCTATGCCACGGCGCTGCGCCGGCAAGCGGCGCGTCCTTCCGATTCCCATTGAGATGTCCTGATGAGTGCTTCCCTGGCAGCGCCGGCGCGTGACCGGCTGCGTATCGCGATCCAGAAGAGCGGCCGCCTGGCCGAGCCGGCGCGCGCGGTGCTGGCCGCCTGCGGGCTGAGCTGGCGCGAGAGCCGCGACAAGTTGTTCTGCTATGGCGAGTCGCTGCCGGTGGACCTGTTGCTGGTGCGCGACGACGACATTCCAGGGCTGATCGCCGACGGCGTCTGCGATTTCGGCATCGTCGGCCGCAACGAGTTGGAAGAGCAGGCCGGCGAGCGCCGCCGCAACGGCTTGCCCGAGGCCTACCGCGCGCTGCGCGGGCTGAACTTCGGCCAGTGCCGGCTGATGCTGGCGGTGCCCGACACCTGGGGCTGGACCGGCGTGGAACAGCTGCAGGGCAAGCGCATCGCCACCAGCTATCCGGCAGTGCTGGCCGACTGGCTGGAAGCGCGCGGCATCGACGCGCAGGTGGTGGAGCTGTCCGGCTCGGTGGAGATCGCGCCGCGCCTGGGCACCGCCGACCTGATCTGCGACCTGGTCTCCAGCGGCGCGACCCTGGCCGCCAACCAGCTCAAGCCGGTGGAGACGCTGCTGGAAAGCGAGGCGGTGCTGGCCGGACCGGTGCGCGAGCCGGGCGATGCCCGTGCCGGGCTGGCGGCGATGCTGCTGCGCCGGCTCGACGGCGTGCTCAAGCTGCGCGACAGCAAGCTGCTGATGTTCCGCGCCTCGCGCGACCACGTCGCCGAGCTGACCCGGCTGCTGCCCGACGCCGACCCGCTGGTGCAACTGCCCGGCGACGGCGACGGCCCTCTGCAGCTGCAGACCATGTGCCACGGCGCGATCACCTGGCAGCGCATGGAAGAACTGGAGCGCGCCGGCGCGCAGGGGTTGATGGTGTTGACGGTGGAGCGCTCGCTGGCATGAACCGACTGGAGTGGAATTCGCTCGACGCGCAGGCGCGCACGCAGGCCTTGACCCGGCCGGCGCAGACCGTCGCCGCGCAGACCCGCGCGGCGGTGGCGCAACTGCTCGAGGACGTGCGCGGCCGCGGCGATACGGCCTTGCGCGAGATCACCGCGCGTTTCGACGGCGTGGTGTTGCAGAGCTTCGAAGTCGGCGACGACGAGTTCGCCGCCGCCGAGGCCGCGGTGCCGGCCGTGCTGCGGGAGGCGATGGCGCAGGCGGCGGCACGGATCGAGAGCTTCCACCGCGCCGGCATGACCCAGCCGTATGCGGTGGAAACCGCGCCCGGCGTGGTCTGCGAACGGGTGGTGCGGCCGATCGGCCGGGTCGGCCTGTACGTGCCGGCCGGCAGCGCGCCGTTGCCGTCCACCGCGCTGATGCTGTGCGTGCCGGCGGCGCTGGCCGGCTGCCGCGAGGTGGTGCTGTGCACGCCGCCGCGCGCCGACGGCTCGGCCGATCCGGCGGTGCTGGTCGCGGCCAGGCTGACCGGCGTGGATCGCGTGTTCAAGCTCGGCGGCGCGCAGGCGATCGCGGCGATGGGCTTCGGCACCGAGTCGGTGCCCTCGTGCGACAAGTTGTTCGGGCCGGGCAACGGCTACGTGACCGAAGCCAAGCAACAGGTGGCGCAGGCCGGTGCGGCGGCGATCGACATGCCGGCCGGGCCGTCCGAGGTGCTGGTGATCGCCGACGTCGGCGCCGATGCCGCGTTCGTCGCCGCCGACCTGCTGTCGCAGGCCGAGCACGGCCCGGATTCGCAGGTGCTGCTGCTGTCCGACAGCGCCGAACTGATCGACGCGGTCGAGGACGAGATCGAACGGCAGCTGGCGACCTTGCCGCGTGCGGCGATCGCGCGCCAGGCGCTGTCCGCGTCGCGGCTGATCCAGGTCGGCACGCTCGAGGACGCCTTCGCGATCAGCAACCGCTACGCGCCCGAACACCTGATCCTGGCGCTGCGCGAGCCGCGCGGCTGGCTGGAGCGGGTCGAGGCCGCCGGCTCGGTGTTCCTCGGCGACTTCACCCCGGAAGCGCTGGGCGACTACTGCAGCGGCACCAACCACGTGCTGCCGACCAACGGTGCGGCGCGCGCCTACAGCGGGGTCAGCGTCGCCAGTTTCCAGAATTTCGTCAGCGTGCAGAGCGCCAGCCGCGCCGGCATCGCCGCGATCGGCGCCTGCGCGGTGACCATGGCCCGTGCCGAGGGTCTGGACGCGCACGCCAACGCGGTGGCGCTGCGGATGGAGAAGGCGGCATGAGCGCGGCGACCGCTGCGGCGACGCCCGGCTCGATGCTGGCGCTGGTGCGCCCCGACCTGCGCGACTTCGCCGGGTACGCGTCGGCGCGCAGCAGCGCGCTGCAGGGCGAGGTCTGGCTCAACGCCAACGAATCGGCCTGGGCCAATCCCGCCGACCGCGACGCCGGCAACCGCCGCTATCCGGATCCGCAGCCGCCGGCGCTGCGCGCCGCGCTGGCCTCGCTGTACGCCTGCGCGCCGGAGCAACTGCTGCTCGGCCGCGGCAGCGACGAAGCCATCGACCTGCTGCTGCGCGCGCTGTGCGAGCCGGGCCGCGATGCGATCGTGATCACTCCGCCGGTGTTCGGCATGTATGCGGTGTGCGCGCGGCTGCAGAACGCGCGCATCGTCGAGGTGCCGTTGCGCGAAGACGCCGCCGGCCTGGTCACCGATGTCGATGCGGTGGTGGACGCGGCGCTGACGCAGATGGCCAAGCTGGTGTTCCTGTGCTCGCCGGGCAATCCCAGCGGCGCGGCGATCCCGCTGGCCGACATCGAACGCGCCGCCGAGCGCCTGCACGGGCGCGCCTTGCTGGTGGTCGACGAGGCCTACGGCGAATTCTCCGAGGTGCCGTCGGCGACCACGTTGCTGGCGCGGTATCCCAACCTGGCGGTGCTGCGCACGTTGTCCAAGGCGCATGCGCTGGCTGCGGCGCGGATCGGCTGCGTGATCGCCGATCCGGCGCTGATCGCGGTGCTGCGCCGCTGCCAGGCGCCGTACCCGATTCCGGCGCCGTGCGCGCAGCTGGCGCTGGCGGCGCTGCAGGCCGAGCCGTTGCGGCAGACCGCGCTGCGCGTGGCCGAGGTGCGCGGCGAGCGCACGCGCATGCAGACCGCCTTGGCCGCGCTGCCGGGCGTGCGCCGCGTATACCCGTCGCAGGGCAATTTCCTGCTGCTGCGCTTCGACGACGCCGAGGCCGCGTTCCGCGCCTTGCTCGGCGCCGGCGTGGTGGTGCGCGACCAGCGTGCCGCGCCGAGCCTGGGCGATGCGCTGCGCATCACCCTCGGCACGCCGGAGCAGAACCAGCGCGTGCTCGGCGCATTGCAGGCGGGGAGGGCGGCGGCATGACCCCGATCCTGTTCGTCGACCGCGACGGCACCCTGATCGAGGAGCCGGCCGATTTCCAGATCGACGCCTACGAGAAGCTGCGCTTCGTGCAGGGGGTGATTCCGGCCATGCTCAAGCTGCGCGATGCCGGCTACCAATTCGTCATCGTCACCAACCAGGACGGCCTCGGCGGCGAGGCCTATCCGCAGGCCGCGTTCGACGGCCCCAACGACCTGATGCTGCAGATCTTCGCCAGCCAGGGCATTACCTTCCGCGAGGTGCTGATCGACCGCAGCTGGCCGGCCGACAACGCGCCCACGCGCAAGCCGGGCATCGGCCTGATGCTGCCGTACCTGCAGGACCGCAGCATCGACTGGGCGCGTTCGGCGATGGTCGGCGACCGCCTCACCGACATCCAGTTCGCCGACAACCTGCGCATCCGCGGCTTCCAGCTGAAGACCGAGCAGTTCGGCGGCGACTGGGACTGGGCCGGCATCGCCCACGAACTGGCCGATGCGCCGCGCCGCGCCACCGTGCAGCGCGACACCAAGGAAACCCGGATCCGGGTCGAGGTCGACCTGGACCTGGCGCGCGATCCGCATTGCGCCACCGGCCTGCCGTTCTTCGACCACATGCTCGAGCAGATCGGCAAGCACGGCGGCTTCGCCCTGGACGTGCGCGCCGAAGGCGACCTGCACATCGACGAGCACCACACCATCGAGGACACCGGCCTGGCCCTGGGCCAGGCGCTGCGCCAGGCGCTGGGCGACAAGCGCGGCATCGGCCGCTACGGCTTCGATCCGCCGGACAGCCCGTGGCCGGCCGACGCCGCCGCCGGCCGGGTCGGCTTCACCTTGCCGATGGACGAAACCCTGGCCAGCGCCGCACTGGATTTCAGCGGCCGCCCGTATTTCGTGTTCGAAGGCGAGTTCAAGCGCGAACGCGTCGGCGACCTGCCGACCGAGCTGGTGCCGCATTTCTTCCGCTCGCTGTGCGATGCGTCGGGCCTGAACTTGCACCTGAGCGTGCACGGCGACAACGACCACCACAAGGTCGAGGCCTGTTTCAAGGCGCTGGCGCGCGCCCTGCGCCAGGCGCTGCGCCGCGACGGCGCCGCGCTGCCCTCGACCAAGGGTGTGCTGTGATGGCGGCCGTGTGCGCGAGGAGGCCGCGATGACCGATGTCGCCTTGATCGACGCCGGCGGCGCCAACCTCGGCTCGGTGCGCTACGCACTGGAGCGCCTGGGCGTGGAGGCGCGGCTGGTGCGCGATGCGGCCGGATTGCAGGGCGCCGAGCGGGTGATCCTGCCCGGCGTCGGCGCCGCGCCGCACGCGATGGCGCGGCTGCGCGAACAAGGGCTGGTCGAACCGCTGCGTGCGCTCGAAGTTCCGCTGATCGGCATCTGCCTGGGCATGCAGCTGCTGTTCGAGCGTTCCGAGGAAGGCGACGTCGACTGCCTGGGCCTGCTGACCGGCGTGGTCCGGCACATGCCGCCGGCGCTGGGCATCCGCATCCCGCACATGGGCTGGAACCGGCTGCTGCCGATGCGTCCGTCACCGTTGCTTGAGGGTCTGCCTGACACCGCCACTGCCTATTTCGTGCACGGCTACGCCGCGCCGGTCACCGCCGACACCGTCGCCGCCTGCGACCATGGCGGCCTGTTCACCGCGGTGGTGCAACGCGGCCGCCGCTGCGGCGCGCAGTTCCATCCCGAGCGTTCGGCGAGCACCGGCGCGCGCATCCTGCGCAACTTCCTCGAGACCGATTTCCCATGAGCTTCATCGTCTATCCCGCGCTGGACATCCGCGACGGCCGCGTGGTGCGGCTGGCGCAAGGCGACTACGCCCGCGAAACCCACTACGGCGACGATCCGCTGCCGCGCGCGCAGGCCTTCGCCGACGCCGGCGCAGGCTGGATGCACCTGGTCGACCTGGACGCGGCGCGCGCCGGCGGCTACACCCTGGCGCCGCTGCTGAGCCGGATCAGCGCGCAGACCGGGCTACAGGTGCAGACCGGCGGCGGCGTGCGCTCGCGCGCCGACGTGCAGCGCATCCTCGACGCCGGCGCCACGCGCGTGGTGATCGGCTCGCTGGCGGTGCGCGACCGCGAGTCGGTGCTGGAATGGCTGGCCGAGTTCGGCGCCGACCGCATCACCGTGGCGCTGGACACGCGCCAGGACACGCAGGGCGTGTGGCGGCTGCCGGTGCTGGGCTGGACCGAGACCTCTTCGCTCACCCTGGAAGCGCTGGCGGTCGACTACGCCGCGGCCGGGCTGAAGCACCTGCTGTGCACCGACATCGCCCGCGACGGCATGCTGTCCGGCCCGAACCTGGCGCTGTACGCCTACCTGCGCGACATCGCGCCCGGCGTGGACGTGCAAGCCTCCGGCGGCATCCGCGACGCCGCCGACGTGCGCGCCGCGCGCGAGGTCGGCTGCGGCGGCGCGGTACTCGGCAAGTCGCTGCTGGAAGGGCGGCTGCGCCTGGACGAGGCGCTGGCATGCTGAGCCGGCGCATCATCCCGTGCCTGGACGTGCGCGACGGCCGCGTGGTCAAGGGTGTCAAGTTCCGCGACCACGTCGACATGGGCGACATCGTCGAACTGGCGCTGCGCTACCGCGACCAGGGCGCCGACGAACTGGTGTTCTACGACATCGGCGCCAGCCCGGAAGGGCGCTCGGTCGACTACGCCTGGGTCGAACGCGTGGCGCGGTTGATCGATATCCCGTTCTGCGTGGCCGGCGGCATCCGCGACGTGGCCACCGCGCGCGCGGTGCTGCATGCCGGCGCCGACAAGATCTCGATCAATTCGCCGGCGCTGGAGCGGCCGGCGCTGATCGCCGAACTGGCCGAGGCCTTTGGCGTGCAGTGCGTGGTGGTCGGCATCGATTCGATCCGCGAGGACGACGGCCAGTGGCGCGTGCGCCGCTTCACCGGCGACCCGAGCAAGACCCAGGCGCTGCGCGTGCGCACCGTGGACTGGGTGGTGGAGGCGCAGCAACTGGGCGCCGGCGAGATCGTGCTCAACTGCATGGACAACGACGGCGTGCGCCGCGGCTACGACATCGCCCAGCTGTTCGAGGTGCGTTCGCTGTGCAAGGTGCCGCTGGTGGCCTCCGGCGGCGCCGGCGAGATGCAGCACTTCGCCGATGTGTTCGAACAGGCCGACGTGGACGGCGCGCTGGCCGCCAGCGTGTTCCACAGCGGCGCGATTCCGATTCCCGAGCTCAAGCGCTTCCTGCGCCAACGACAGATCGAGGTGCGCGATGGCGCATGAACACCAAGCCGCCGCGACCGCGGACGCGGCGCTGGACTGGAGCAAGGGCGACGGCCTGCTGCCGGTGGTGGTGCAGGACGCCGCCACCCTGCGCGTATTGATGCTTGGCTACATGAACGCCGAAGCGCTGGCCGCGACCCGCACCAGCGGCAAGGTCACCTTCTACAGCCGCAGCAAGCAGCGCCTGTGGACCAAGGGCGAAAGCTCCGGCAACACCCTGGAGCTGGTCTCGATCGAGACCGATTGCGACAACGACACGCTGCTGGTGTTGGCGCACCCGCACGGCCCGACCTGCCACCTCGGGCGCAGCAGCTGCTTCCCGCAGGCGCCGGGCCAGTTCCTGGGCGCGCTCGACCGCCTGGTCGCGCAGCGCGAACGCGAACGTCCGCCCGGCAGCTACACCACGCAGCTGTTCGAGAAAGGCACGCGGCGCATCGCGCAGAAGGTCGGCGAGGAGGGCGTGGAGACCGCCTTGGCGGGCGTGGCCGAAGGCGATGCCGAACTGCTCGGCGAATCGGCCGACCTGCTGTACCACCTCACCGTGCTGCTGCGCGCACGCGGCCTGGCCCTGGCCGACGCGGTCGCGGTACTGGAAGCGCGCCACCGCTGAGTCCCGGGCGTGCGGCGACGGTCATCGCCGCGCCGCGGCGGATGGCTACAATCGCGGCTTCTTCCGATCGCTGGACCCCCGCATGTCGCTGCGCGCCGTACTGCTCACCTGCCTGTTGACTGCCGCACTGCCCGCGCTGGCGCAGTCGGCGACGATCAGCGGCAGCGTCTACCAGGAACGCGACGGCCACGCCGGCCGCGGCAGCGGCGAGCGCGGCGTCGCCGGCGTGCAGGTCTCCGACGGCGTGCAGATCGTGCGGACCGACGCGCAGGGCCGCTACCGCCTGGAGGTGGAGCCGGGGCGCACGCTGTTCGTGATCAAGCCTGACGGCTACGCCTTCGCCAGTGCCGGCAACGGCTTGCCGGACTACTGGCGGCACTACGTGCCGGTCGGATCGCCTGCGCTCAAGTACCCGGGGATCGCGGCCAGCGCCGGCGCGACCAGCGGCTGGGACTTCGCGTTGCGCGCGCAACCTACGGCGGCCAGCACCGAGGTGATGGTGTTCGCCGACACCCAGACCGCCTCGGCGACCGATGTCGGCTACTACGCGCGCGACATCGTCGCGCCGCTGCTCGGCAAGACCCGCGCGCGCCTGGGCACCACCCTGGGTGACGTGGTCAACGACGACCTGTCGCTGTATCCGGCGTTGAACGCCGAAACCGCCAAGCTCGGCGTGCCGTGGTTCCACGTACCCGGCAACCACGACCTGAATTTTGATGCGGCCGACGACCTCGCGTCGCTGTCCAGCTGGCGCGCGATCTATGGCCCGGACACCTATGCGGTGGAAGAGGGCGGTGCCAGCTTCGTGTTCCTCGACGACGTGGTCTACCAGCCGCAGCAGCGGCCGAATTACGTCGGCGGTCTGCGCGAGGACCAGTTCGCGTTCCTGCGGGCCTACCTGGCGACGCTGCCGAAGCAGCGGCTGCTGGTGCTGGGGATGCACATCCCGCTGTTCGACGCCGCACCGGGCAAGGAAACCTTCCGCCATGCCGACCGCGCGCGCCTGTTCGCGCTGTTGCAACCGTTCGCGCACGTGCTGGTGTTGAGCGGCCACAGCCACACCCAGCGCCACTATTACCATCGCGCCGACGACGGCTGGCATGGCGCGCAGCCGCTGCACGAATACAACGTCGGCGCGGCCTGCGGCGCGTTCTGGTCCGGTGCCAAGGATGCCGACGGCATTCCCGCGGCGACGATGGCCGACGGCACCCCGAACGGCTACGCGCTGCTGACCGTGCAGCGCGACGGCCGCTATGCGCTGGCCTATCACGCCGCGCGCGCGGCCGACGATGCGCCGATGACCCTGCACGCGCCGAAGGTGTTGCGCCGCGGGGCGTATCCGGCCTGGGCGGTATACGCGAACGTGTTCATGGGCGAGGACGACAGCCGCGTGGAATACCGCATCGACGATGGCGCGTGGAAACCGATGGCGCGCGTGCAGCAGCCGGATCCGGACCTGCTCGCCGAGAACGCACGCGACGATGCCGCCGAGACCCTGCGCGGCTACGACCGCTCGCCGGAAGCGACCCCGTCGCAGCACCTGTGGCGCGGCACCTTGCCGACCGACCTCGGCGCCGGCGCGCACCGCATCGAGGTCCGCGCCTTCGACCGCTGGCGCGGCGAGCAACGCGCCAGCACCGGCTATCGCCTACAGGAAGCGACGCCCTGAGCCCTGAGTGCGCGCTGCGGGCCGGCGCGTCGATGCGGTGGACTCCCTGGCCTGGCCAGCGGCAAGCCGCGAGCGTTTCGCTTTCCCGCGTCGGGACTGAAGTCCCTCCCACAATGCGTCCGGGCCACCGCTGCGCGCCTTTGTAGGAGCGGCTTCAGCCGCGACGAACGAGCCGGCAAACTGGTTGGCTCCGCGAGCGGACTCTCGGGGCTGAAGCCCCTCCTACAGTGCACCAGGCTGGCTTTCTGCGCTTCTGTAGGAGAGGCTCCAACCGCGAATCCGCCAGCGAGAGGGTGGCCTCGGCCACCGTCGGGACTGAGGTCCGTTCGACAATGCATCCAGCCCGCTGCTGCGCGTTTTTTGTAGGAGCGGCTTCAGCCGCGACAAACGAGCCGGCGAACTGTTTGGCTCCGCAAGCGGAACTCTCGGGGCTGAAGCCCCTCCTACAGTGCACCAAGCTGGCTTTCTGCGCTTCTGTAGGAGAGGCTCCAACCGCGAATCCGCCAGCGAGATGGGTGGCCTCGGCCACCGTCGGGACTGAGGTCCGTTCGACAATGCATCCAGCCCACTGTCACGTGCCTTTGTAGGAGCGGCTTCAGCCGCGACAAACGAGCCGGCAAACTGGTTGGCTCCGCAAGCGGACTCTCGGGGTTGAAGCCCCTCCTGCAGTGCACGCCGGCTGGCTCGCCGCAAGCGCTTGTGGGAGCGACTTCAGTCGCGACGAGCACAGGCGGCAGACCCCGCGGCTCGGGCGCCAGCGGTGCCGATGGCGACAGGCCAGCAAGCGGATTTCCGAATCCCAAAAACAAAAACGCCTCCACGCGGGAGGCTGTCGAAAGCGAATGATCCTGGCTGGCGAGCGAAGGCGAGCGGGCGGAAGGATCGGCGCAGCTGGCTGGCGTGAGGCTGGCGGGCTTGCTGCGGACGAAGTTTAGCGAGTGCCGGCAGTGTGCGATCAAACGCGAATCACTCGCATCTCTTTGCGGGCAAGTGCCGAAGAAAACCCTGCGCTCCGCCAGTGCCGTCTGCATCGCGGCCAGCTGCCGCAGCCGTGCGCATGCGCGTAGACCGCGCCCAGCGCCGCGGACGTCACAGTTGGCGCTCGTGGCTTGGTCGCGATCGTCTGCGCAGCGGCGCTGTGCGGCCCTCAGTGGCGGGGTGTTGTCGCGGACGGCGGTGCCGGCGCCGGTGCGTGCGCCGAAGCTGCGGCCGCTGCCTTGGCCTCACCATCGGCATTGGGAACCGGCCTCGGTCCCGGCTGCGCATGGACCTTGCCGTTCGCACCGGCCGTGCCGTCGGCGGTCGGTTCCGGCGCTGCTGCCGTTGTCGTCTCCGTGTTTGCCGGCGTCCCGGTTCCCGTCTCCGTCTCCGTTTCGGTCTCCGGCTCCGCCGCAGGTTCCGGATAGGGATACGCCGGCGCCGCGACCGGCTGCAGCTGCGCGCGCCAGCGCTGCAGCAACGGTGCGATCCGCGCGCCGACGTACAGCTGCGGGTACGACGGCGCCTCGCCCTCGGCGTGTTCGCGCGCGGTGATCTCGGCGCTGGCCAGGCGATAGCTCTCGACGAAGTCGCTGGTGCGCGCCAGCGCATCGATCAGCCAGGCGCGGCCGAAATAGGTGGCGCTGGCGGTGTTGCCGCAGCCGAACGAGGGCCGGTCGCGGCGCGCGGCGGTGATGATCAGCGTGTCCGCGCTCTTCAGCGCCGGCACGAAGCCGCCCGAGTAGCACGCCGACAGCACGATCACCCGGTTGCGGATGCCGGCGTCGTCGAGCAGTTCGCGCAGTTCCGCCGGCGCGATGGTGTCGTAGTCGGCGTCCTCGCCTGGGCCGAACTGCAGGTACAGCTCGTGCTGCTCGGTGCCGTGGCTGGTCAGGAACAGCAGCAGCGCGTCCTCGCGCCGGTCCATCAGCGCGCCGATCCGCTGCAGCGTCTCGGCCAGGTTGTCGTACGAGGCCTCCGGCGCGTAGGCGTGGGCGCCGAGATTGTCGGCGTGGTTGATCAGGGTGACGATCCGCCCCGCCGCGCCGAAGCGCTGCGCGAACAGCTGGCGCAGGTACAGCGTCTCGTTGCGGAACACGTCCTCGCTGGCGTCGCCGGCGAAGCCGACCACGTACAGGTCGATCACGCCCGGCCGCTGCGGCTGCAGTGCGTGCAGCTGCGCCTGCAGCAACGGATCCTGTCCGGGACCGGGCGCGGTGGACGCGGCCAGCGCGACCGGCGCCGCCGGCGACACCGCCGCGTGCGGGCCGGCGCCGCACAGCAGCAGGCCCGCGGCCAGCAGGTACCTGTACGGGAGGGAGCGCGGACGGGAGGTGGCGGCCATGCGCAGATGATCGCGGCAAACCGCAGGCCCGGCAATCGCCAAGGCCGGAGTGCGGAACCCTGGAATCAGGAAGGTGCATGAAGTGCAGGAGAGCGATCAGTCCTGCCGATGCTCCACCGGTTTTGATTCGCGCTGCCATGGCGCAATCGAGTTCCTGCCCAAGCGACTACATGGATCATGGCCGCATGGTCGCGGCCACCCAGCTCGCGTGCGTCAAGAAAAGACGGCAGCCGCCTGGACCAGCGCGGCTGCCGTGGAGAGAGAGCGACCTCATCGAAGCGGCGGGGCACCGATGCCCCGGCAACGGGCGAGCGTTGTGCAGGCACGTGGCCGAGCGGCCAAGTGGACCATCGCGCCTGGGCGCGGCCAATCGGCTCGCGCGTCAAAGAAAAAACGGCAGCCGCCTGGACCAGCGCGGCTGCCGTGGAGAGACCTGCCCCCGATCGAAGCGCCGGGGCGAGCGCTCAGAACTTCCAGTTCATGCCGAGATACAGCTGGCGGCCGGTGTAGGTGTTCGACAGCAGGCGCGCCTCGCTGTCGTTGCCCAGGTGGATGCGCTGTTCGGACCTGGTCGCGTTGAGCACCGACGCGGTCAGGGTCAGGGCCTCAGTGAAGTTGTAGGCGACGTTGAGGTCCAACTGATCGTAGGGTTCGGAGTATTCGGTCAGCCCGTTGTTGAGGCCGCCGACGACTTCGCCGCGCCGGTTGTACGAGGCGCGCGCCAGGAATTTCTGGTTCTCGTAGAACACGGTGACATTGGCCTGGTTCTTGGCGCTGCCGACCAGCGGCGAGGACCCGATCGCCTGGCCGTCCAGCACGATCGCGGCCAGGTTGGTGTCGTTGTAGGTGTAGTTGGCCTGGACGCCCAGACCGAAACCGAAGGTGTACTGGCCGTACAGTTCGACGCCTTGCGAGACGCCGTCCTGGCCGTTGGCCTCGGTTTCGTAGCGCTGCACCGTGACCGTCTGGCCGCCGACCGTCATCTGCTGGTCGCGCACCACCGGCACGGTGAAGTTGTCCACGTTCTTGCGGAACAGCGCCACGCCGGCGACTGCGCCCGGGGTGAAGTACCACTCCAGGCCGATGTCGTACTGGGTCGCCTCGAACGGCTCCAGCCCCTTGTTGCTGCCCGAGCCGTGCCAGCCGGGGGTGTCGGTGCCGCCGGCGACGCGGCGGTCGTTGCTGTACTCGTCGCTGACGAAGCGCAGGCTGCCGGGGTAGGCGATGCTGGTGTAGCTCGGCCGCGCGATCACCTTGGACGCCGCACCGCGCAGCACCAGGGTGTCGGTGATGTCCCAGGCGACGTTGAAGCTGGGCAGCACGTCGGTATACGTCTTCTCCATCGAGCTCAGCGCGTAGGTCTTCTCGCGCGCCAGCGCATCGGGCAGGCGGACGAAGCCGCTCTGGCACACATAGCCGCTGCCGGAGCCGATCAGCGCGGCGGCGGCCGGATCGTTGCAGTCCATCGGCGCGCCGGCCGCGTTGTCCTGGAAGTAATCGTTGAACCGTTCCACCGAATCGCTGGATTCGGCGAACTGTTTGGTGCGCACCACGCGCACGCCGAGGTTGCCGCGCAGGCGCTCGGTGCGGAAGTTGGCCTGGAAGTAGCCGGAGAAGATCTTCTCGTCGACGTTGTAGACGAAGTCGTCCTCGCGGCGGTTGTGCGAGCCGCCGTAGCGGTCGTTGAGGTAGTCGATGTAGGCCGGGTAGTCGATGCCGGGAAACACGTTGGCGTTGAAACCGCCGCGGATGTTGTCGATCGGGCTGGAGCGGAAGAAGCCGGGCTGGGCCACGCCGGCGCTGGGGTCGCAACCGGACTGGTAGCGGTTGTTGTCGTAGTCGGCCGGATCGGTGCCCTGGCACACCCAGTAGGTGTTGCCGGTGTTGCGGTGCACCTGGCCGTCGCGGTACTTGGCGCCGAACTGGATCGAATCCAGCCAGCCGTTTTCGAACAGCTTGCTGATGTCGGCCTGGAAGTAGTTCTGCTTGATGCTGGTCTGCATCCACGACGAATCGGTCGAGCCGGTATCGATCTCGGCGATGCCCGCCATCAGCTGGTCCTGCAGGTTCGGCGAGAACGTCGCGCTCGGCGTGCCGGTGAGGTCCCAGGCGCTGTAGGCGTTGCCGGATTGCCACACGCCATCGACCTGCCGGCGCGGCTTGGCCGCCATGCGGAAGCTCATCGACGGGCCGCCGTCCGACCAGGTGCGGCCGCCGGTGAACGAGGCCTTCCATAGCGGGCTGATGTCCCAGTCGATCGACAGGTCGGCGGTCTGCGACAGTGCCTTTTCGCGGCTGTAGGTGCCGGTGAGCTGGGGGGTGGGGATGGTGCAGTCGTCCGGCCCCCAGCCGCCCGGCGCCAGGCCGGCCGCGGCCGCCTGATCCTCGCTGCAGTAGTAGGTCTTGCCGGCCAGTTTTTCGTATTGCGCGCCGGTGACGATGCTGCCGCTGGGGTCGAAGCTGAGCCCGTTGAGCAGGCGCCCGCCGGCCCAGTTGCCGTCGCCGTTGAAACGCGCCAGGTTCCACTCCGGAATCTTCAGCATGTTCTGGGTGTAGTCGCCCTGCAGCTCGAAGCGGAAGTAGTTGGCGGTCAGGGTCAGGTTGTCGAGCGGCTTGAACTGGAACGTGAACTGCCCGCCCTTGCGTTCGCGCTGTTCGTCGCGCACCGCGAAGTTGACCGAGGTGGGCAGGAAGAACTCGCTGTAGTTGCGCCCGCTCTGATCATTGAAGCCGGACTGGCCCCACCAGTAGTGGATGCCGTCCTGGGTCAGCGGATTGCCGTGGGCATCGACCGCGTCGGTGCCGGCGCCGTACCACTGGTAGTCCTCGGTGCTCGCCTCCATGCTGCGGTTTGTGCGCTTTTGCTGGGTCACGCCGACCAGCACGCCGAAGCGTTCGTCCTTGCTGTGCCAGGAGTACAGCGCCGACAGCTGCGGATCGACGTCGTGGCTGGTGTCGGACGAGGTGCCCTCGACGTTCACGTAGCCGGAGTTGGCTTCCATGTCGAGCGGGCGGCGGGTATGCAGGATCACCGTGCCGCCGATGCCGCCTTCGTCGATGCGCGCTTCCGGCGACTTGAACAGCTCCGCGCTGGACAGCATGTTCGACGGCAGCAGGGTGTAGTTGAACGAGCGCGTGGCTTCGTCGTTGGTTTCCGAGGTGGCGACGTAGTTGCCGTTCAACTGGGTCAGGGTCAGGTCCGGCGCCAGGCCGCGCACGCTCACGCTCTTGCCTTCGCCGCCATCGCGGGTAATGACCACGCCCGGCACGCGCTGCAGCGCGTCGGCCACGTTCTTGTCGGGGAATTTGCCCACGTCCTCGGCGGTGATCACTTCGACCACGGCGTTGGCGTCGCGCTTCTGCTGCAGGCTCTTTTCGATGGCGTAGCGGTAGCCGGTGACGTTGACGCTGTCGAGCGTGGTCGCGTCGGGCGACGCCGTGGCGGCCGGCGCGGTGGCCTGTTGCGCGGACGCGCCGGTCGGCGCCAGCGCGGCGGCCAGGGCGAAGCCGATGGCGGTGGACAGCGCGTGGCGGCCCCGCATGCGTGAAGTCTGTTTCATTCCCCTCTCTCCTCTCTCCTGGATTGAACGGCGGCTTGCACGGTCTTGGTTTTTATCGATCCAAATCTGGGCGTTCGCGCTCCCGCGACGATGTATCTGATGGGTTCGGCTGCGCCGGCTTCGCTTGCTTCGGGCCGTCGATCGAGCTTGAATCGATCTAAACGGCGCCAGATGTGTAACACGACGTGCCGGGACACGCATGCTGCCGCGCAATATGCGAATCCGGGGTGGAGCAGGGCGATTGGATGCTGCGCCGCAGAATGCGCCCGCCGAGATTCTCTTGTTTACTTGAATCGATCTAAATTTCCGGGGAGGCGAGCCTGCATGGGTGCTGCTGCGTTGGTCGGCTTGGGTTTTGCGGCGCGATGCAAGGTCGCGCGCCTCTCGGCGGGCGGCTCGCTGCCGCAGTGTCATCGGCCCATGGCAGCGCTCAATCCGCCACTGCCTGCCGCCGCCACCGCCGGGTCTCGGCACCGCCGGCTCGCCGGGCTGGCCTGCCTGCTGGCGCTGGCGTTCGCGCCTGCGCTGCAGGCCGCGCCGCAGGCGTTGGAACGCGAGGTCAACACCTTCATCGGCAGCAAGGACGACGGCAATACCTTCCCCGGCGCCTCGGCACCGTTCGGCCTGATCCAGGTCAGCCCGATCGGCGAGCACTACGCCGGCTGGCGCTACGACGATCCCAAGATCCGCGGCTTCGGCCACTCGTTCCTGTCCGGTGCCGGGTGCTGGGAACAGGGCGGCCAGGTGTCGGTGCTGCCGGTGACCGGCCGCATCGGCCCCGGCGGCGATTTCGATACCGGCGACGCCAAGAGCTTCGACCACAAGCGCTACGCCTCGGCGTACAGCCACGACGGCGAAGTGGGACAGGCCGGCTACTACAGGGTGCGGCTGACCGACTACGGCGGCATCGACGTCGAGGCCACCGCGCGCACCCGCGCCGCGGCCGAGCGCTACACCTTCCCGGCCGCGGCCGGCAGCGGCCACGTGCTGGTCAACCTCGGCCAGGCCAACGACCGGCACATGGTGACGGGCAGCGCGATCGAGGTGGTCGGCGACCGCGTGGTCGAGGGCAAGCTGGTGACCGACAGCTTCTGCGGCGGCCACCAATACACCACCTGGTTCCGCATCGAGTTCGACCGCCCGTTCAAGGCGTTCGGCACCTGGGGCGAAGCCGGCGGCGTACCCGGCGCCCGCCACGGCATGGAAGGCGAACTCAAGCCGAGCGGAGCCTGGCTCAGCTTCGATCTGGGCGAGGGCCGCGCAGTGACCGCGGTCAGCGCGATCTCGCATGTGGACGCCGAAGGCGCGCGCGCCAACCTGCGCGCCGACGGCAGGCAAGGCGACAGCCTGCTGGGCTTCGAGCGGATGCGGCAGCTGGCGCAGCGGCAGTGGCGGCAGGAACTGGCCTCGGTGCGCCTGCGCGGCGGCAGCGGCGACGACCGCACCGTGTTCTACACCGCGCTGTACCACGCGCTGCTGCAGCCGCTGACCGGCAGCGACGCCGACGGCCGCTATCGCGGCTACGACGATGCCATCCATCGCGCCGACGGCTGGACCTATTACGAGTATTTCTCGCTGTGGGACACCTACCGCGCACACAACCAGTGGCTGGCGCTGACCCGGCCGCAGATCGCGCGCGACATCGCCCGCAGCGTGCTGGCGATCGACGCGCAGGGCGGCTGGTTGCCGCGCTGGGGCTACGCCAACTTCGAAACCAATGTGATGACCGGCGATCCGGTGACGCCGTTCCTGGTCGACCTGTGGCTCGCCGGCGCGCTGGCCGGGCGCGAAGAGGCGGCCTATGCCGCGCTGCGCAGGAACGCCTTCGGCATCCCGCCGCTGAACTCGCGCCACGCCGGGCGCTCGGGCAATCCGAGCTACCTGGCCAACGGCTTCGTGCAGTACGACCGCGCATTCCCGTCCAAGGGCATGGACGTGGATCCGCACCATGGCGGCTCGGCCACGCTCGAATACGCGCTGGCCGACTGCGCGCTGGCGCAGATGGCCGACGGGCTGGGCCACGCCGACGACGCCGGCGTGCTGCGCGAACGCGGGCGCAACTGGCGCAAGGTGTGGGATCCGCAGGTTCGCGACGAGGGCGGGTTCGACGGCTTCCCGCGGCCGCGCATGGAGGACGGCGCGTGGTACACGCCGGCCGACGGCCGCTACAGCCCGCGCTCGCATCACGGCTTCCACGAAGGGACCGGCTGGCAGTACCAGTGGCTGGTGCAGCAGGACGTGCCCGGCCTGGTCCAGGCGATGCACGGCCGCGAACAGGCCGGGCGCCGGCTGGATGCGTTCTTCGCCTACGACGCGCTGCTTCAGGCGCCGCTGACCGCCGCGCGCAAGGAGTGGGTAGTCGGGCCGTACAGCTACTACAACCAGTTCCGCTACAACCCGAACAACGAGCCGGACCTGCATGCGCCGTGGATGTACACGCTGATCGGCCAGCCGTGGAAGACGGCGACCGTGGTGCGTGCCGCGCAGCAGTTGTTCACCAATGCGCCCAACGGCGTCACCGGCAACGACGACCTGGGCACGATGTCGGCCTGGTACCTGTTCAGCGCGCTCGGCCTGTACCCGGCGGTGCCGGGCAGCGGCCAGTTCCTGCTGCACACGCCGCGCTTCGCGCGCGCCGAGGTCGATCTCGGCGCGGGCAAGACGCTGACCGTGACCGCGCCCGGCGCCGATGGCCGCCAACTGCAGTACATCCAGCAGGTGCGGGTCGATGGCCGCGCGCATGCGCCGGTGTGGCTGGACTGGGCACATCTGCGCCAGGGCGGCGACATCGCCTTCGCGCTCGGCGCGCAGGCGCCGCAGACCGGCTGGGGCACGCAGGCCGACGCGTTGCCGGCCTCGTTCTGCGCCACCCCAGGCGCGGCGCTGGAATGAGCGGCGCGCGTGCCGGCCTGCGGCAACCGCGGCGCGGCACCGGCGCGCAACGCCGGCGGTTCGATCGTTTAGGCTTGCCCCATGCCGAAGAGTCCTGTCGACCCGATGAACGACAACACCCCTCCCGCCGGCAAGGGCGCACGCGCGGTCACCGTGACCGACATCGCCAATGCGATCGGCGTGTCGCGCGCGACCGTCTCGCTGGTGCTGCGCGGCAGCCCGCTGGTGAACGTGCACACGCGCGCACGGGTGGAAGCGGAACTGCAGCGCCAGCGCTACGTCTACAACCGCGGCGCGGCCAACCTGCGCCGGCGCACCTCCTCCAGCGTGGCGCTGGTGATCAACGACCTGTCCAATCCGTTCTTCGCCGAATTCGCCGCCGGCGTGGACGAGGCGCTGGGCGGCAAGGGCTACGTGACGCTGCTCGGCAGCACCGGCGAATCGCCGCAGCGCCAGCAGGCGGTGCTGGCCACGTTGATGGAGCACACCCCGGCCGGCCTGATCCTGTCGCCGGCCGAAGGCAGCGACACCGCGCAACTGCGGCAGGTGCTGGGCCAGGCGAACGTGCTGCTGTTCAACCGCGAGCTGGCCGGCGCGGAGTGGGATTTCCTCACCCTGGACAACCAGCAGGGCGCCTACCTGGCCACCCGCCATCTGCTCGAACGCGGGCACCGGCGCATCGCCTTCTTCGGCGGCCATGCCGCCTCCAGTTCCTGCGACCAGCGCCGCCGCGGCTATGCGCAGGCGCTGCAGGAGGCCGGCATGCCGCTGCAGCCGGAGTGGATGATCGAATCGGCGCCCAGCCGCCTGGATGCCGCTGCGCGGACCGGCGAGCTGTTCGCGCAGGCCGCCGTGCCGACCGCAGCGGTCTGCTACAACGACAGCGTCGCGCTGGGCCTGATGCTGGGCCTGGCCCGGCGCGGGGTGCAGCCGGGGCGCGCGTTCGCGGTCACCGGGTTCGACGACATCTCCGAGGCCGCGGTGGCCTCGCCGTCGCTGACCACGCTGACCGTGGATCCGCGCGCGCGCGGGCGGCAGGCGGCGCAGCTGCTGTTGCAGCGCCTGGAACATCCGCAGGCCGCGCCGCAGCGCACCGTCGCGCCGGTGCGGCTGTGCATCCGCGAGAGCAGCGGCGCTCCCGCCGCCTGAGATCGGCGCCACCGGCGCGAACCCTGCGCGCGTCGCGCCGCATTTCCGCGCCGCGCCTGTCGACAGACGCCACAGACCGCAGCCGCGGCGCTGCGCGGACATCTGCACCGCTGTGCCCGCACTGCGCCGCAGCCGCGACCGGCGTCGCGCTGCCCACACCGTTTTCCACCCGAGGACCCGACCATGACGATGCAAGCCATTCCCTTTGCCTCCCTGGCCAGCGCCCTGTTGCTGGCATCGTCCGCCTGCGCCAGCGCTGCGCCGCCGGCGCGCGAGGCGGCGTCGGCCACGTCCGCCGCCGCGCTCGCGCCGGTGCCCGCGGTGGACGACAAGGAAGCCGCGCGCCTGGCCGAGCAGGTCCGCGAACAGACCCGCCACGCGTGGCAGGGCTACATGCGCTATGCCAAGGGCCACGACGATCTCAAACCGATCAGCGGCACGCCGCACGACTGGTACCAGGCGCCGCTGCTGATGTCGCCGGTGGATGCGCTGGATACGCTACTGCTGCTCGGCCTGGACAAGGAAGCGGCCGAAGCGCGCGAGCTGATCGTCACCCAGCTCTCGTTCGACCGCGACATGGACGTGCAGAACTTCGAGATCACCATCCGCCTGCTCGGCGGGCTGCTCTCGGCCCACCAGATGACCGGCGATGCGCGCTTGCTTGCCCTGGCCGAGGACCTGGGCAAGCGCCTGTTGCCGGTGTTCGACAGCCCGACCGGCCTGCCGTACACCCACGTCAACCTGCGTACCGGCAAGGTGAGCGGCACGGTCAGCAATCCGGCCGAGACTGGCACGCTGCTGCTGGAGTTCGGCACGCTGAGCAAGCTGACCGGTAACCCGGTGTACTACGACAAGGCCAAGCGCGCGCTGGTGGAGACCTTCAACCGGCGTTCCAAGGTCGGGCTGGTCGGCCTGAACATCGACGTGGAGACCGGCAAGTGGACCAACCCGGACAGCTCCATCGCCGGCGGCATCGACTCGTACTACGAGTACCTGCTCAAGTGCTGGAAGCTGTTCGACGATCCGGACTGCAAGCGCATGTGGGAGCAGAGCATCGGTCCGGTCAACGCGTACCTGGCCGACGAGGTACGTGAAGGCGAGCTGTGGTACGGCCACGCCGACATGCACACCGGCAAGCGCACGCGCACCGTCTACGGCGCGCTCGACGCCTTCATGCCGGGCATGCTCGCGCTCGGCGGCGACCTGCAGCGGGCCAAGCGCTTGCAGGAGTCGGGGCTGAAGATGTGGCGGCTGCACGGCATCGAACCCGAATCGCTGGACTACGCCACGCTGAAGGTCGGTTCGCCCGGCTACGCGCTGCGCCCGGAGATCGTCGAATCGGCGTACTACCTGTACCGCTACACCGGCGATGCGCGTTACCGCGGCATGGGCAAGGTGTTCTTCGAGGACTTCGTGCGCCACACGCGCACCGAGCACGGGTTCGCCGCATTGAAGGACGTGCGCAGCAAGCAGAAGAAGGACTCGATGGAAAGCTTCCTGTTCGCCGAAACCTTCAAGTACTACTACCTGCTGTTCGCGCCGGCCAGCGCGCTGCAGTTCGACCGCGTGGTGTTCAACACCGAGGCGCACCCGCTGCGGCGGACCTGGTAGGCGCCGCCGCTGCCGGCGCTGGCCGGCCCGCCGCTCGCCGGCCAGATCGGCCGGCCGCGCAGCGCTCGGCTCAGAGCGCGATCTGCTGGAAATTCTCCACCCGCGCATGGCCGTGCGTGGCCTGCCCGGTACGCGGCTGCGGGTAGTCCTCCAGCCGGTCGAGCAGGCGCGTCTGCAGCCCGGCGTCGCGCGCGGCGTCCAGCTCTTCGACCACGTCGGACAGGAACACAATCTGCGCGGCGGGCACGCCGATCGCGGCGACGATGTTGCGGTAGCTGTTGGCCTCGCGCTTGCCGCCGATCTCGGTGTCGAACCAGCCCGAGACCAGCCCGGTCAGGTCGCCGGCTTCGCTATAGCCGAAGAACTGCTTCTGCGCCGGCACCGAACCGGACGAGTACACGTACAGCGGCATGCCGGCCGCATGCCAGCCCTGCAGCACCGCCGCCACTTCTGGATAGAAGTGCGCGCGGTAGTCGCCGTCGCGGTAGCCGGTTTCCCAGATCATGCCTTGCAGCGCCTTCAGCGCGGTGTGCTTGCGGTCCTGGTCGATCCAGCCCTGCAAGGTCTCCACGATCACCTCGTCGCTGCAGATGCCGCCGCATTCGGTCGCCACCGCGTCCAGCCACTGTCGCACCTGCGGCTGCTGGCCGTGTTCGCGCACGAAGCCGGGCAGGGCGCGACGCGCATAGGGAAACAGCACGTCCTTGACGAAGGAGATGCTGCTGGTGGTGCCTTCGATGTCGGTCAGAATCACCCGGGATTCGCTCATCGCTCAGGTCGCCTCGCCGCGCAGCGCCGCTTCGTAGCGCGGGAAGCGCTGGGCGATGTCGGTGCCGGTGAAATGGCCGACCCATCCGTCCGGCTCGGTGAAGAAGCGGATCGCCACGAAGCGCGGCTCCGGGCCCATGTCGAACCAGTGGTGGGTGCCGTCCGGCACCGCGATCAGGTCGTTCTGCACGCATTCGATCTCGTAGACCTTGCCGTCCACGTGCAGGGTGAACAGGCCCGAGCCGGCGACGAAGAAGCGCACTTCGTCCTCCTTGTGGAAATGTTCCTCGAGGAACTTCCTGCGCATCTCCTCGCGCTGCGGGTGGTCCGGGGCGATGCTGACCACGTCAACGGTCTTGAAGCCGTGCGCGGCCACCAGCCGGTCGATGTCGCTCTTGTAGGCGGCCATCACCGCTTCCGGGGTGGCGCCGGCCTCGATCGGCTGGTCGGCCTGCCAGCGCTCGAAGGTGACGCCGATCGTGCGCAGCTCGGCGGCGATCGCGTCGCCATCGCGGCTGTCGAACAGCGGCGCGTCGGGAGTGGTTTCGGCGAAGATGCGGAGTCGGCTCATGGCGGCGGGCGAGGGCGTCGTGGAGGGAGGAAAAGGGTAGCAGCTGGCGGGTAAGCCGCCGTTGCGGCGCTGGAACGCTGTCGCGCGGGCGCCGCGCTTTGGAAACGGCTCAGCCGGTTGCGCGCAGCTTGCGCAGTTCCAACTCGCAATGCAGCAGGAACTCGATGGCTTCCAGGTGGCGGCGCGCCTCGGCCATGTCGCGGCCCCAGGCGTACAGGCCGTGGCCGTCGATCAGGTAGCCCCACAGCGGGGCGCGGTCCAGCAGCGCGTCCACCTGCGCGGCCAGCACGGTCATGTCCTGGGTGTTGGCGAACACAGGCAGGTCCACCGCGGTCTCGTGGGTCTGGTTGCCGTGCAGCGCCTTCAGCAACTCGTAGCCTTCCAGGCGCACATGGCCGGCGCCGGCGTACAGCCGCGAGGCGATGGTCTGCACCGGCGAGTGCGTGTGCAGCACGCAGCCGACCTCCGGGAAGCGGCGGTACAGCTGGGTGTGCAGCAGGGTCTCGGCCGAGGGCCGGTGCTCGCTGCCGACGGCCTTGCCGTCGAAGTCCACCACCATGATGTCGGCTTCGACCAGCCGGCCCTTGTCGCGGCCGGACACGGTGATCGCGGCATGCGCCGCGTCGAGCCGGTGCGAGAAATTGCTGCTGGTGGCCGGGGTCCAGCCGGCCGTCGACAGTTCGCGGATGTTGCCGATCAGCAGCTGGGCCAGCGTGCGCAGGCGTTCGGTATCGTAGGGCTGTGCGTTCATGCCCCTATTCTAGCGAGGCTGTGTGGCACGCAGACGGCTGTGGCGGAAGCCGTAGCCGAAATAGATGAGCAGGCCGAGCACGGTCCAGCCGCCCATCAGCAGCCAGTTGTGCGCGGTCATCGCCGACAGCAGCGCCATGCAGCTGAGTACGCCGGCGATGCAGATCGGCCAGACGAACGGGATGCGGAACGGGCGCGGCAGGTCCGGCTGGGTGCGGCGCAGGATCAGCACCCCGGCGCAGACCGCGGCGAAGGCGATCAGCGTGCCCATCGAGGTCAGCTCGCCGAGCACGTCCAGCGGGAACAGCGCCGCCAGCAGCGCGATGCCGATACCGGTGATCACCGTATTGACGTGCGGGGTGCGGTATTTGGGGTGGATCTTGGTGAACACCGGCGGCAGCAGCCCGTCGCGGGCGATGATCATGAAGATCCGCGGCTGGCCGATGATCATCACCAGCACCACCGAGGACAGGCCGATCAGCGCGCCGATCTCCACCACCACCCGCAGCCAGGCCAGCTGCGGGTGCGCGCCCACCGCGGTCACCACCGGCTCGTCGGTGCCCAGCAGGGTGTAGGGCACCAGCCCGGTCATCACCGCGGCCATGGCGATGTACAGCACGGTGCAGATCACCAGCGACAGGATCATGCCGATCGGCAGGTCGCGCTGCGGCCGGTGCGATTCCTGCGCCGCCACCGACACCGCCTCGAAGCCGATGTAGGCGAAGAACACCATCGCCGCGCCGCGCAGCACGCCTTCCATGCCGTACTTGCCCGGGCCTTCGTTGGCCGGGATGAACGGGTGCCAGTTGGCGGTGTCCACGTACTTCCAGCCGACCGCGATCACCAACAGGATCAGCCCGGTCTTCAGCACCACCATCGCCATGTTCATCGCCGACGACTTGCGGATGCCGACGTAGCACAGCCAGGTCAGCAGCAGCACGATGCCGGCCGCGGGCAGGTTGGCGATGGCGCCGGTGCGTTGCAGCTTGCCGTCCAGCGGCGCGTTGACCAGCGCCGCGGGCAGGTGGATGCCGAAATGGTCGAGCAGGCTCAGGAAATAGCCGGTCCAGCTCACCGCCACCGCCGAGGCCGATACGCCGTACTCCAGCACCAGCATCCAGCCGATGAACCAGGCCGCCAGTTCGCCGAAGGTGGCGTAGGTGTAGGTGTAGGCGCTGCCGGACACCGGCACCATCGCCGCGAATTCGGCATAGGCCAGCGCGCAGAACGCGCAGCACAGTGCGGCCAGCACGAACGAGAGCATGATCGCCGGGCCGGCGTGGTTGGCCGCGGCCTGCCCGGTGATGACGAAGATGCCGCCGCCGATCACCGCGCCGATGCCCAGCGCGGTCAGGCCCCAGGGGCCGAGCGCGCGCTGCAGGCCCAGGCCGCCGGCGTCCTCGTGGGCGGCGTGGGGGTGTTTGGTGGCCCAGAGTTGTTTGAGCATGGAGCGGTTCCAGCCTGGCGCTGCGCGCGATGGACGAAGAGAAGAAGGTGCGAACGCGCAGACCGGCGCTAGGCGCCGGTCTGCGGGGGCGGATCAGGCCTTGGTGGCCAGGCGGCTGTGGCGGATGCCGTAGCCGAAATAGATGAACAGGCCGATCACGGTCCAGCCGACGAACACCTTCCAGTGCTCCTGGAACGCCTGGAAGAACAGGAACAGGCAGGCCAGCGCGCCGAGCGGACAGATCACCATCGCCAGCGGCACCCGGAACGGGCGCGGCAGGTCGGGCTTGGTGAAGCGCAGCACCATCACCCCGATGCAGACCGTGGCGAAGGCGAGCAGGGTGCCCATCGACACCAGTTCGCCGAGCACGTCCAGCGGGATCAGCCCGGCCAGCAGCGCGGCGACCACGCCGACGAAGATGGTGCCGACATAGGGCGTGTGGAACTTGCGGTGGACCTTGCCGAACAGCTTCGGCAGCAGGCCGTCGCGGGCCATGGTGTAGAAGATGCGCGGCTGCGCCATCAGCATCACCAGCACCACCGAGGACAGGCCGGCGATCGCGCCGATCTCCACCGCGGTCTTCAGCCAGGCCAGGCTCGGGTAATGTTCCAGCGCGGTGGCGACCGGCTTGGCGGTGCCGAGCTGGGTGTAGGGCAGCAGGCCGGTCAGCACCGCGCAGACGATGATGTAGATGACCGTGCACACCGCCAGCGACACCAGGATGCCGATCGGCATGTTGCGCTGCGGGTCCTTGGTTTCGCCGGCGGAGGTGGAGACCGCATCGAAGCCGATGTAGGAAAAGAACACGATCGAGGCGGCGCGGAAGATGCCGCTCCAGCCGAACTCGCCCGGCCCGGTGTTCTCGGGGATGAACGGGTGCCAGTTGGCCGGATCGACGTGGGATACGCCGAAGCCGACGAACAGGCAGATCACCAGGACCTTGATCGCCACCACGATGGCGTTGGCGAACGCCGACTGGGTGACGCCGACGTAGCACAGCGCGCTGACCGCGACCACGATCAGCACCGCCGGCAGGTTGACGATGCTGCCGGAGGCGACGAAGGTGTCGCCGTTCCAGGCCAGCGGCGCGCCGGCCAGTTCCGCCGGGAACGGCAGCCCCAGGGTGCCGGTCAGGAAACTGATCAGGTAGGCCGACCAGCCGACCGCGACGCTGGAGCCGGCGAACAGGTATTCCAGCACCAGGCACCAACCGATAAACCAAGCCACGCCTTCGCCCAGGGTGGTGTAGGAGTAGGAGTAGGCGCTGCCGGAGACCGGCATCATCGCCGCGAACTCGGCGTAGCACAGGCCGGCGAAGGCGCAGGCGATGCCGGCGAACACGAACGACAGCATCACCGCCGGGCCGGCGTGGTTGGCCGCGGCTTGGCCGGTCAGCACGAAGATGCCCGCGCCGATCACCGCGCCGATGCCGAGCATGATCAGGTGCTTGGCGGTGAGGGTCCGTTTCAGCGTGGCTTCGCCTTCCAGGCTGCCTTCGAACGGTTCGCCGGCATCGACGTGCCCGGCCGGTTCGATCGGCTTGACCCTCAACAGAGACTTCAGCATGCGGTGGATCCCCTGGGTGGCGATCGGGACTGTCGTGCCCCGGTAAAGATGGTGCGCTAGGCCCAAGCGGGCCACGCAAGCGTCGTACCATGCCAAAGCCGGACCGCTGCCACAAGCCGCGCTGCACCGTCGGCGGCGATAATGGCCGCCCCCGATCGCGAGAACCCCCCATGCCGGACCTCTCCCTGCGCCGCCAGTTGCAGGCCTATGCCGCCCGTTGGCCGCAGGAGGCCGAGGTTGCGGCGCAATTCCTGGCGCTGCTGGACGACGCGCACGACCCCTTCGTGCGTGCGCGCCTGGACGGCCACTTCACCGGTTCGGCCTGGCTGGTCAGCGCCGACGGCGCGCGCACCCTGCTGACCCACCACCGCAAGCTGCAGCGCTGGCTGCAGCTGGGCGGGCACGCCGACGGCGACCGCGACCTGGCGCTGGTGGCGCTGAAGGAGGCCGAGGAGGAGTCGGGGCTGCCCGGGCTGGCCTTGGAGGACGGCGAACTGTTCGACCTGGACCGGCACTGGATCCCCGAGCGCAAGGAGGTGCCCGGGCACTGGCACTTCGACGCGCGCTACGTGGTCCGCGCCGGCGCCGACGAGACGTTCGCGGTCAGCGCCGAATCACTGGCCCTGGCCTGGCGTTCGATCGCCGAGCTGCTGGCCGAGCCGGACCTGGATCCGTCGTTGCGGCGGATGGCCGGCAAGTGGGTGGCGCGCAGCGCCAGCTGATGCGCCGGTGACGAACGCTGCCCGGGCGCTGCGCGTGCGCCGCCGGCTGGGCGGGCATGGCGGGATTGGGTACCCTTGGGCGCCCGTTGCCTGTCCATGCCCATGTCCCGCACCGCTGCTTCGTTCACCTATCGCCTGGCCTTCCGCCCGGTCGACGACCGGATGGATTCGGCCGAACTGGCGCGCACCGTGCAGCGTGCGCTGCTGGCGTTGAGCGGACCGCCGCATGGCGTGGCGATCGTCAGCCTGCAGCGCCCGCCGCGCGAAGACAGCGGCGGCCTGTACATGGAGGCGGTCACCACCGGCCCGGAGCGCTGGTACCTGAAGGCCGACGACTATCTGTTGAGCGAAGGGCTGCGCGGGGAGTTGCAGCCTTAATCGGGACTGGGGACTCGGAAGAGCGTGGGTCGCGTGATCTGCTTTTCCGCGCTTGTTTCCTGCCTCTCAAGCGTTCGTGCGTTTGCGTCACCGCAATCCATCCAAGCCTGATCGCAGTCGGAGAACGGACTCGCTGGCGTCGCCGCTGTTCCGAGTCCCGAGTCCCGGGTCCCGAGTCCCGGGCTCAGTAAAGAACCCGCGTCCGCAACGTCCCCGCAATCTGCCCCAGCTCGTCCTTCAGCACGCCAGCCAGTTCCTCGCTGGCGGCCACGTCGATCACCACGTAGCCGACCTTGGGGTCGGTGCGCAGGAACTGGCCGTCGATGTTGACGTTGTGGCGCGAGAACAGTTCGTTGATCTGCGACAGCACGCCCGGCACGTTGCGGTGGATGTGCAGCAGGCGCAGGCTCTCGGCGTGCTCGGGCAGGGTCACTTCGGGGAAGTTCACCGCCGACAGGGTGCTGCCGTTGTCGCTGTAGCGCACCAGCTTGGCGGCCACCTCCACGCCGATGTTGTCCTGCGCTTCCAGCGTGCTGCCGCCCACGTGCGGGGTCAGGATCACGTTGTCGTGCGCGGCCAGCGGCGATTCGAACAGGTCGCCGTTGCCCTTGGGCTCGACCGGGAACACGTCCACCGCCGCGCCGCCGATGTGGCCGGAGGTCAGCGCCGCGTCGAGTGCGGCGATGTCGATCACGGTGCCGCGCGAGGCGTTGATCAGGTGCGCGCCCGGCTTCATCTGCGCGATCTGCGCCGCACCGATCATGTCCTTGGTCGCCGCCGTTTCCGGCACGTGCAGGGTCACCACGTCCGAACGCGCCAGCAGGTCGTCCAGGTCGGTCGCCGCGCGCGCGTTGCCCAGCGACAGCTTGGCCTCGATGTCGTGGAAGATCACCTGCATGCCCAGCGATTCGGCCAGCACGCCGACCTGGGTGCCGATATGCCCGTAGCCGACGATGCCCAGCACCTTGCCGCGGGTCTCGTGGCTGCCGGCGGCCGACTTCGACCAGCCGCCGCGGTGGCACTCGGCGTTCTTCTGCGGAATCCCGCGCAGCAGCAGGATCGCCTCGGCGATGACCAGTTCGGCGACGCTGCGGGTATTGGAGTAGGGCGCGTTGAACACCGGGATGCCGGCCAGTTCGGCCGCGTCCAGGTCCACCTGGTTGGTGCCGATGCAGAAGCAGCCGACCGCGATCAGGCGCTTGGCCTGCGCCAGCACCTCGGCGCTGAGCTGGGTGCGCGAGCGGATGCCGACGATGTGCGCCTCGGCGATGCGCGCCTTCAGTTCCTCTTCCGGCAGCGACTTGGCGTGCAGTTCGATCTGCGAATAGCCGGCGGCGCGGAACACGTCGATGGCGGTCTGGCTGATGCCTTCGAGCAGCAGCACGCGGATATCCTGCTTCGGAAACGAGGTTTTCTTGGGCGACATTGCGGCAACGGTGCGATGGCGAGAGGGCGGTCACTATGCCAGATGCGTCCGCGCTTTGGTGCGCCGCAATAGGATGCCGGGATGGCGTAGACGCAACGCTGGCGAAGGTTTCAGATGCATCTGTTCGGGGCCCGGGACCCGGGACTCGGGACTCGGGACTCGTAGGGTGCGTGGGCTGACGGTGTTGCCTGGCTTCATGCAGGTGGTGCCGCTTTTCCGAGTCCCCTGTCCCGAGTCCCAAGTCCCGTGCCCAACTGGACGCCGCCCCCCAACGCTGGCACGCTTGAACGCTTGCCTTCGCCCGATCTCTGAGCCGATGACCGACCCGCGCCTGGATGCCCTTACGCACGCCGTTCCCGGCCTGCGCCTGAAGACCGATCCCGCCGACCTGGAGCACTACGGCCGCGACTGGACCCGGCGCTGGACGCCGGCGCCGCTGGCGATCGCGCTGCCGGCGATGGTGCAGGAGGTGCAGGCGGTGCTGCGCTGGGCCAACGACCATGCGGTGGCGGTGGTGCCCTCCGGCGGCCGCACCGGCCTGTCCGGCGGCGCGGTGGCCGCGCACGGCGAACTGGTGCTGAGCCTGGAGCGGATGAACAAGGCGCTGGCGTTCGATGCGGTCGATCGCACCCTCACCGTGCAGGCCGGCATGGCGCTGGAGGCGGTGCACAACGCGGCGCGCGAGCATGGGCTGGTGTACCCGGTGGACTTCGCCGCGCGCGGCTCGTGTTCGATCGGCGGCAACATCGCCACCAATGCCGGCGGCATCCGCGTGATCCGCTACGGCAATACCCGCGAATGGATCGCCGGGCTCAAGGTGGTGACCGGCAGCGGCGAGCTGCTCGAGCTCAACCGCGGGCTGATCAAGAATTCCAGCGGCTACGATTTCCGCCAGTTGCTGATCGGTTCGGAAGGCACCCTCGGCATCGTCGTGGAGGCCACGCTGCGGCTGACCGACCCGCCGCCGCCGAGCAACGTGATGCTGCTGGCGCTGCCCTCGTTCGAAGTGCTGATGCAGGTGTTCGCCGCGTTCCGCGGCCGGCTGCAGCTGGAGGCGTTCGAATTCTTCACCGACCGCGCGCTGCAGCACGTGCTGGCGCATGGCGCGCAGGCGCCGTTCGACACGGTCTATCCGTACTACGTGGTCACCGAGTACGCCAGCGGCGACGAGGCGCAGGAAGCCGCGGCGCTGGCCGCGTTCGAGGCGTGCATGGAGCAGGGCTGGGTGCTGGACGGGGTGATCAGCCAGAGCGATGCGCAGGCGGCGCAGCTGTGGCGCCTGCGCGAAGGCATCACCGAGGCGCTGGCGCGCTACAAGCCGTACAAGAACGACGTGTCGGTGCGGATCTCGGCGATGCCGGCGTTCCTGGCGCAGACCCAGGCGCTGCTCGGCGCGGCCTATCCGCAGTTCGACGTGGTCTGGTTCGGCCATATCGGCGACGGCAACCTGCACATCAACGTGCTCAAGCCCGACGCCACCGCCGACGCCGATTTCATCGCCGCCTGCGAGCAGGTCACCAAGCTGCTGGCGCAGGTGCTGGCCGAGCATGGCGGCAGCATCTCCGCCGAACACGGCATCGGCCTGGTCAAGAAGCCGTATCTGGACAGCACCCGCAGCGCCGAGGAGATCGCGCTGATGCGCGCGGTCAAGCGCGTGTTCGACCCGGCCGGGCTGCTCAACCCGGGCAAGCTGTTCGATCCCTGAGCCGTCTAGCGCCGCGCGTGGTGCGGGCGCTCGCGCTCGCGCCGGCGGCCGGCTAGGCTATGCCGACGCGGCCACGGCCGCGCTTCTTCCCTGATCCCGTTGGAACCGATGCGATGAACCGAGTGACCGCGCGCTGCGCCCTGCTGTTGATCCTGACCCTCCCCGCGCTCGCGCAGGCCTCCAGCTTCGCCGGCAGTTCCGCCGGTTCGGCCTCGGCCGGCTCTGCCGGCAGTTCCGCGTCTTCGGACAGCAGTTCCGGCGACGACAAGCTGGTGCTGCAGGCGCGCGACGACGCGGCCGGCTTCGTCGCCAGCGCCGGCCGCATCCGCGGCGCGCAGCTGGAAGCGGCGCTGCGCGTGCTGCGCGAGCGCAACCCGCAGGCGCAGCAGGCCAGCGACCTGCAACTGGCGCAGGCCATCCTGGCGCTGTGAGACCGCGCCGGCCGCTGCGCCGGCTGGCGTGGCTGGCGCTGCTGTGGCTGGCCTGCGCAGTGCCCGCGCAGGCCTTGCAGTTGCAGGTGGATGCGAGTGGCCTGAGCGCGCCCGAGCGCGCGGCCAGCCAGGCGCTGCTCGATGCGGCGCTGCCGAAGCTGCCGCCGGCCTGGACCGCGGCGATCGATGCGCCGCTGGCGCTGCAATGGCGCGACGACCTGCCGGCGCAGGTGCACGGCAGGGCGCAGGCGCGGCGACTGCAGTTGAACAAGGCCTTGCTGCGCGCATGGATGGCGCGTCCTGCTGCCGATGACGGCGCCGGCGCGTCGACGCGGCCAGCGATCGCCGCGCTGCTGCACGAACTGGCGCATTTTTACGACCGCTCCGCGGCGGGCCGGCTGTCGTCGGATCCGCGCCTGCTGGATCTGGCCGGCTGGCAGGTCAGCCCGATGCGGCTGGGCCTGCGCTTGGGCGACAACGCCTTCAGCGAGCGCAGCCCGGACCGGTACGAACTGGCGTCGCCGGCGGAATTCGTCGCGGTCAACCTGGAGCATTTCCTGCTCGATCCGGACTACGCGTGCCGGCGCCCGGCGCTGGCGCGGTATTTCGCGCAGCGCCTGGACTGGTCGCCGCCGGCGTCGGCCTGCGCCCCCGGTCTGGTCTATCTGCAGGATCCGCTGGCCGACGAGGCGGCGCTGCTGCAGTTGGATCCGGCGCGGGTCTACGCCGTGGACTACCTGCTGGCCGAAGGCAATGCGCAGCCGATGAGCCATTGGGGCCACAGCATGCTGCGGCTGGTGATCTGCGCGCCTGGGCGCCCGCCCGGTCCGGACTGCCGCCTGGACCTGGCGTATCACAAGGTGCTGTCGTTCCGCGCCTTCGTCGACGATGTGCAGATCTCCAGCGTGCGCGGCCTGGTCGGCTCGTATCCGTCGCGGCTGTTCGTGCTGCCGCTGCGCCAGGTGGTGGACGAATACACCCAGGTGCAGCTGCGCGGGCTGCAGTCGATTCCGCTGCGGCTGGCGCCGGACGAGATCGCCGCATTGCTTGAACGCGCCGCGCAGCTGCACTGGAGCTACGACGGCCGTTACTACTTCCTCAGCAACAACTGCGCGGTGGAGACCTACAAGCTGCTGCACGACGGCGTGCCGCGGCTGGCCGGCGCGCGCCTGGCCGGGATCAGCCCGACCGGCCTGCTGCGGCGCCTGGCCCGCGCCGGCATCGCCGACACTCGGGTGCTGGACGATGCCGACGCCGCGGCGCGCCAGGGCTACTACTTCGTACCGGCGAGTGCGCACTACGCGGCGATGTTCGCGGTCGCACGCGCGCAGCTGGCGCTGCCGGCGCGCACCGCGCACGCCTGGCTGGACCTGCCGGCGGCGCAGCGCGCACCGTGGCTGCAGCGCGGCGACCTGCGCGCCAGCGCCGCCTTGCTGCTGCTGGAGAATGCCGCGCGCCGGCGCCAGGAGCAGCGCGGGCGCGATGTGTTGAAGCGACGCTATCTGGCAGGAGCGCGCATGCCTGAGGCGCACGCTGGCGGTGCTGGCATCGATGCTGGTGTCGATGGCGGTGCCGGTGCCGGTGCCGATGCCGATGCCGGTGCTGGTGCTGATGCTGATGCAGGTGCAGGTGCAGGTGCAGGTGCCGGTATTGCCGCCACTGCCGGTGCCGCCGCTCCGGTCACTGACGCGTCCGCTGCCGACGAGAGCCAGAAGGCGGCCGCAGCCGTCCGCGCGGTGCTGGCGCAGCAAGGCCTGTTGAGCCAACCGTCGACGCTGCTGCAGGGCCAGCCGGGCTATGGGCTGCCGCAGGCGCAGGAGCGCGACTGGCTGCGGCGCCAGGGGCAGGCGCGGATCGACGCGTTGCACAGCGAGGGCGCCGCGTTGCAGGCGCGGCTGCACGCCTTGCTGCCGCCACCGCTGCGCGCGGAGCTGCAGCAGATCGACGCGAACCTGGGCGCGCTGGGCGTGCGTCTGCGCGAACTCAATCGCGACGGCGGCGGGTTGCAGCTGGTGTCGCCATCGGTGTTGCAGCCTGCGGCGGAGAAATGACGGCTCCGTTCGTTGCGACTGAAGTCGCTCCCACAAAGAGCTTGCGGCGGGCTGGCTGGGTGCACGGATAGGAATGGCTTTAGCCCCGACCGAATCCGAGACCGGCAGGTGTGCCGCTCCGTTCGTCGCGGCTGAAGCCGCTCCTACAAAGGCTTGCAGCGAACCGACTGGGTGCACTGTAGGAGGGGCTTCAGCCCCGACCGAATCCATGGCCGGCGGGTGTGCTGCTCCGTTCGTCGCGACTGAAGTCGCTCCCACAAAGGCGCGCGGCGGGTGGCTGGGTGCACTGTGGGAGGGACTTCAGTCCCGACTGCTGCCGAAGTCGGGAAGCTGGACGGCTCCGTTCGTCGCGGCTGAAGCCGCTCATACAAGACGTGCAGCGAACCGACTGGGTGCACTGTAGGAGGGGCTTCAGCCCCGACCGAATCCATGGCCGGCGGGTGTGCTGCTCC
>NZ_JAYIQP010000006.1:0-213649 GCF_035026585.1 Xanthomonas sp. WHRI 7945
AGCGACTTCAGTCGCGACGGGCTCTACCGGTAAAGCCGTCGCGACTGAAGTCGCTCCCACAGGGTCGCCCCGAGCACAGACGAAAGGTACCTGGCAATCGCGACGTATCCGCAGGTGCTAAACGCAGGATCTGCCCTTCGCCCGAGCACGCAGGTCCTAGCGCTGCGCGACATGTTGGTGGAACGGCTCGGCCCCACGGCGCGGCGGCGGATATTCGTACCACGCGATCGCCATGCCGGCGTATGAGCGTTCTCCGGCATGGCGGACGCGATCGTTTATCGCCTGGCCTCTCCGTTTATCCTGGCGAAAGCGCGGCCAATGCCATACCGCGTAAAAACCCTCGCCCATAAAAAAGGCCAGGGGATACCTGGCCTTTTTCGCCCGATCAGTATTTGACCAGCGGGAACTTCAGATCCGGGTGGCGCGCCTTCCATTCGTTGTAGGCGGCGGTGCCTTCCCAGGCGGCGAACGCCTTCGGCGTGCGGCCGCGGCCGGACCAGGTCTCGCCGGTGTGCGGCAGCTGGTACTTCGGCTTGACCTCGCTGCGACCACCGGCGGACTTGGCGCTGGCGGCCTTCGGCGCGGCGCTGGTCACGTAGGCGGCGATCTCGTTGCGCTGCTTGGCGCTGAAGAACTCGGCGAACTGCTCCAGCAGCGACAGCACGTTGGCATGCGCAGCGCTGGTCTCGCCTTCGCGCGCCTGCTTCTCCTGCTCTTCCAGCTTGCGCATCTCTTCCTGCAGCTTGGCCTTGGCTTCGGCGATTTGTTGCAAGTTGCGAACTTCCGTCATTTTTCAAGGACCCGTGAATAAAAGATTTGGAACGGACGGAATATTTCATCCGGAACGACGAAATCGTCTGACGAGGATTTCGGCCTGCGATTATATCGACTCCGTTAGGCGGTTGCCCAAATGCGGCGCCGCATTCCCTACTTCGGCCGCAGCCGGACGCGGCGACGATCGCGCATGCGGCGCCCTGGCTTGCCGCCGCCTCGCGCCGCGCTTGGGACGCCGCGCCGGCGCCGATCCGCATCGCCCTCTTGGCACGCATGCCCCGGGCCAGTTAGACTACGCGTCTGATGTGGGGCGGTAGCTCAGCTGGGAGAGCGTCGCGTTCGCAATGCGAAGGTCGAGGGTTCGATCCCCTTCCGCTCCACCACTTTTCAGATGAAAGCCCCGGAGGCGACTCCGGGGCTTTTTTGTGTCTTCGGGGTGCCGCCTGCGGGATGCCAGCGCACCGTTGCCCTGCACGCCGCAGGCTGGCGGACCAGCCGGTCCGCGACGTGCGGCTCAGCCGGCCTGGTCGTTGTCGGACTTGGGCCCGCGCTCGTGCGCTTCGCGCAGCTTCTGGTCCTCCAGACCGGGGCGCTGCTTGGCCACTTCGTCCTGCGCCCGGTCCTGTCGGCCCTCCTGGATCCCTTGCTGCTTGCCCTGCTGCTGCTTGTCTTTGTCTGCCATGGTCCGGACCTCGCTGTGGCGGGCGCATGCCCTGTCCCGCAAACACTAGCGAGGCAGCCGTGATGCGCGTATCACGGCGCAGCCTTCGATCGCGACCATGCACCGACTCTCACGCATCGCGTCGGTGTATGCCACGGGATCGGCGCACTCCTTCGTCCTCAGGCCGCCGCCGGCAGCGCCGTCTCGGCGATGTCGTCCACGCGCAGCAGGCGCGCGCGGTCCAGCAGGATCACCAGGCGGTCCTCCAGCTTGCCCATGCCCTGCAGCAACTCCTGGCGGATGCCGCTGCCGAACGACGGCGCCGCCTCGATCTGCTGCGCCGGGATGTCCAGCACTGCACTGACCGCATCGACCAGCAGGCCGAACGCCTGGGTGGTGCCGGCGTCCTCTGCGGTCACGATCACGATGCAGCTGCGCCGGGTGACGCGGCTGGGCGCGCGGCCGAGCCGCAGTTGCAGGTCCACCACCGGCACCACCGCGCCGCGCAGGTTGATCACGCCGCGCACGCAGGCGGGCATGGTCGGCACCGCGGTCGGCGGACGGTATTCGATGATCTCGTGGATGCCGTCGATGTTCAGGCCGAACAGTTCCTGTTCCAGTTGGAAGGTCAGGAACTGCGCCGGGACCGACGCCAGCGCCGGATCCGCGTCCAGCGGCACGGCCGCTGCGTTGCCAAGTTGTGCGCGCATGGCGTGCTCCTCAGAAGCTGGCGAACTGCGATTCGTCCGGACCCGCCGTCATCGCGTACGCCGGCTGCGGCGCACGCGGACGCACGCGCTTGGGCTCGATGCGGCTGCTGCCGAGCGCCTTGGCGCTGGGCTTGTCGGCTGCGCGCGGCGGGCGCGGCGCCTCGCCATGGCCCAGGCGGAAGAACGCCATCGACTGCTGCAGGTACTCGGCCTGCGAACTCATTTCCTCGGCGGTCGCGGCCAGTTCCTCGGACGCGGTGGCGTTCTGCTGCGTGGTCTGGCTCAGCTGCACCACCGCCGAGTTGATCTGCGCCACGCCGGAGGACTGCTCCAGCGAGGCCGCGGCGATTTCCTGCACCAGGTCGGAGGTCCGCTTGATGCTGGGCACGATGGTCTCCAGCAGGCGTCCGGCCTTTTCCGCCAGCTCGACGCTGGAACCGGCCACTTCGCCAATCTCCTGTGCGGCGACCTGGCTGCGCTCGGCCAGCTTGCGCACTTCCGCAGCGACCACGGCGAAGCCCTTGCCGTGCTCGCCGGCGCGCGCGGCCTCGATCGCCGCGTTCAGCGCGAGCAGGTTGGTCTGGTAGGCGATGTCGTCGATGATGCCGATCTTCTGCGCGATCTGCTTCATCGCCGCCACGGTGGCGACCACCGCTTCGCCGCCTTCCACGGTTTCCTTGGCGGCCTGCGCGGCCATGCCGTCGGTGATGCGCGCGTTCTCGGTGTTCTGCCCGATCGATGCTGTCATCTGCTCCAGCGATGCACTGGTTTCCTCCACGCCCGCGGCCTGCTCGGTCGAGGCCTGGCTCAGCGACTGTGCGGTGGCGCTGACCTCCTCCGACGCGCCGGCCAGGGTCTGCGCGCTGGCGTTGACCTCGCCGACCACCTGCTGCAGCTTCTCGACCATGCGCCGCATCGCCAGCAGCAGCTGGCCCGCCTCGTCCTTCGAAGTGGTTTCGATCACGACGCTCAGGTCGCCGTCGGCCAGCGCATTGGCCACGTCCACCGCCTTGCCGATCGGCTTGGTCACGCTGCGGCTGATGAAGAAGCCCAGGCACACGCCGAGCAACACGCCGCCAATGATGATCGCGGTCAGCATCCTGGCGCCGCTGACATGGATCGCGCCGGTTTCCGCGCTTGCCTCGGCCGCGCGGGCTTCCTTGATGGTGGCCAGTTCGCTCATCAGCACGTCGAGCTCGTCGGAGGCGCTACGCACCGAGGCCGACAGCGCGATGAGTTCCGGATTGGCTTCCTGCAGCGGCTCCTTGGCGACCTTTTCGATGAACTGGCCGCGATGCAGCAGGTACTGCTTCCAGACCTCGTCGAAACGCGCCAGCTTGGCCTTGGACTCCGGGCTGCTGAACGAAACGCGCGCCTTGGCGACGTAATCGACCACGTTCGCGGTGTACTTGTCGATGCTGGCCAGGTGCTTGGCACGGTCCTCTTGCGTGGTCGACAGCTGCAGGTTGGAGCGCGCGCGGCCGGCGTAGATCAGGTTGATGTTGGCTTCCTTGATATTGGACAGGCCGACCAGTTCGCGCTCGTACAACTGCGTGGCGTAGTCGTTGATGCGTCCGGAATTGCGGATGCCGATCGCGCCGATGCAGGCGCCGATGGCGGCCACGATCAGGAACGCGCAGGTAAGCCTGATACCGATCTTCATATTGCCCAACATGATGTCTTCCCCGATTTGTTTGGTAACGACCGCGCCAAGACGACGCGTCCGGATGTCCTTCCCGTTGCACCCTGCTGGGCTCGGAAACGAGCATCAACGTGCGGACTGCAGCGATGCGCTGCGTAGCGCTGCATCGCCCGTTGCCTGAGAGCTATCGGCGCTCCCCGATTCCCCTTTAATCGCCACCACAAGTGCGGAATTGCGCACAGACGCGGGCGACGGCGGACCTTCGCTGAATACGGATAGGACCTTTCTGGGCGAGGCTCTTCGGTCGGCAAAGGTACGCGGCCCATGCCTGCCGCTTAGTGCCGCACTTTTCTCAACGGGAAATTACCGCCCCGGAATCCCGAAAAAAATGGTGATTTGCACCACAATAATTTGTAGACAACACGTGAAGAACCTCAATCGAACGGCATCGCGCTGCTTGTCGAGCGAGAGCGGCGATCGGGTCTCACTGCGGCGTCGTCAGCCCATGCCGGCGAGCATCGCGGCGATGGCGTCGCGCGTGCCCGACGCAACCGGCTCGCTCAGCCGTTGCCGCGCCGCGGCGCTGTCGACGGCGCTCATGTCCTGCAACGGTTCGAAACGCTCCGCGACCCAAGTCGCCATCGGCAGCCCGTCGCGGTACAGCACGCGCGCGCCGGGAACCCGCGGCACGCGGTTGCCCGGCAGCACGCCGCCGAGCAGGTTCGCCGGGTCGGCGGCGGCGATGCACAGCCAGGCGCCATCGTGCGGCTGGCGCCGCAGCTGGCGCAGCAGGCCGATCGCCTCGGGCAGCGCGAACTGCTCGCCGGACAGCCCGCTGATGAAGCGGCCGCCGCGGATCTCGCCGCGCGCCTCCAGCCGGTGATAGACGCGCAGCAGCTCGCGCCACGGCGGCAGCCACGCCGCCTCGCGCTCGAGCAGGCGCCAGCAGACCACGCCGTAGCGGCGCAGCAGGGTCCGCGCCAGGTGTTCGATGGCCTCGCCGCGCACGGCCGCGTCGCCGCCATCGGTGGCGCCGCGCAACAGCGCCCAGCGGCCCGCATCCTGGATGCCGTACAACGGCACCCGGCGCCGCCGCCGCGACAGCGCCGAGGGCCGCTTGGAGGCAGGCACCAGCAAGGCGCGCAGCCCGGCGTAGCTGTCGCAGTGGATGCGGCCGGCCGCCACCAGGTCCGCCAGCGCCTCTTCCAGTTCGGTGGACAGCAACCGCGTGGCGTCGGCGATCTCGTCGAAGAACGAAGCGCCGTGTGCCTCCAGGTAGTCGGCGACCTTCTGCGCGCGCGAGCCGAGCGCGACCGGCGCGGCCGCCGCCGGCAGCAGCCGCGACCATTGCGCGGCACTGCGCCGCGGCAACAACAGGATCGGGGTGCTGCGCAGCGAGCCGGCGCCGCCGGCGCTGGCCGCGGCCGGGCGCAGCCGCGTCCACAGCGTGCGTCCGGCGCTGCACAGTTCGTCCAGCCAGGCCGGGGCGTAGTCGCGTACCCGCGCCGGCAACAGCTCGCTTTCCCACAGCGCCGCCGGCGCCTCGAAGCCTTCCAGCTGCGCCAGCACGCTGGCCAGCGCTTCGGCCCCGGCGACCCGGCCTTCGCCGTCCAGGTGCTGCCAGCGGAACAGGAAACGCGCGTAGTCGCGCGGCGCCACCGGTTCGATCTCGCGGCGCAGCCGGCCCAGGGTGTAGCGATGGATGCGCGCCAGCAGATGGCGCTCGCACCACTCGTCGTCGCCGGCATCGGCGTTGAAGCGGCCGGGCAGCACGTAGCCGTCGCGCTGCAACGCCAGCAAGGCCGCCTGCACCTCGCGCAGCGGCAGCCGCAGCGGCGCCGCCAGCGCGGCCGCGGTCACCGGCCCCAGGGCAGCCAGGCGCAGGCGCAGCAGCTCGCGCAGCGCGCTGTCGCGCTGCCAGTCGTCGATCGCATAGCCGTCGGGCACGGCGATGCGCGGCTGCGCCACGGCCTGCGGATACAGCGGCGCGACCAGCGCCAGCGACTCGGCCGCGACCCACAGCGCGGCGCCGTCATTGCCGACGCCCTGCAACCGGGTGGCACGCGCATCGGCCGCCAGTTCCGCCAGCCAGTCCGGCCACGCGTCGTGCGCAGCGGCTTCGGCGGCGTCCAGCGCGCCGAGCGCGACCAGCGCCTCGTGCATCTCGTCGCGGCTGCGCGGCTGCGGCCAGGCCTCCTCGCGTACCGCGGCGATCGCCTCCGGATCGAGCCGGCCCAGGTCGTCGGCGCTGTCCGGATCCTGGTAGCGGCGGCTTTGCACGGCCTGGGTGCGGCGCTCTTCCAGCGGCGCATCGTCGAGGAACGCGTACGGCCGCGCATCCAGCGCCTCGGCCGCCAGCGGCGACGGCGCGGCGAGATCGCGCGCCAGCACGCGCACGCTGCCGTCCGCGATGCCGCGCAGCAGCTGCAGCCAGCCGTCGCTGTCCATCGCCTCGTGCAGGCAGTCGTGCAGCGTCTGCGCGACCAGCGGGTGCTCGGGAATCTCGCGCTCGCCGACCAGGTTCTCGGCGCAGGCCACCTGGTCCGGGAACACCGTGGCCAGCAGATCCTCGGACTTCATCCGCTGCAGCTGCGGGGCGACCTTGCGCCCGCCGGTGAAGCGCGGCAAGGCCAGCGCGTTGGTCGCGTTCCAGCGCCAGCGCACGCCGAACAGCGGCGCCTCCAGCAGCGCCTGCACCAGCACCTCCAGCGCCGACGACGGGTGCAGGTAGCGCGCGACCTCCTCCAGCGCGAAGCTGTGCCGGGTCGACAGCGACAGCACGATCGCGTCCTCGGTGGCGGCCGCCTGCAGTTCGAAATTGAAGGTGCGGCAGAAGCGCTTGCGCAGGGCCAGACCCCAGGCGCGATTGATACGGCTGCCGTGCACGCTGTGGATCACCAGCTGGGTGCCGCCGCTGTCGTCGAAGAAGCGCTCCAGCACGATGCAGCGCTGCGTGGGCAGCGCACCCAGCGCGGTGCGCGCGCGGCCCAGGTAGTCGACCAGCTGCTGCGCCGCGGCCGCGTCCAGCGCCACTTCCTCGTGCAGCCAGGCCAGCGCCTGCGCCGCGCCGCCCTGCTCCAGGCACTGCTCCAACTGCGCGCGCAGCCGCGACACGCCGGCCGACAGCTCGTCGCTGCGCCCCGGCGCCTCGCCGAGCCAGAACGGGATGTTCGGCGGCGCGCCGCGCGCGTCCTCCACCCGCACCCGCCCCGGCTCCACGCGCAGGATGCGGTAGCTGGCGTTGCCGAGCTGGAACACGTCGCCGCTGAGGCTCTCGACCGCGAAGTCCTCGTTGACCGTGCCGATGTTCTCGGCCTGCGGCTCCAGCAGCACGCTGTAGTCGCCGGTCTCGGGAATGGTGCCGCCGGAGGTCAATGCGGCCATGCGCGCGCCGCGGCGCTCGCGCACGCGGCGGTGCACCGCGTCGCGATGCAGATATCCGGCGCGCGGGCCGAGCCGGGTACTGAAGCCGTCGCTGAGCATCCGCAGCACCGCGTCGAAGCGCTCGCGCGGCAGCGTCGCGTATGGCCAGGCGCCGCGCACCAGCGCGTACAGCGCGTCTTCTTCCCATTCCTGGCACGCCACCTCGGCGACCAGCTGTTGCGCCAGCACATCCAGCGGCGCGTCGAGCATGTGCAGCGTATCCAGTTCGCCGCGGCGCACGCAGTCCAGCAGCGCCGCGCATTCGACCAGGTCGTCGCGCGACTGCGGAAACAGCCGCGCCTTCGGGGTGCCGCCGACGGCATGGCCGGAGCGCCCGGCGCGCTGCAGGAAACTGGCGATCGAGCGCGGCGAGCCGAGCTGGCACACCAGGTCCACGTCGCCGATGTCCAGGCCCAGTTCCAGCGATGCGGTGGCGACCAGCACCTGCAACTGGCCTGCCTTGAGCCGCTGCTCGGCGAGCAGCCGCGCCTCGCGCGCCAGGCTGCCGTGATGCGCCGCCACCGCGTCGTTGCCGAGCAACTCGCCGAGGTGGCGCGCGGTGCGTTCGGCCATGCGCCGGGTGTTGACGAACACCAGCGTCGTGCGATGCGTGCGCACCAGCTCGGCCAGGCGCGCATACACCTGCTGCCACTGGTCGTTGGACATGCTCACGCTGAGCGGCGTCGGCGGCAGTTCCAGCGCCAGGTCGCGGGCGCGCGCATAGCCGATGTCGACGATCTCGCAATCGGGCAGCCCCGCATGCACCGCGGCGCTGCCGACCAGGAAGCGCGCGACCGCATCGATCGGTTTCTGCGTCGCCGACAGGCCGATGCGCAGCGGCGGCACCGCGCACAGCTGCTGTAGGCGCTGCAGCGACAGCGCCAGGTGGCTGCCGCGCTTGTTCGCCGCCAGCGCATGGATCTCGTCGACGATCACCGTGCGCACGTGGCGCAGCGCGTCGCGGCCGGAGACCGAGCCGAGCAGCACGTACAGCGATTCGGGCGTGGTCACCAGCACGTGCGGCGGGCGCCGCCGCGCCTGCGCGCGCTCGCGCTGCGGCGTGTCGCCGGTGCGCACCGCGGTACGGATTTCCACGTCGGGCAGGCCGAGCGCGGCCAGTTCGGCGCGGATGCCGGCCAATGGCGCGTCGAGATTGAGCTGGATGTCGTTGGACAGCGCTTTCAACGGCGACACGTACAGCACCTGGGTGCGATCGGCGAGCCCGCCCTCGCGCAGGCCTTCACGCACCAGCGCATCGAGCGCGGCGAGAAACGCGGTCAGGGTCTTGCCGGAGCCGGTCGGCGCCGCCACCAGCGTATGCCGCCCGGCCTGGATCGCCGGCCACGCGGCCGCCTGCGCCGGCGTCGGCGCAGGGAAACGGCGCTCGAACCAGCGAGCGACGGCGGGATGGAAGCGTGCTTGCGGCAACGACATGCGGTCTCCTGCGGCGCGGCCATTGCGAGCGGGTGCAAGGCCGGCGGAAGCGGACCCGACCGATTGTCTCACGCGACAATCGCGGCAACGGCGTACCCATCGATAACTGGTGACGTTACCAGCGCCGATCAAGCGTGCAGGCGCGATGCAGCTGTTTTGCAGGGGTTTCCGGTTAATCGTTCATCGGAAATCGCACTGTCTACCACGAGACCCGAGATGCGCGGTTATGTTGTCGACGTCGTCACGTTTGCGCATCCAGCATCGGCGCAACGGACATGACACTCGCTCGGGGAGTCCTGCATGCGGCATGGCAGCATGATCGAACAGCAGCGTCGACGTCGGCAGGCATTCGCGCCGGCGTTGTTCGAACGCATCGGCCGCGCCGCCCGTCGCACATCCGGGCGCGGTGAAGCGTGCACGCATGCCGCCGGCGTGCATGCGCGCAGCGCATATCGCCTTCCCACCCCTGCGCCTACTGTCGGCGCAGCGCAGTTCCTGCGTTAACGCCCTCGTTCCACTTCGTCACCAGCAAGGAGCATCGTCCATGGCACACAGCAGCCCGAACGTTTCCACCGCCCACTGGGTGCAGCGCATCAACGACAGCAGCGATGCGCTGGATCTCACGCCCAGCGTGTTCGAACGCGACGATCCGGTGTCCATCGCCCGTTCGCTCAAGCACTCCGCCGACCAGAGCGCGCGCCGCCGCACCGGTCCCTACCGCTCGGCGATGTCGATGCTGACCTTCTACATCAACCGTGCCGGCAAGCAGCTGCCGGCGCAGCGCCGCGAAGTGCTGGAGCAGGCCAAGGACGAACTGCGCAGCCTGTACGGCAAGCCGCGCAAGGACCGCACCGCCGTTTGAATGCCGCGGCCCGGCGCGCGGCGGCGCAGCCCGGCGCGTGCGGCGATCCCGTGCCCGGCTGACCGCTCCGGGCGCCCCGTTGCTCTGCGCCGACCCATCGGCGCATGATCCGGACATGACCAAGCAACCCGACGTTTCGGACCGGGTCCAGCGCCCTGCCGATGCCGATGCCGAGCGCGGCTCCGCCGCCTCGGCAATGAGCGAAGACGCCTTGCTGCTGTCGCGGATCATCCTCGCCCAGGGCGAGATCGCCGCAGCCGGCAGCGACCCGCTGCAGGTGGTCGACGTGGTGACCCGCCGCGCGCAGGAGCTGACCCGCTCCACCGGTGCGGTGGTGGAGATGCGCGACGGCGACGACATGCTGTACTGGTCGGCCAGCGGCGTCGCCGAACAGCACCTGGGCCTGCGCCTGCCCAACGGCAGCAGCCTGTCTGGGCTGTGCATGCGCAGCGGCCAGGTGCTGCGCTGCGACGATTCGGAAGAAGACCCGCGGGTCAATCGCGAGGCCTGCCGTAAGGTCGGCCTGCGCTCGATGCTGGTGGCGCCGCTGCGCTACGGCGAGCGCGGCATCGGCGTGCTCAAGGTGATGTCGCCGTACCGCTGCAGCTACACCCCGCAGGACGTGCGCACGCTGGAGATGCTGGCGACCCTGGTCGGCGCGACCCTGGCGCTGGCGATGGACCGCGCCGCGCTGCAGACCGATATCGCGCGCCGGCAGGACGCGGAGAAACACGCGTTCCGCGAGAAGGCGGCGATCGCCACGCGGATCCGCGAGGCGGTCGCCAACGCGCGCCTGCAGATCGTGACCCAGCCGGTACTGGCGCTGGCCTCGCGGCGCATCGTCGGGGTCGAGGCGCTGTCGCGGTTTCCGTCCCATCCCGGCCTGCCGCCGCTGCGCTGGTTCGACGACGCGCGCAAGGTCGGGCTGGCGCTGGAGCTGGAACTGGCCGCCGCACGCAAGGCGCTGGACCTGCTGGCGCAGCTGCCGCCGCCGCTGTACCTGGCGATCAACGTCTCCGCGCAGACCCTGCTGCATCCGCAGCTGGAGGCGCTGCTGCACGGCCACGACCTGTCGCGGGTGGTGCTGGAGATCACCGAGCAGTTGCAGGCGCCGGACTATCCGCGCCTGTCCGAGCATATCGGCGCGCTGCAGCGGCAGGGCCTGCGCATCGCCCTGGACGACGCCGGCACCGGCTTCGCCAGCCTGCGCCACCTGCTGCACCTGGCGCCGGACATCATCAAGCTGGACCTGACCCTGACCCGCGGCATCGACGCCGAACCGCGGCGCCAGCGACTGGCGCTGGCGATCCTGTCCTTCGCCGCCGAGACCGACGCCAGCGTGATCGTCGAGGGCATCGAGACCGAGAGCGAACTGGCCACGCTGCAGGCGCTGGGCGCGCGCTACGGCCAGGGCTACCAACTGGCGCATCCGGGGCCGCTGTCGGCGCACCTGGCGCGGTATCCGGCGGCCGGCGACGAGCCGGTCTGAGTCGGCTGCAAGCTTCGCCGGGGCATGTCGGCCGGGGTATCGCAGCTGGTACGGCGTTGTGGGAGCGGCTTCAGTCGCGACGGGCTGTGCCAGTAATGCCCGTCGCGACTGAAGTCGCTCCCACAATGTTCCTCGCCCCTTGGTACCTCGAGCGCCGAGCCAGCATGCGTGCTTCGCGCCCACGCCGCCCATAAAACCTAGCCCGCGGCGAACCTCCAGAGGATCTGGATAGATGTTGTAGGAGCGGCTTCAGCCGCGACCGGGCATTCACCAGGAAAGCCCGGTCGCGGCTGAAGCCGCTCCTACAGGGATCGATCGTGGCCTTCGCGTCCCGACCGCTCAGCAACGCACTCCGCCAACCGCGCCCATAAAAAAAGCGGGCCGAAGCCCGCTTTTTTCGCAGCGATGACGCCGACGGCTTACTCGGCCGTCACGCCCTCGCCTTCCTCGACGGCCTTCATCGACAGGCGGATGCGGCCCTGCTTGTCGACTTCCAGCACCTTGACCTTGACCAGATCGCCTTCCTTCAACACGTCGCTGACCTTCTCGACGCGGTCGCTGGAGATCTGCGACACGTGCACCAGGCCGTCCTTGCCCGGCAGGATGGTGACGAACGCACCGAAGTCCATGATCTTGGCGACCTTGCCTTCGTAGATGCGGCCCGGCTCCACGTCGGAGGTGATCTGCTCGATGCGCGCCTTGGCGGCCTGCGCAGCGATCGCGTTGACCGAGGCGATGACGATGGTGCCGTCGTCCTGGATGTCGATCTGGGTGCCGGTTTCCTTGGTGATCGCCTGGATGGTCGAGCCGCCCTTGCCGATCACTTCGCGGATCTTGTCCGGGTGGATCTTGATCGTCAGCAGGCGCGGCGCGTAGTCGCTCAGCTCCGAACGCGGGCCGGTCAGCGCGCTGGCCATCTCGCCGAGGATGTGCAGGCGGCCGGCCTTGGCCTGGGCCAGGGCCTGCTTCATGATCTCTTCGGTGATGCCTTCGATCTTGATGTCCATCTGCAGCGCGGACACGCCTTCGGCGGTACCGGCGACCTTGAAGTCCATGTCGCCCAGGTGATCTTCGTCACCCAGGATGTCCGACAGCACCACGAAGTCCTCGCCTTCCTTGACCAGGCCCATCGCGATGCCCGCGACCGGCGCCTTCACCGGCACGCCGGCGTCCATCAGCGCCAGCGAGCTGCCGCACACCGAGGCCATCGACGAGGAGCCGTTGGACTCGGTGATTTCCGAGACCACGCGGATCGTGTACGGGAACTCTTCCATGCTCGGCATCACCGCCAGCACGCCGCGCTTGGCGAGGCGGCCGTGGCCGATCTCGCGACGCTTCGGCGCGCCGAAGCGGCCGCACTCGCCCACCGAGTAGGGGGGGAAGTTGTAATGGAACAGGAAGTTTTCCTTGTACTCGCCGCTGACCGCGTCGATCACCTGGCCGTCGCGGGCGGTGCCCAGCGTGGTGACCACGATCGCCTGGGTCTCGCCGCGGGTGAACAGCGCCGAGCCATGGGTACGCGGCAGCACGCCGGCCTTGACGCTGATCGGACGCACGGTGTCCAGCGCACGGCCGTCGATGCGCACCTTGGTGCTCAGCACCGAGCCGCGCATGGTCTGGTATTCCAGCTCGCCGAATTCCTTGGACAGGTCGGCCACGACCCAGCCTTCCACGGCGGCGCGCGGCGTCAACTGCGCCAGCACGTCCTTCTTGATCGCCGAGATCGCGTCGCGGCGCTGCAGCTTGTCGCGCACCTGGAACGCCGACGCCAGCTGATCGCCGACCGCTTCCTTCAGCGCCGCGATCATGCCTTCGTTCTTCGCCGGGGCGACCCAGTCAGACGGCTTGGTGCCGGCTTCGACGGTCAACTCGTTGATGATGTTGATGACCTTCTGCATCTCGCGATGGCCGAAGGTGACCGCGCCGAGCATCACTTCTTCCGACAGCAGCGCCGCTTCGGACTCGACCATCAGCACCGCGTTGGCGGTACCGGCCACGACCAGCTCCAGCTGCGAATCCTTCAGCTCCGACACGGTCGGGTTGAGGATGTACTCGCCGTTCTTGTAGCCGACCTTGGCGGCGGCGATCGGGCCGTTGAACGGGGTGCCGGCCAGCGACAGCGCGGCCGAGGCGCCGATCAGCGCGGCGATGTCGCCGTCGATGTCCGGGTTCATCGACATCACCGTGGCGATGATCTGCACTTCGTTCTTGTAGTCCTCCGGGAACAGCGGACGGATCGGACGGTCGATCAGACGCGAAATCAGCGTCTCCTTCTCGGTCGCACGTCCCTCGCGCTTGAAGAAGCCGCCGGGGATGCGGCCGCCGGCGTAGAACTTCTCCTGATAGTCGACCGTCAGCGGGAAGAAGTCCTGACCTTCGCGCGCGCTCTTGGCGGCGACGGCGGTGACCAGCAGTACGGTGTCGTCCATCTTGACGATGACGGCGCCGCCGGCCTGGCGGGCGATCTCGCCGGTTTCGAGGGTGACGGTGTGCTTGCCGTACTGGAAGGTTTTGGTGATTTTTGCCACGGGGTTTCCTTGGATGATGCTGTCTTCGAATGGACCGCTGACGGCCCATGCCGCTGGCGGGTGGCCGGGAGGATCCGGCCGGCGGCGCGGAGCATTCCCCGGGCCACGGTACTACCCAAAACAAAACCGCGGCGCATCACTGCGCCGCGGTGGGGTTCGTTGCCTCAGCGACGCAGGCCGAGCTTCTCGATCAGCGCCTTGTAGCGCTCGCCATCCTTCTTCTTCAGGTAGTCGAGCAGGCTGCGGCGGCGGTTGACCATCTGCAGCAGGCCGCGGCGGCTGTGGTGATCCTTCTTGTGGGTCTTGAAGTGGCCGGTCAGCAGCTCGATGCGGGCGGTCAGCAGGGCCACCTGCACTTCCGGGGAGCCAGTATCGGCGGCGCCGCGCTTGTTTTCTTCGATGACTTTCTGGGTGTCGACGGACATGGTGTGTTTTCTCTGAGATGCGGGGCCGGCAGGAACGTGCTGATGACGCACCGCCTGGCTCGCCGATTGCGAAGGATTGCGCCGGAGCGCAGGGATGCCGTAAAGGCCGCGGAATTGTACCGGTCCCAGCCCTGGCGGACAAGGTGTTAACGCTGCGTCACGATTCGGTCGCGTGCCCGACCGCCCTTCCGCGACCCGCCGGCGCGCCCTGCGCGCGCCGGATCACAGGTTGAACATGCGCTGCGGCGCCAGCAGCCCGCTGGCGTCGACCTGGCCCAGCCCCAGCGGCAGGTCGTCGGCGCCGAACACCGCGACCGCGCCCGGCGCCCAGGCGGCATCGCGCAGGCGTTGGCCCATGCGGAAGCGCTGCGCCGCAGCATGGTCCAGGCACAGCGGCGGGAAATCGGCCAGGCCGGCGGCCAGCGGCAGCAGCAGCGCGTCCAGCGCCGCCGGGTCCTGCGTGGCGAGCCGCTGCAACTGCTCCAGGGTCACCATCCGCGGCTCCCGGAACGGCTCCACCCACAAGCGACGCAACCCGGCGATATGCGCGCCGCAGCCCAGCGTCTCGCCCAGGTCGCGGGCCAGGCTGCGGATATAGGTGCCGGAGCCGCAAGCCACGTGCAGGTGCAGGCGCTCGCCCTCGTGGGCGAGCACGTCGATGGCGTGCACCTCGACCTCGCGCTCCGGCGCCTCGATCGCCTCGCCGCGGCGCGCCTTCGCATACAGCGGCTCGCCGCCCTGCTTGAGCGCCGAATAGATCGGCGCGCGCTGGCGGATGCGACCGCGCAGCGGCGCCAGCGCCGCCTGCAGGGTCGCCGCATCGATCGGCGGCACCGGCCGGGTGCGCAGCACCGCGCCGTCGGCATCGTCGCTGTCGGTGGTCACCCCAAGCACGATCTGCGCCTCGTAGGCCTTGGCCGAGCCCAACAGCAGCCCGGCCAGCTTGGTCGCTTCGCCGAAGCACAACGGCAACAGGCCGGTGGCCAGTGGATCCAGGCTGCCGGTATGGCCGCCCTTCTCCGCGCGGAACAGGCGCCGCGCCGCCTGCAGCGCGGCGTTGGAGCTCATGCCGGCCGGTTTGTCGAGCAGCACGATGCCGTCGAGGCGACGAAAGGAAATGCGGGGCAGTCGGGGGCCGAAGACGGGCATGGGATTCGGGACCGGGGACTCGGGACTCGGGACTCGGAAAAGCGCAATCGGGAGTCGGACGGTAAAAGCCTGCGATGGCGCAGGCTGGACTTGGTGATAGCTGCCGAATGGTCAGCGGACAGCGGGTACGACTATCGCAGGCGACGACGCTGGAAAAGCACGGCCATCGATGCAAGAACCTGCTTGCCGTTCGCCAATGCGGCTTGCGTACGGCATCGATGCTTGCGCATCGTGCGACCGTTCACTCCTTGGACGGAGCCGCCTCGCTATCGCTGTCGCTTTCGTCTTCGGACTGCTGCAGTTCGGGCATGTCGCGCAGCAGGTTGTCGATGCGCTCGCCGCGGTCGACCGAATCGTCGTAGTGGAAATGCAGTTCGGGCACGTGGCGCAGCTTCATCGCCCGCGCCAGCTCGCTGCGCAACTGCGGCGCCAGTTCTTTCAGGCCCTTGACCGCTTCGGCGGAACGCTCCGGCAGCAACGCGGTGACGAACACCTTGGCATGGGCCAGGTCGCGGCTGATCTCGACATCGGACACGCTGACCGACGGCAGGCCGTGATCGCGCACGGCCGAATGCACGATCGTGCCCAGGTCGCGGCGGACCTGCGCGGACACGCGATCGGTGCGGTGGAAGGATTTTGTTGCCATGGTCCGGGATCTCTTTTAATGCGGGACCGGGGACCGGGGACCGGGGACCGGGAAGAGCAAGAGCGGTTGCCTTTGCTTTTCCCGGGTCCCCGGTCCCCGGTTCCCGGTCCCGACGTGCATTACAGCGTGCGCTGCACTTCGATGCGCTCGAAGCACTCGATCTGGTCGCCCGGCTTGACGTCGTTGTACGCCTTCACGCCGATGCCGCACTCGGTGCCGTTGCGCACCTCGTCGACGTTCTCCTTGAAGCGACGCAGCGATTCCAGCTCGCCTTCGAACACCACGGTGTTGTCGCGCAGCACGCGGATCGGCTTGTTGCGCTTGACCACGCCCTCCACGACCATGCAGCCGGCGACCGCGCCGAACTTGGAGCTGCGGAACACGTCGCGCACCTCGGCGGTACCGATGATCTCTTCGCGGATCTCCACGCCGAGCAGACCGGAGGCCACCTGCTTCACCTGGTCGATCACGTCGTAGATGATCGAGAAGTAGCGCAGGTCGATGCCGTTGGTTTCGATGATGCGGCGCGCCGAAGCGTCCGCACGCACGTTGAAGCCGATCACCGTGGCCTTGGAGGCCAGCGCCGAGTTCGCATCGGACTCGGTGATGCCGCCCACGCCGGAGTGGATCACGTTGATGCGGATCTGCTCGTTGGACAGCGCCACCAGCGACTGCTTGAGCGCTTCCACCGAACCCTGCACGTCGGCCTTGATCACCAGGTTCAGCGACAGCTGGCCTTCGCCCTTGCCGAGCTGCGACATGATGTCTTCCATGCGGCTGCCCGCCGAGGACACCAGGCGCGATTCGCGGCGCTTGGTCTCGCGCTGCTGCGCCACGTCCTTGGCCAGGCGCTCGTCGTCGACCACGACGAAGTCGTCGCCGGCATCCGGCACGCCGGACAGACCCAGCACCTGCACCGGGATCGACGGGCCCGCCTCGGACGGCTGGCCGCCGGTCTCGTCGAACAGCGCACGCACGCGGCCGTACTGCACGCCGCACACCAGGTAATCGCCGCGCTTCAGGCTGCCCTGCTGCACCAGCACCGTCGCCACCGGGCCGCGGCCCTTGTCCAGCGAGGATTCGATCACCACGCCGCTGGCGCGGCCATCGAACACCGCCTTCAGTTCCAGCACTTCGGCCTGCAGCGAGATCGCGTCGAGCAGCGTATCGATGCCCGCGCCGGTCTTGGCCGAGACTTCGACGAACTGGGTGTCGCCGCCGAATTCCTCGGCGACCACGTCCTGCGAGAGCAGTTCGTTCTTGACCCGCAGCGGATCGGCGCCGGACTTGTCGATCTTGTTGACCGCCACGATCAGCGGCACGCCGGCCGCCTTGGCGTGCTTGACCGCCTCGATCGTCTGCGGCATCACGCCGTCGTCGGCCGCCACCACCAGCACCACGATGTCGGTCAGCTTGGCGCCGCGCGCGCGCATCGAGGTGAAGGCCGCGTGGCCCGGGGTGTCCAGGAAGCTGATGACGCCACGGTCGGTTTCGACGTGGTAGGCACCGATGTGCTGGGTGATGCCGCCGGCTTCGCCAGAGGCGACCTTGGTGCGGCGGATGTAGTCCAGCAGCGAGGTCTTGCCGTGGTCGACGTGGCCCATGATGGTGACCACCGGCGGCCGCGGCAGCTTCTCGCCCTGCTCGTCCTCGGTGTGCGCCAGCAGCGCGTCCTCGGCGTCGGCGCTGCCCGCGCGCACCGGCTTGTGGCCGAGCTCTTCGGTGATCAGCGCCGCGGTGTCGTGGTCGATGGACTGGGTGATGGTGGCCATCACGCCCATCTTGAACAGTGCCTTGACCACGTCGCCGCCCTTCAGCGCGAGCTTCTGTGCCAGGTCGGCCACGGTGATCGTCTCGCCGATCGCCACTTCGCGCACCACCGGTGCGGTCGGACGCTCGAAGCCGTGCGCGCCGCCGCCGCTGCGCGAGACCTCGGGCTGGCGACGGCCGCCGCTGTTGCCGCCGCGCGGCTTGCCGCGCACGTTGGAACGGCGCGCGCGATCGGCCGCGGACAGGTGCAACTGGCCGGCGAAGCGGCTGGTGCTGTCGTCGTCCTCGACGCCGGCGACCATCACGTGCGAGCCGCGGGTCTTGTGCTTGTTGCCCGCGTTGCGGTCGTCGCTGCGCGGCGCGGCCGGCTTCGGCGGATGGTGCGGCGCGGTGGCCGGACGCGGCGCGCGCGGCGCGGCGGCGGCGCCGCCAGTGGCGGCACCGGCATTCGGCGTCGCCGCGGCGACAGGCGCAGCCGCCGGCGGCGCCGACTCGGCTTCCGCAGCGGCCTGCGCGGCCTTGCGCTCGGCTTCCACGCGGTCGCGCGCGTCCTGCTCGGCCTGGCGCTTGCGCTCGATTTCCTCGGCGCGCGCACGGTCCTGCTCGGCGAGCTTCTGCTGTTCGGCCAGATTGCGCTGCTTGGAGGCTTCCAGCTTGCGCAGGATCTCCGCGCGCTCGTCATCCACCCGTCCGCCCGACGACATGCCCGCGCGCTCGGCGGCCAAGTCCTCGGCGGTCTTGACGTAGGTCCGCTTCTGCCGGACCTCGACGTTGACCGTGGTCTTGCTGCGCCCGGCGCTGACCGTCACTTCCTGCAGCTTGCGCCGGTTCAGGGTGATCTTCTTCGGCGCGGCCTGGGCTTCTTCCTCGACCGGCTTGTCGGTCTTGCCGTGGGTACGGCGCAGGAAGCCGAGCAGCTTCATCTTTTCGGTGCTGGTCACGACCTGGTCGGGACCGCTGAACTTCATCCCGGCCTCGGCCAGTTGAACCAGCAGTTTATCGACCGGCGTGTTCACCAGTTCGGCCAGCTTGCGGATGGTGGTTTGCTGCGACATTCGGATCCTATGATCTGGTTGGCGCCCCCTCGCGTGCGAAGGTAGCGCGGATTCTAAGCCCTGATCGGTTCAGGGCGGCATTCATCGCTGACTCATTCGCCGCGTTCCAATCGGGCGATCTCCTCGGCACGGGCGGCCAGGATGAGCGCGGCGGCGCGCTCCTGGTCCAGGTCCTCGATGCCGAACTCGAGGATTTCGTCGGCGGCCAGATCCGACAGGTCCTCGCTGGTCCGCACGCCATGGCTGGCCAGCGCATAGGCGGTGGCTTCGTCCATGCCTTCCAGGGCCAACAGGTCCGCCGTCGGCACGCCGCTGTCGTCGCTTTCCTCGGCGGCCAGCGCCTCGTTGAGCAGCGCATCGCGCGCGCGGGCCCGCAATTCCTCGACGATGTCCTCGTCGAAGCCTTCCACCGCCAGCAGTTCGCCGACCGGCACGTAGGCGATTTCCTCGACCGAGTTGAAGCCCTCGGCGACCAGGATCGCGGCGATTTCCTCGTCCACTTCCAGCTTGTCCATGAACAGCTGGCGGGCGACGGCCTGCTCGGCCTCGGACTTGGCCGCGACCTGCTCGGCGGTCATCACGTTGAGTTGCCACCCGGTCAGGCGGCTGGCCAGACGCACGTTCTGGCCGCCCTTGCCGATCGCCTGGGCCAGACGGTCCTCGGCCACGGCCAGGTCCATCGAGTGCTTCTCTTCGTCGACGATGATCGACTGCACTTCTGCCGGCGCCATCGCGTTGATGACGAAGTTGGCCGGGTTGTCGTTCCACAGCACGATGTCCACGCGCTCGCCGTTGAGCTCGTTGGACACCGCCTGCACGCGCGAACCGCGCATGCCGATGCAGGCGCCGATCGGGTCGGTGCGGGTGTCGTGCGCCAGCACCGCGATCTTGGCGCGGTCGCCGGGATCGCGCGCGCAAGCCTTGATCTCGACCAGGCCCTGGCCCACTTCCGGCACTTCCAGCTTGAACAGCTCGATCATGAATTCAGGCGCGGCGCGGCTGATGAACAGCTGCGGGCCGCGCGGCTCCGAACGCACTTCGGCCAGGTAGCCGCGGACGCGGTCGCCGGCGCGCAGCACGTCGCGCGGGATGCCCTTGTCTTTGGGGATGAAGGCTTCGGCGTTGCCGCCCAGGTCGACATAGATGTTGCCGCGCTCGGCGCGCTTGACCACGCCGGTGATCAGTTCGCCGACGCGATCCTTCCACGCATCCACCACCTGCTGGCGCTCGGCCTCGCGCACGCGCTGCACGATCACTTGCTTGGCGGCCTGCGCGGCGATGCGCCCGAAATCCGGGTTCTCGATCTGCTCTTCGATGTAGTCGCCGACGTCCACGCCCTCGGCCTCGTCGACCGCGTCCATCAGGCGGATCTGCCGGTCCGGCGATTCCATCACCACGTCGTCGGCCACCACTTCCCAGCGGCGGTAGGTTTCGTAATTGCCGTCCTTGTGATCGATGGTGACGCGCGTCAGCACGTCCTGATCGGGGTAGCGCTTCTTCGCCGCCGACGCCAATGCGGCCTCGATCGCGTCGAAGATCACTTCGCGCGGCACGCCCTTTTCGTTGGCCACCGCGTCGACTACCAGCAACAGTTCCTTGCTCATTCTTTCACTCCGCGCGCAGCCTTGTCGGCCGCCGGTTCGTTGGATGGTTTCTTATTGGATTTTGCGGTCTTGCCAGCCGGCTTGCGCTTGGGCAAGAGCTTGGGCTTGGGAGCCATCTTGCCCGGCTGCTTGGGCGCCTTGCCCGGCTTGGTCGGAGCCAGGCCCAGCGCCGCCCAGTCGGGCAGGATCCGCGCCTTGTCGATATTGTCGAAGTCCACCGCCAGTTCAGCGCCATCGACTTCGAACACGATGCGGCCGGCGTCCGCGTCGACCTGGGCGATGCGCCCCTGCAGGCGGCGACGGCCCTGCAGCGGCAGCTTCAGTACCACCTTGGCCGATTCGCCCTGGTGGCGCGCGAACTGCGCCGCGGTGAACAGCGGGCGGTCCACGCCGGGCGAGGACACTTCCAGCGTGTAGTTGCCACTGATCGGATCTTCCACGTCCAGCTGCGCCGACACTTCGCGGCTGACCCGTTCGCAATCGTCGATGTTGACGGTGCGCTCGGGCTGTTCGGCCAGCGGCACGTCGATATACAGGCGCAGCGTGGCGCCGCCCGAGGCCGGCAGGTATTCCGCCCCCAGCAACTCCAGGCCCAACGCGTCCACGGTCGGGCCCAGCAGATTCGCGATTTCGTTTGCCTTGTCGCTCACAGCCTGCCTTGCATCAGAATGAATGGAGAATCGGTCCTGGCGGTTTTCCCGGACCCCGGAAACGACAAAGGGCCCGTTGGGCCCCTTATCCGGTACGACTCCGGTAACGCTGGATTCCGGTTGCAAAGACGGGAACATGCGTCTTCGCGAAGCCCAGATTTCCCTACCGCAGGCAACCGATGCACTGGTTGCCGCTGTAGACAAATATGGTAGCGGGGGCAGGATTTGAACCTGCGACCTTCGGGTTATGAGCCCGACGAGCTGCCAGACTGCTCCACCCCGCAGCAGAAGCGGAATTATGAAGAATCAGCGCGATGATTGCAAGCCCTGATTTTCCATCCGACCCGGTGGCGATGCCGCCGGTCTTCGAGCGACATGATACCCGCAAGCGACCGATTGCGGAATAGCGATAGCATCGCTCGATGCACAAACGACAACGCCGCCAAAGCGGCGGCGTTGTCGCAAACGGCTTGAAAACAGCGCTTTCGCGCGCGATCAGGCCAGGTGCGCGAAGGCGCGCTGGCACCACGCCATCAGCGGGCTCCAGGCCAGGCCCAGCGCCAGCAGACCGATCGAATTGACCCCCAGCACCACGCCGAGCACGCGGTCGTCGTTGGCCGGCAACGGTTCGCCGACCGGCTCGTCGAAATACATCACCTTGATCACGCGCAGGTAGTAGAACGCGCCGATCACCGCGCACAGCACCGACAGGATCGCCAGGCCGGTCCACCACAGGTTGTCGGTCGGCACCGCGACCACCGCGCCGAGCACCGCCAGCTTGGCCCAGAAGCCCAGGAACGGCGGCACGCCGGCCAGCGAGGCCATGATGCACAGCACCAGCAGCGCCATCCACGGGTTGCGCGCGTTCAGGCCCTTGAAGTCGTCGATGTGCTCGGCTTCGAAGCCCCTGCGCGACATCGCGATGATCGCGCCGAACGAGGCGGTGGACATCACCGCGTAGCAGATCGCGTAGAACAGCGCCGCCGCATAGCCGCGCTCGCCGCCGCCGGCCACGCCGAGCAGCAGGAAGCCGATGTGCGAGACGGTCGAATACGCCAGCATGCGCTTGAGGTTGCTCTGCGCCAGCGCCATCAGGTTGCCGACCAGCAGAGACAGCGCGGCCAGGCCGCCGATCACCCAGTGCCACTGCTCGGCCAGCGGGCCGAGGCCCACTTCCAGCAGCCGGTAGGCCATGCCGAACGCGGCCAGCTTGGACGCCGAGCTGATGAACAGCGCGATCGGCGCCGGGGCGCCCTGGTACACGTCGGGCAGCCACATGTGGAACGGCGCCGCGCCGAGCTTGAACGCCACGCCGGCGATCATGAAGATGGTGCCGGTCAGCAACAGGGTGCGCTCCTGGCTGGACCCGATCGCCTCGTGGATGCCGGTCAGGCTCAGCGTGCCGGTGGCGCCGTAGATCAGCGACATGCCGTACAGCAGCAGGCCCGAGGCCAGCGAGCCGAGCACGATGTACTTCATCGCCGCCTCGGTGGCCATGCCGTTGTCACGGTTCGACGCGACCAGCGCGTACGAGCACAGCGCCAGCAGTTCCAGGCCCAGGTAGACCATCAGCAGGCTGCCGGCCGAGACCAGGATCATCATGCCGACCGTGGCGAACAGCACCAGCACCGGAATCTCGCCCTGGTACAGCTTGCGCTCGCGCAGGTAGCTCCAGCCGTAGATCAGGGTCAGCGCGCTGAGCCCGACGATCACCGTCTTCATCACGTCGGCGGCGGCGTCGCGCACGAACATGCCGTTGAACACCTCGCCCTGCCCGCCCACGCCGGCGAGCAGCATCGCGAACACCGCGATCAGGATCGCGACCGAGACGATGTGGGTCCAGACCTTGTTGCGCTCGCTGACGAACAGATCGAGCATCAGCAGGGCGAAGGCGCCAGCGGTCAGCACCAGCTCGGGGAGCAGGGGCGGCAGGTCGACGGCAGTCAGGGGCAGTAGCGCAGGGGTGGTCATCATCAAATCTCTGGAATCATTTCGCTCGACGGCCCGATTACAGCTTGCTGGTGGCGATCTGCGCCGCCAGCTTTGCGATCGAGGGTTCCATCAGGTCGGTCAGCGGCTTCGGATACAGGCCCAGGGCCAGCACGCCCACCGCGAATACGCCCAGCACCAGCGCCTCGCGGCCGTTGATGTCCTTCAGCTCGGCCACGTGCGCGTTGGCCACTTCGCCGAAGAACACGCGGCGGTACAGCCACAGCGTATAGGCGGCGGTGATCACCAGGGTGGTCGCCGCAGCGAAGGCGAGCAGCGGATGCGCCTGGAAGCTGGCCATGATCACCATGAACTCGCCGACGAAGCCGCTGGTGCCCGGCAGGCCGGCGTTGGCCATGAAGAACAGCATCGCGAACGCGGCGAACCACGGCATCACGTTGGCCACGCCGCCGTAGTCGGCGATGCGGCGGGTGTGCATGCGGTCGTAGAGCACGCCGACGCAGGAGAACATGGCGCCGGACACGAAGCCGTGCGAGATCATCTGCACCATCGCGCCTTGCAGGCCCAGACGCGCCGCGTCGGTGCTGCCGAAGCCGACCAGGGCGAAGGCGACGAAGGTGCCGAGGGTGACGAAGCCCATGTGCGCGATCGACGAATAGGCGATCAGCTTCTTCATGTCCTCCTGCACCAGCGCGACCAGGCCGACGTAGATCACCGCGATCAGCGACAGCGCGATCACCAGCCAGGCCCACTCGTTGCTGGCGTCGGGCAGGATCGGCAGGTTGAAGCGCAGGAAGCCGTAGCCGCCGATCTTCAGCGCGATCGCGGCCAGGATCACCGAACCGGCGGTCGGCGCCTCGACGTGCGCGTCCGGCAGCCAGGTATGCACCGGGAACATCGGCACCTTGACCGCGAACGCGATCAGGAACGCGAAGAACAGCCAGGTCTGCTCCTTGGCGGTCAGCGACAGCTGGTACAGGTCGGCGAGCTGGAAGCTGCCGCCCTTCAGGTACAGGTAGATCAACCCGACCAGCATCAGCACCGAGCCGAGGAAGGTGTACAGAAAGAACTTGACCGCGGCGTAGATGCGGCGCGGGCCGCCCCAGATGCCGATGATCAGGAACATCGGGATCAGCATCGCCTCGAAGAACACGTAGAACAGCATCGCGTCGGTGGCGGCGAAGATGCCGACGGTAACGCCTTCCAGGATCAGGAACGCGGCCACGTACTGGTTGACCCGCTTCTCGATCGAGGTCCAGGCGCCGATCAGCGCCAGCACCGTGACCAGCGTGGTCAGCACGATCAGCGCGACCGCGATGCCGTCGGCACCGAGGTTGTAGCCGATGTCGTACGCCGGGATCCACGCATGGGTCTCGACGAACTGCAGCGCATCGCTGGCGTAGTCGAAGCCGGTGAGCAGCGGCAGGCTCAACGCGAAGGTCAGCAACGCGACCAGCAGCGACGCCCAGCGTGCCGCCTTGGCGTCGCGCAACGCGAGGATCAGCGCGCCGCCGAGGATCGGCAGCCAGATCAGGATAGTAAGTAGGGGCCAGTTCGACACGTGTTCTTATTCCGTACAGGTCAACGCCAGAAATGCATCAGCACGCCCAACAGGGCAATGAGACCGATGATCATCGCGAAGGCGTAGTGATAGAGGAAACCGGATTGCGTGCGACGCAGCAGGTTGGCCGCCAGGTCGATCACGCGCGCGGTGCCGTTGACCATGACGCCGTCCACGACATGCGTATCCACCGCACGCGACACCTTGCCCAGGCCGAGACCGCCGCCGGCGAAGCCGTTGATCCAGAGCTTGTCGAAACCGTACTTGTTCTCCAGCACCCACACCGGCAGCGAGAACGTCTTGCGCGCCTTGGCCGCCAGTTCGGGCTTCCACAGGTACAGGATCCAGGCCAGGGCGAAACCGGCCACGGTCAGGAAGAACGGCGGCTGGGTCAGGCCGTGCAGCGCGAACGCGACCGGACCGTGGAACTCCTCGGCCAGCGCGCCGACGCTGTCGCGCGCCGGGTTGTAGAAGTCGACGATGCCGCTGAAGAAGCCCAGCGCCTGGCCCTTGATCGCCACCGCGGCGTGATGCCCGGCCCAGTCGGTGCCGAACAGCATCGGGCCGATGGTGAAGAAGCCGATCGCGATCGACGGGATCGCCAGCAGCACCAGCGGCACCGTCACCACCCACGGCGACTCGTGCGGCTCGTGCGCGCCGTGGCCATGACCGTGGTCGTCGTGCGCGTGGTCGTCATGGGCACGCGCGTCGTGCGCATGGGCCTGCACCTCGGCATCGGAGTGCGCGCTGTCGTGGTGCGCGTGCACCGCGTGCGCATCCGCGTCGCGGAAGCGTTCCTTGCCGTGGAAGGTCAGGAACAGCAGGCGGAAGCTGTAGAAGCTGGTGACCAGCACGCCGCCGAGCACCGCCCAGTAGCCGTAGGTCGCGATCCAGTTGTGCGACTCGTGCGCATGGTGCGCGGCCGCCTCGATGATCGTGTCCTTGGAATAGAAGCCGGCGAAGAACGGAGTGCCGACCAGGGCCAGGGTGCCGATCACGCTGGTCCAGTAGGTGACCGGCATGTACTTGCGCAGGCCGCCCATCTTGCGCATGTCCTGCTCGTGGTGCATGCCGATGATCACCGAGCCGGCGGCCAGGAACAGCAGCGCCTTGAAGAAGGCGTGGGTCATCAGGTGGAACACTGCCGCCGAGTAGGCCGACACGCCCAGCGCCACGGTCATGTAGCCCAGCTGCGACAGCGTCGAGTAGGCGACCACGCGCTTGATGTCGTTCTGCACGATGCCGATCAGGCCGGTGAAGAACGCGGTGGTGGCGCCGATGAACAGCACGAAGTTCAGCGCGGTCTCGGACAGCTCGAACAGCGGCGACATGCGCGCCACCATGAAGATGCCGGCGGTGACCATGGTCGCGGCATGGATCAGCGCCGAGATCGGGGTCGGGCCTTCCATCGAGTCGGGCAGCCACACGTGCAGCGGCACCTGCGCCGACTTGCCCATCGCGCCGATGAACAGGCAGATGCAGATGATCGTCGCCACGTTCCACGGGTGGCCCTGGAACAGCTGCACCTGGGCCAGGCCGCCGGCGGCTTCGCTGCCGAGCACCGCGGTAGCGTTGGCGAACACGGTGGCGTAGTCGAGCGTGCCGAACCACAGCAGCACGCCGGCGATGCCGAGGATGAAGCCGAAGTCGCCAACGCGGTTGACCAGGAACGCCTTCATGTTGGCGAACACCGCGCTCGGGCGCTTGAACCAGAAGCCGATCAGCAGGTACGACACCAGGCCCACCGCTTCCCAGCCGAAGAACAGCTGCAGGAAGTTGTTGCTCATCACCAGGCTCAGCATCGAGAAGGTGAACAGCGAGATGTAGCTGAAGAAGCGCTGGTAGCCCGGATCGTCGGCCATGTAGCCGATGGTGTAGACGTGCACCAGCAGCGACACGAAGGTCACCACCACCATCATCATCGCGGTCAGCCGGTCGACCATGAAGCCGACGTGGGCCGAATAGTGGCCGACCTCGAAGAAGGTGTAGACGTTCTGGTTGAACGGCGCGGCGCCCTGCCCGACCAGCTGATACAGCGTCCAGCACGACAGCGCGCAGCTGACCGCCACGCCGAGGATGGTGACCAGCTGGGCGCCCTTGCGGCCGACCTGGCGGCCGAACAGGCCGGCGATGATGCTGCCCAGCAGCGGCGCGAGCACCACGGCGATCAGCAGACTCTTGGAGAGAGTGATTTCCATCTACGGGTCAGCCCTTCAGCGAATCGACTTCGGCCACGTTGATCGTGTGGCGGGTACGGAACAGCGTCACCAGGATCGCGAGGCCGATGGCGGCCTCGGCCGCGGCCACGGTCAGGATGAAGAACACGAACAGCTGACCGGCGGCGTCGCCGAGTTCGCGCGAGAACGCCACGAAGTTGATGTTGACCGACAGCAGCATCAGCTCGATCGACATCAGCAGCACGATGACGTTTTTACGGTTGAGGAAGATGCCGGCCATGCTGATGCAGAACAGCACCGCGCCGAGCGCCAACAGGTGGCCTAGGGTGATCATGGCTGGCCCTCCTGCGGTGCCGCGGCCGGGGGGGTGTGCAGCGTGGGTTTCTCGGCATCCATCTTGACGATGCGCAAGCGGTCACCGGCCTTGACCCGCGCCTGGTCGCCGGGATTCTGGGTCTTGATGCCGGTGCGCTTGCGCAGGGTCAGCATCACCGCCGCCACCACCGCCACGGTCAGGATGATCGCGGCGAACTCGAACGGCAGCAGGAACTCGGTGAACAGGACCTTGGCCAGCCACGCGATGTTGGAGGTGTCGGCGGCCTGCGCGGCGGCGTTGTCGGCCGGGAACGGGGTGGCGGTGCGCGCCTTGACCCCGATCAGGGTGACCATCTGCACCAGCATCGCCACCGCCACGATCAGGCCGACCGGCAGGTAGCGTACCCAGCCCTGGCGCAGCCGCGCGGTATCGATGTCGAGCATCATCACCACGAACAGGAACAGCACCATCACCGCGCCGACGTAGACCAGCACCAGGGTCACGCCGAGGAACTCGGCGCCCACCAGCAGCCACACGCAGGCGATGGAGAAGAAGGTCAGGATCAGGCACAGCACCGCGTACACGGAGTTGCGCACGCTGATCACCGCGCCGGCCGAGACCGCGGCGATGGTGGCGAAGATCCAGAAAGCGATATTTACCCAATCCATTTCAGGACCTCAGCGGAAGGGAGCGTCGGCGGCGCGGCGCTCGGCGATCTCGGCTTCGAGCCGGTCGCCGATCGCCAGCAGCTGCGGCTTGGTGACGATGTTTTCGCCGCGCTTCTCGAAGTGGTACTCGAGCACGTGGGTCTCCACGATCGAATCGACCGGGCAGCTCTCCTCGCAGAAACCGCAGTAGATGCACTTGAACAGGTCGATGTCGTAGCGGGTGGTGCGGCGGGTGCCGTCCTCGCGCTTGGTCGAATCGATGGTGATCGCCAGCGCCGGGCACACCGCCTCGCACAGCTTGCAGGCGATGCAGCGTTCCTCGCCGTTGGGATAGCGGCGCAGCGCATGCAGGCCGCGGAAGCGCACCGACTGCGGGAACTTCTCCATCGGGTACAGCACGGTGTACTTGGGACGGAACGTGTACTTCAGGGTCAGCCACAGGCCGCCGAGCAGCTCCAGCAGCAGCAGGCTCTTGAAGTAATGGGTGACTTTATTCATCGCTTACACGCCCTTCTGGATCACGCCGTAGAACACCATCAATGCCGTCACCGCGATCCACACGATCGTCAGCGGGATGAACACCTTCCAGCCCAACCGCATGATCTGGTCGTAGCGGTAACGCGGGAAGCTGGCGCGGAACCAGATGTAGGCGCTGGCGAAGAACAACACCTTCATCAGCAGCCACGGCCAGCCGCCGGTCCAGATCCAGTTGACCCACGGCGACACGTCGGCCGTGACCCAGCCCTGGATCGGGCTCAGCCAGCCGCCCAGGAAGAAGATCGAGACCAGGAAGCTGACCAGGATCATGCTGGCGTATTCGGCCAGGAAGAACAGCGCGAACGCACCGCCGGAATACTCGACCATGTGCCCGGCGACGATTTCCGACTCGCCCTCGACCACGTCGAACGGCGCGCGGTTGGTCTCGGCCACGCCGGACACCCAGTACACGATGAACAGCGGGAACAGCGGCACCAGGAACCAGTCGAAGAAGCCGGAGTTGCCGGCCTGCGCGGCCACGATCGTGCTCAGGTTGAGGCTGCCGGCGGCGATCATCACCCCGACCAGGGCGAAGCCCATCGCGATCTCGTAGCTGACCACCTGCGCGGCCGAGCGCATCGCGCCCAGGAACGCGTACTTGGAGTTGGACGCCCAGCCGGCCAGGATGATGCCGTACACGCCCAGCGAGGTCATCGCCAGCAGGTACAGCAGGCCGGCATTGGCGTTGGACAGCACCAGCTTGGCGTCGAACGGCACCACCGCCCAGGCCGCGAACGCCGGCGCCAGGGTGATCAGCGGCGCGATCACGAACATCGCCTTGTGCGAGCTGCTGGGCTGGATGATCTCCTTGAACAGCAGCTTGAACACGTCGGCGAAGGCCTGGAAGATGCCCATGCCCACGTACATCGGCCCGTGGCGCACGTGCATCCAGCCGATCAGCTTGCGCTCCCAGACCACGTAGAACGCCACCGAGATGATCACCGGCATGGCGATCAGCAGGATCTTCAGCACGATCCACAGGATCACGCCGATCGCGCCCAGGCCGACGAACCACTGGTGCAGCGGGTCGACCACGTTCAACAGCATCTCGTTCATGCAGCCACCACCGTCACCCGACCGGCACCCAGCGGCGCGGTCGCGCCGTGGCCCGTTTCAACCCAGGCCGCGCCCGGCGCGACCCGCTTGTCCGTCACCAGCGGCAGCGTCGCGCTGCCCGCCGCGGTACCGACCTTGACCACCTGCCCTGCGGCCAGGCCGAGCCGGGCGGCGTCGTCCGGGTGCAGCGCCAGGCTCGGCGCCTGGTTCAGCGGATGCTGCTGCAGCGCTTGGGCGCGCCGCACCACCGCATCGGTGCGGTAGATCGCCGGGCTCGCCGCCAGTTCCAGACCGTCGTCCTGCCGCGCCGGCTGCGCCGACGCCGCCGCGGCGACCTCGACCGGCTGCAGCCCGGCGCGCAGCCCGGCCAGGTCGATGAATTCGAAACCGCCCAGGCCCAGTTCGCCGCCGAGCGCGCGCAGCACGCGCCAGCCCTCGCGGGCCTCGCCCGGCAGCTTGCCGCCGGCGCGGGTGCGCTGCTCGCTGCCGCTGAGGTTGGTCAGCGTCGCCTCGATTTCCGGCAACGCGCCGATCGGCAGGATCACGTCGGCCACGTCGCGGGTGGAGGCGCAGGCGAAATGGCTGAACGCCACCACCTTGGCCCCGGCCAGCGCGGTGCGCGCCGCGGCGGCGTCGGCGAAGTCCAGGCCCGGCTCGACGCCGTACAGCAGATACGCGCTGCGCGGCTCGGCCAGCATCGCCGCGGCGTTGCGCGCACGCGGCAGCACGCCGTAGCGCGCCAGGCCCAGCGCGTTGGCGCCTTGCGGGATGCGGCACAGCGCCGCGCCGGTGGCCGCGGCGAAGTCGCGCGCGGCGGCACGCAGTTCGGCCGCCTGCGGATGGTTCTCGGCCAGCGCTCCGACGATCAGCACCGTGCGCCCGGCCGCACCCCGCACCGCCTCGCGCAGCGCGCCATCGGCCAGGCCCTCGGCGAACCTGGACGGCGCCACGATCTGGCGGCCGGCCTGGTTGAAGGCGAAATCGAAATCGACCGGGTTGATCGAATACACCCTGGTCTGGCGCTGCATCTGCGCCTTGCGGATGCGGGCGTGCAGCAGCGGCAGTTCGTGGCGCAGGTTGCTGCCCAGGATCACCACCACGTCGGCCTGTTCGATCTCCGCCAGCGGCAGGGCGAACGGTTCGGCCAGCGCGGCGTCGGAGAAGTCGCGGTTGTGCAGGCGGTGGTCGATGTTGCCGCTGTCCAGGCCGTCGGCCAGACGCGCCAGCAGCGCCCCTTCCTCGTTCGAGGTGGCCGGATGCGCGAGCACGCCGAGCGCGTCGCCACGGTTGGCCTTGAGGATCTCGGCGGCGGCGGCGAGCGCCTCGGCCCACGGCACTTCGCGCCACTGCCCGTCGATCTTGCGCAGCGGGCGCAGCGCGCGGTCCTCGGCGTACAGGCCCTGGTGCGAATAGCGGTCGCGGTCGGACAGCCAGCACTCGTTGACCGCGTCGTTCTCGCGCGGCACGGTGCGCAGCACTTCGCCGCGGCGCACGTGCAGGAACAGGTTGGAGCCCATCGCGTCGTGGTAGCCCACCGACTCGCGCGCCACCAGCTCCCACGGACGGGCGCGGAACTGGAACACCTTGTTGGTCAGCGCACCGACCGGGCACACGTCGACCACGTTGCCGGACAGCTCGGTGGTCAGCGGCTTGCCGTCGTAGGTGCCGATCTGCAGGTTCTCGCCGCGGTACATGCCGCCCAGCTCGTAGGTCCCGGCGATGTCGGCGGTGAAGCGCACGCAGCGGGTGCACTGGATGCAGCGGGTCATCTCGGTGGCGACCAGCGGACCGATGTCCTCGTCCGGCACCACGCGCTTGCGCTCGTTGAAGCGGCTGACCGAGCGGCCGTAGCCCAGCGACACGTCCTGCAGTTCGCACTCGCCGCCCTGATCGCAGATCGGGCAATCCAGCGGGTGGTTGATCAGCAGGAATTCCATCACGCTGCGCTGGTACTTCAGCGCCTTCTCGCTGCGCGTGGCGACCTTCATGCCGTCCATCACCGGCGTGGCGCACGCGGGCGACGGCTTCGGCGACTTCTCCACGTCGACCAGGCACATGCGGCAGTTGGCCGCGATCGGCAGCTTCTCGTGGTAGCAGAAGCGCGGGATCGGGATCCCGGCCTTGTCGGCGGCCTGGATGATCATCGAGCCCTTGGGCACGACCAGGGACTGGCCGTCGATCTCGACGGTCACGTGTCCCTCCGGCACCACGGCCGGGGTCGCGCCAGGATTGTTGGGTTGCGCGCTCATGCGGCGGCTGCCTCCAGCTTCTTGCCGTCAACCATCGAATGACCGTTGACGATGTAGTACTCGAATTCGTCCCAGAACTGGCGCAGGAAGCCCTGGATGGGCCATGCCGCCGCTTCGCCGAACGCGCAGATGGTGTGGCCTTCGATCTGGCCGGCCACCGTCCTCAGCTGGTGCAGGTCTTCCATCGTGGCCTTGCCGGCGACGATGCGCTCCAGCACGCGGTGCATCCAGCCGGTGCCCTCGCGGCACGGGGTGCACTGGCCGCAGGATTCCTTGTGGAAGAACTGCGAGATGCGGCAGGCGAACTTGACGCAGCACACGCTGTCGTCGAGCACCACGATGGCGCCCGAGCCCAGGCCGGTGCCCAGCGCGCGCAGCGTGTCGTAGTCCATCTGCAGGCCCTTGAGCTGTTCGGCCTTGAGCACCGGCATCGACACGCCGCCGGGCACTGCGCCCTTGAGCGTGCGGCCCGGCTTCAGGCCGCCGGCCATCTCCAGCAGTTCGTCGAAGGTGGTGCCCAGCGGCACCTCGAAGTTGCCGCCCTTCTGCACGCAGCCGGACACCGAGAAGATCTTCGGCCCGCCGTTCTTGGTCTTGCTCAGGCCCAGGAACCATTCCGGGCCGTTGCGGATGATCGCCGGCACCGAGGCGTAGGTCTCGGTGTTGTTGATCGTCGACGGCTTGCCGTACAGGCCGAAATTGGCCGGGAACGGCGGCTTGTAGCGTGGCTGGCCCTTCTTGCCTTCCAGCGACTCCATCAGCGCGGTCTCTTCGCCGCAGATGTAGGCGCCGGCGCCGAGCGCACCGTAGATGTCGATGTCCACGCCGCTGCCGAGCACGTTCTTGCCCAGCCAGCCGTTGGCGTAGGCGTCGGCCAGGGCCTGCTCGAAATGCTCGAACGGCTCGTGGTGGAACTCGCCGCGCAGGTAGTTGTAGGCCACCGTGCTGCCGGTGGCGTAGCAGGCGATGGCCATGCCCTCGACCACCGAATGCGGGTTGTAGCGCAGGATGTCGCGGTCCTTGCAGGTGCCCGGCTCGGACTCGTCCGAGTTGCACAGGATGTACTTCTGCGGCGCGCCCTTGGGCATGAACGACCACTTCAGGCCGGTCGGAAACCCTGCGCCGCCGCGGCCGCGCAGGTTCGACTGCTTGACCATCTCGATCACCTGCTCCGGCGCGATCTTCTCTTCGAGGATCTTGCGCAAAGCGGCGTAGCCACCGGTCTTCAGGTAGCTCTCGTACGACCACGGAATGTCGTAGTGCAGCGTGGTGTACACCACCTGGTGCGGCAGCGGCGCAGGGCCGACCGGACCGGTGGGAGCGTGGGGATGCTGTGCCATTGCCGTTACTCCAACCCGTCCAGCAGCGCGTCGACCTTGTCCTTGGTCAAGTGCTCGTGATAGTGGCCGTTGATCACCATCATCGGCGCGCCGGCGCAACCGGCCAGGCATTCTTCTTCGCGCTTGAGGTAGACGCGACCGTCGGCGGTGGACTGGCCCAGCTTGCAGCCGAGCTTCTTCTCCGCATGCGCGACCAGGTCCTCGGCGCCGTTGAGCCAGCAGCTGATGTTGGTGCAGAAGGCGACGTTGTTGCGGCCGACCTTCTCGGTCTCGAACATCGAGTAGAAGCTGGCGACCTCGTAGGCCCACACCGGCGGCAGCTCCAGGTACTTGGCCACGCCGGCGATCAGCTCGTCGGTCAGCCAGCCCTGGTTCTGCTCCTGCGCGGCGTGCAGGCCCTGCAGCACGGCCGAGCGCTTGCGGTCCGGCGGGAACTTGGCAAGCCAGTGATCGATGTGCGCGCGCGTCTTGTCGCTCAGCACCACCATCGGATCGACGTCGCGCGCCGCTTCGAAATTACCTGTCGCTTTCATGCGTGGAACTCCGGGACTCGGGACTGGGGACTCGGGACTCGCAAGAGCCCGCATCCGGCAGTGTCCGAACCATGAGAAAGAACAACCGCGTTTACAGAAAAGACCAGCGCAGACCCGGCTTCGCCGAGTCCCGAGTCCCGAGTCCCGAGTCCCGGCTTCATCGATCCACCTCGCCGAACACCAGGTCGTAGGTGCCGATCATCGCCACCACGTCGGCCAGCATGTGCCCGCGCACGATCGCGTCCATCGACGACAGATGGGCGAAGCCCGGCGCACGCAGGTGCACGCGGAACGGTTTGTTGGCGCCGTCGGAAGACAGGTAGCAACCGAACTCGCCCTTCGGCGCTTCGACCGCGCAGTAGGTCTCGCCGGCCGGCACGCAATAGCCTTCGCTGAACAGCTTGAAGTGATGGATCAACGCTTCCATGTCGTCCTTCATGTCGGCGCGCTTGGGCGGCGCCACCTTGAAGTTCTCGACCATCACCGGGCCGGGGTTGGCCCTCAGCCACTTCACGCACTGCTGGATGATGCGGTTGGATTCGCGCATCTCGGCCACGCGCACCAGGTAGCGGTCGTAGCAGTCGCCGTTGGTGCCGACCGGGATGTCAAAATCCACCGCGTCGTACTTGGCGTACGGCTGCTTCTTGCGCAGGTCCCACTCGATGCCCGAGCCGCGCAGCATCGCGCCGGTCATGCCCCAGCCATAGGCCTGCTCCGGGGTGACCACGCCGATGCCGACGGTGCGCTGCTTCCAGATGCGGTTGTCGGTGAGCAGGGTCTCGTACTCGTCGACCCGGCCCGGGAACGTGCTGGTGAAGTCTTCCAGGAAGTCGAGCATCGACCCTTCGCGCGCGGCATTGAGCCGCTTCAGCGCGTTGCCCTTGTGCCAGCGCGATTCCTTGTACTTGGGCATGCGGTCCGGCAGGTCGCGGTAGACGCCGCCGGGCCGGTAGTAGGTCGCGTGCATGCGCGCGCCGGAGACCGCTTCGTAGCAGTCCATCAGCTCTTCGCGCTCGCGGAACGCGTACAGCATCACCGCCATCGCCCCCAGGTCCAGGCCGTTGGAGCCGACCCACATCAGGTGGTTCAGGATGCGGGTGATCTCGTCGAACAGGGTGCGGATGTACTGCGCGCGCTCCGGCGCCTCGATCCCCATCAGGGTCTCGATCGCGCGCACGTAGGCGTGTTCGTTGCACATCATCGACACGTAGTCGAGGCGGTCCATATAGCCGATCGACTGGTTGAACGGCTTGGACTCGGCCAGCTTCTCGGTGCCACGGTGCAGCAGGCCGATATGCGGATCGGCGCGGACCACGGTCTCGCCGTCCATTTCCAGGATCAGGCGCAACACGCCATGCGCGGCCGGATGCTGCGGGCCGAAGTTCATCGTGTAATTGCGGATCTCCTGCTTGCTCTCGGCAGGACTGCTGGCGAACCCATCGTGCGCCTGCTGGTACTCGCTCACTTGGCGGGCTCCTTCTGTGCTTCGCCTGCGGCGGTCTGGTAGCGCGCATCGTCGCGGATCACCCGCGGCACGCCGACGCGCGGCTCCACCGAGGTCACCGGTTCGTAGATCACGCGCTGCTTCTCTTCGTCGTAGCGCACTTCGACGTTGCCGATCAGCGGGAAGTCCTTGCGGAACGGATGGCCGACGAAGCCGTAGTCGGTGAGGATGCGGCGCAGGTCCGGATGGCCGGCGAAGACCACGCCGAACAGGTCGAACGCCTCGCGCTCGAACCAGTTCGCGCCCGGCCAGATGTCGGTGACCGAGGCCACCACCGGCAGGTCCTCGTTCGGCGCATAGCAGCGCACGCGCAGGCGCTGGTTGTGGCGGTAGGACATCAGCTGCGCCAGCACCGCATAGCGCTGCAGCGGCACCGGCAACGGCTGGATGTCGCCGGCGGTCTCGCCGCTGGGGAACTCGCCCCAACCGAAACGGCCCATGCCCTTGCCTTCGACGCCGCGGCTGAAGCCCTGCGACGACACGTCGGCGGTATCCCACTCGTCGCTGCCGTAGCCCAGGTAGTCCACGCCGCACAGGTCGGACAACTGTTCGAAACCGAATTCGTCGCGCAGCGCCAGGCAGGTGGCGTGCCAGGCGTCGGCCGGCACTTCCAGGGTGACTTCGCCACGCGGGAGGACCACGAACATCTGGCTGCCGGGAAAACGGGCGCCGAGTCGGTCGCTAAAGGAAGATGCTTGCTCTGCCATGGGGGCTTGGCGTGCTCTTAAGAAGTAAGAGGAATCAGCGCGCGATGGTCTGGGTTCGCCAGATCTTCTTCTGCAGCTGCAAGATGCCGTAGACCAGCGCTTCGGCGGTCGGCGGGCAGCCCGGGACGTAGATGTCCACCGGCACGATGCGGTCGCAACCGCGCACCACCGAGTACGAATAGTGGTAGTAGCCGCCGCCGTTGGCGCAGCTGCCCATCGAGATCACCCACTTCGGGTCGGGCATCTGGTCGTAGACCTTGCGCAGCGCCGGGGCCATCTTGTTGACCAGGGTGCCGGCGACGATCATCACGTCGGACTGGCGCGGCGACGGACGGAACACCACGCCGTAGCGGTCCAGGTCCAGGCGCGCGGCGCCGGCGTGCATCATCTCGACCGCGCAGCAGGCCAGGCCGAAGGTCATCGGCCACATCGAGCCGGTGCGCGCCCAGTTCAGCAGCGCATCGACGCTGGTGGTCACGTAGCCCTTCTCGAGCAACGGGTTCTCGCCTTCGGGACGCAGGATGTCGTCGACCCGCCCTTCCGGGATCGGGTTGGTCATCAGGCGATCCAGGGTCTGAATCACTCCCATTCCAGCGCTCCCTTCTTCCACACGTAGATAAAACCGAGGAACAGCATGCCGACGAACAGGCCCATGGTGACCAGGGAGCGAGCGCCCAGGTCCATGAACACCTGCGTCCACGGCACGATGAAGATGATTTCCAGATCGAAGACGATGAACTGGATGGCGATCAGGTAGTAGCGCACGTCGAACTTCATGCGCGCGTCTTCGAACGCCTCGAAGCCGCACTCGTAAGGCGAGAGCTTCTTCAGGTCCGGGCGCCGGGGAGCGAGGAACCGTCCCACCAGCATCAGCGCGACGCCGATTCCGGTGGCCACGATCAGAAACAGCAGGGTCGGCAAATATTCGGCCAGCACTCGCAATTCTCTCTTGCCTGTGCCCGCGCGCGTGCCGCGCAGGCATGGGATAGACGATTCTCCAGGCAGGGACGTGACGTTCCTGCGTAGAAACCGTAGCCAAACAATGGTGCCCAAGAGGGGACTCGAACCCCTACGACCTAAGTCGCTACCACCTCAAGGTAGTGCGTCTACCAATTCCGCCACCTGGGCTTGCGTATCGCGCGCGGCATCCCGCCGCGCAACATATTGTAACCGTCTTCAGTCTTTCTGCGACGGGGCAGGCGACTTTTGTTGTGCATTTTCCGGCGCCTGCGGCGCGGGCGGCGCAACGGCGGGGGCAGCGGCCGGCGCGGTCGACGCCGGCGCCTGCGGGATCTGCAGCTCGCCGGCCGGCGCGGCCGGGGCCGGAGTCGCGGCCTGCGACATCACGCCGAGATTGGCCTCGGCCGCCGGGCGCGCGCTGTGGCCGGCATACCAGGCCATGAACAGGCTGATGGCGAAGAACACCACCGCCAGCCACTTGGTCGACTTGGACAGGAAGTTGGACGCGCCGCGCGATCCGAACACGGTGCCGGACGCGCCCGCGCCGAACCCCGAACCCGCCGCCGCGCCGGAACCGCGCTGCATCAGGATCAGCGCGATCATCGCGATCGCCACCAGCACGTAGACCACATTGAGGATGACCATCAGCATTTCGAAATCCGTCCGGACTTAAGTACGACTTGAGTAGCGAGCGGCCGCCACCGCGGCGACCGTTCGGTTAACGGGCCGCCGCGCGCGCGATGGCCAGGAATTCCTCGGCGACCAACGATGCGCCGCCGACCAGCCCTCCATCGACATCCGGCTGTGCGAACAGCTCCGCGGCGTTGTCGGGCTTGACGCTGCCCCCATACAGGAGCGGCAGCGAATCAGCGATTCTAGCATCGTGGGCGGCGACTTCGCCACGGATGAACGCGTGCACCGCCTGCGCCTGGGCCGGGCTGGCGGTGCGCCCGGTGCCGATCGCCCAGACCGGCTCATAGGCGACCACGGCCTTGGCGAAGCCCTGCACGCCGACCAGCGCCAGCACCGGCGCCAGCTGCGCGGCGATGACCGGTTCAGTATGGCCGGCCTCGCGCTGTTCCAGGGTCTCGCCCACGCACAGGATCGGGATCAGCCCGGCGTGCAGCGCGGCGGCGAACTTGCGCGCGACCAGTTCGCTGCTCTCGGCGTGGTACTGGCGCCGCTCCGAGTGCCCGACCAGGCCGTACTCGGCGCCGACGTCGACCAGCATCGCCGCCGAGACCTCGCCAGTGTAGGCGCCCTTCTCGTTGCTGCTCACGTCCTGCGCGCCGAAGCGCAGCGCATGGCCCTCGAAATCCTCGATCAGGTCGCCCAGGTAGGGCAGCGGCGGCAGGATCACCACCTCCACGCCGGCGGCGGGCAGGCCCGCGGCCACCTCCTGCACCAGCGCCGTGGCGAAATGGCGGTTGCCGTGCAGCTTCCAGTTTCCGGCTACGATCTTGCGTCGCATCGGCGCGTTCTCCGGCGAAAAAGTGCCGAAAGGATAGCCGATGCGCGGTGAGGCCCGGCTCCGCCGGCCTGCCTGCCCTCCCCCGCCCGCCGCCGATCCTTGCGAGACCCCCATGCCCCAGCCCTCCGGCCATGCCCTGATCACCGGCGCCTCCAGCGGCATCGGCCGCGAGATCGCCCGCGAATACGCCCGCCGCGGCGTGCCGCTGATCCTCAGCGCGCGGCGCGAGGCGCTATTGCAGGCGCTGGCCGAGGAACTGCGTGCGCAGGTGCCGGTGCAGATCGTGGTCGCCGACCTGGCCGACCCGGCGGCACCGGCCGCGCTGGTGGCCGAACTGGAACGGCGCGGCCTGGCGGTACGGATCCTGGTCAACAACGCCGGCTACGGCGTGCCGGGGCGCTTTCCCGACAGCGACTGGGCCACCCACGCCGCGTTCCTGCAGGTGATGGTCGGCGCGGTCTGCGAGCTGACCTGGCGCCTGCTGCCGACACTGCGCGCCAGCGGCCACGGACGTATCCTCAACGTCGCCTCGTTCGCCGCGCTGGTGCCCGGCGCCGACGGGCAGACCCTGTACTCGGCGGCGAAGAGCTTCATGCTGCGCTTCAGCGAATCGCTGGCGCTGGAGAACGCCGACCGCGGGGTTAAGGTCTGCGCGCTGTGCCCAGGCTTCACCTGGTCCGAATTCCACGACGTGACCGGCACCCGCGCGCAGATGGACAAGCTGCCACGCTGGGCCTGGCTACACGCCGACGCGGTCGCGCGCGCCGGCATCGACGGCGCCGAACACGGCCGCGTGCGGGTGGTGCCGGGGCTGTTCTACCGCGCCCTGCTGAGCCTGGTCGCGCTGTTGCCGAACGCCCTGCTGCTGCGGCTGATGCGCCGCGGCTCGCAGCGGATCAGGCCGTTGTGAAGCCGGGATTGGGGATTCGGAATTGGGGATTCGCAAAGGCGGGACGTACGCGCCGGACACAAATGCAACGCGGGAACCCGCTCTTGCGAATCCCCAATCCCGAATCCCCAATCCCTGCTATTTCAGCTTGATCTCGCGCAACCGCTCTTCCAGATAGCCCTGCGCGGTGATCGGCTCGGGATAGCGGCTGGGATTGTCGGCGCTGACGCAGGACGGCAGCACGTCGATCAGGAAATCCGGGTTCGGGTGCAGGAAGAACGGCACCGAGTAGCGCGGCTGGCGCGCCTGTTCGCCCGGCGGGTTGACCACGCGGTGGGTGGTCGAGGGATACACGTGGTTGGTCAGGCGCTGCAGCATGTCGCCGATGTTGACCACGATGGTGTCGGCGTCGGAGGTGAACGGCACCCACTCGCCCTGCTGCGACTTGACCTCCAGCCCGGCGGCGCTGGCGCCGACCAGCAGGGTGATCAGGTTGATGTCCTCGTGCGCGCCGGCGCGCACGTTGGGGATGTCGTCGGCGGTGATCGGCGGGTAGTGGATCGGGCGCAGGATCGAATTGCCCGAGTCGGTCTTGTCGGCGAAGTAGTGCTCGGGCAGGCCGATGTGCAGCGCCAGCGCGGCCAGCACGCGCGCGCCGAGCTGGTCCAGCGCCTGGTACAGGCCGTAGCCGTGCTCGCGGAAGCCCGGCACCTCGCTCGGCCACAGGTTCGGCGGCATCGCGTCGCGGTACCTGGAATCGTCGGGGATCTCGCGGCCGATGTGCCAGAACTCCTTCAGGTCGAAGTGCTTGGAGTCCTTGGCGGTTTCCACGCCGAAGGCGGTGTAGCCGCGCGCGCCGCCGCTGCCCGGCAGGTGGTACTTGCGCTTGACGTCCTCGGGCAGCGTGAAGAACGCCTTGAACACGCCGTAGGCCGCATCGATCTGCGCCTGCGCGATGCCGTGGTTGCGGATGCCGGCGAAGCCCCACTCGCGGTAGGCCGCGCCCAGTTCGGCGACGAAGGCGTCGCGGTCTGTGTCGAAGCGGGTGATGTCCAGGGTGGGGATGCGCGCAGTCATGGCGGAAACCGTAGTCGTCGTGAAAGGGAAACGCCGCGATCAGATCAGCAGGCGGTACAGCAGGTAGAAGGTGGCCATCTTGGCGATGACCACCGCAACGGCGATGGCGAACGACTCACGCCGCGTCACGGACCGCCTCGGCGAGTCGTTCCAGCGTGTCCTGCATCAGCGTGGCGTCGTCGGCCTCGACCGTGACCCGCACCACCGGCTCGGTGCCGGACGGGCGCAGGAACGCGCGCCCGCGCCCCTGCACCGCCGCCTGCGCCGCGGCCAGGGCGGCCTGCACGCTGGCCGCTTCGGCCGGGCGTGCGCCCTGCTGCAGGCGCACGTTGACGGTCTTCTGCGGCACCTTGTCCAAGCCCTGCAGCGCATCGCGCAGGCTCTGCCGCGAGCGCTTGAGCACTTCTAGCACCTGCAGCGCGCTGACGATGGCGTCGCCGGTAGTGGCGCGATCCAGGCACAGCATGTGCCCGGAGGTCTCGCCGCCGAGCACGCCGCCCTGCTCGACCAGCGCCTGGTGCACATAGCGGTCGCCGACCTTGACCCGCAGGAACGGCAGCTGCAGCGCGGCCAGGGCCTTTTCCAGCCCGTAGTTGGTCATCAGCGTGCCGACCACCGGCCCGCGCAGGCGGCCGCTGGCCTGCCAGCCGCGCGCCAGCACGTACAGCAGGTCGTCGCCGTCGACCGGATTGCCCTGGTCGTCGGCCATCAATACGCGGTCGCCATCGCCGTCGAAGGCGATGCCCAGCTGCGCGCCATGGCTGCGCACGTTGCTGGCGAGGTTGTCGATGTGCATCGAACCGACCCCGGCGTTGATGTTGAGCCCGTCCGGCGCGGCGCCGATGGCGATCACCTCGGCGCCCAGCTCGCGGAACAGCAGCGGCGCGATGTGGTAGGTCGCGCCGTGCGCGCAGTCCAGCACCACTTTGAGCCCGCGCAGGTCGAAGCCGCGCGGCACGCTGGCCTTGCAGAACTCGATGTAGCGCCCGATCGCATCGCGCGCGCGCATCGCCTTGCCCAGGCGCTCGGATTCCACGGTGGCGAACGGCGCATCGAGCGCCGCTTCGATCGCGCTCTCGGTGGCGTCGTCGAGTTTCTCGCCCTCGGCGGAGAAGAACTTGATGCCGTTGTCATAGTGCGGATTGTGCGAGGCGCTGATCACGATGCCGGCGTCGGCGCCGAGCGTGCGGGTCAGGAACGCCACCGCCGGCGTCGGCATCGGCCCAAGCAGCTGCACGTCGGCACCGGCGGCGACCAGTCCGGCCTCCAGCGCCGATTCGAACATGTAGCCGGAAATCCGCGTGTCCTTGCCGATCACCACCGTCGGCCGCGCATTGCCTGCGCTGCCGGCGCCGAGCACGCGGCCCAGCGCGTTGCCCAGGCGCATCACGAAATCGGCGGAAATGGCGCCCTGCCCGACCCGGCCGCGAATGCCGTCGGTACCGAAGTATTTGCGCGAGCTCATGGAGTCGGGACCGGGGACCGGGGACCAGGGACCGGGTAAGAGCAAAAGCCGAAGCCAGAGCGGTGCTGGCTGTACAACTGCCGGCAACCAGACGAAGCAGACAGGACGCGCAGCCCCCTGCTTTTCCCGGGTCCCCGGTCCCCGGTCCCCGGTCCCGTCACCGCCACCGCCACCGCCACCATCACGCCACCACCTCGGTCTTCGCCGGCGCCGGCTGCCGCATCATCATCGCCAGCAGTTCGGACAGGCGGTCGCGCAGTTCGCGGCGGTCGCAGATCTGGTCGATGGCGCCGTGCTCGAGCAGGAACTCCGAGCGCTGGAAGCCTTCCGGCAGGGTCTCGCGCACGGTCTGCTCGATCACCCGCGGGCCGGCGAAGCCGATCAGCGCGTGCGGTTCGGCGATGTTGATGTCGCCGAGCATCGCGAAGCTGGCCGAGACGCCACCGGTGGTCGGGTGGGTCAGCACCGACACGTACGGCAGGCCGGCCTCGCGCAGGCGCCCGAGCGCGGCCGAGGTCTTGGCCATCTGCATCAGCGACAACAGGCCTTCCTGCATGCGCGCGCCGCCGCTGGCGGAGAAGCACACGAACGGCGCGCCGATCTGCAGCGCGGTCTCCGCAGCCAGCGCGAAGCGCTCGCCGACCACCGAGCCCATCGAGCCGCCCATGAAGGCGAAGTCGAACGAGGCGGCGACCAGCGGCTGCGCCTTGAGCAGGCCCTGCATCGCGATCAGCGCGTCGTACTCGCCGGTGCTCTTCTGCGAGATCTTGATGCGTTCGCTGTACTTCTTCTGGTCCTTGAACTTCAGCGCGTCGGTCGGGCCCAGACGCGCGCCGATCTCGGTCGGCGTGGTGTCCGGGTCGAACAGCGCCGCCAGCCGCGCGCGCGCGCGGATCGCCATGTGGTGGCCGCACTTCGGGCACACCTCCAGGTTCTCCTCCAGCTCCGGCCGGTACAGCACGGCGCTGCAGTTGGGGCATTTCTCCCACAGGCCTTCGGGGACGCTGCGCTTCTTGCTGGGCGTGCTATCGGTGCGGATGCCGGAGGGCATCAATTTGCTGAGCCAACTCATGCGGAATGACGATCCAGTCGCGCGGCCCACCGGGCCGCCAAGGGGCGACAGTCTAGCGCGCCGCTAGATATCGCGCCGCAACGAGATCAAGCGGGCCGCAGCGCCACGTCAGTTGACGCACCGCAACATCACTGCCCGTCGCCGGCGCGCAATCGCCTCGCATGTCAGAGGAGCCGTGCCTCCCCGCTACGGGCGGAGCGGGCGGGCACGACATGCGCGCCACTGGCGCGCATGCCGTGAAGCGCCCGGCCATGGATGCTGGCCAAGCCGAGATGCGAGCGCAACGGCGAAGGACGGGCCAAGCCACGCAGCCCACCCTTGTCCCTAAATCCGCAGCCGAGCTGCTACCGCAAACAGCTGCCGCTCTTACCGCCAGGCAGCACCAACCGCCGGCGGATACGCGCCCTCAGCCCTGGTCCAGCGCCTGCCGCAGCGGCGCCAGGAACGCCAGCGCGCGTTCGCGCACCGCCTCTGTGTTGGTCGCCTCGGCCAGCGCCGCGACCAGCGCGCTGCCGACCACCACCCCGTCGGCGTCCACCGCCATGGCCTTGGCGCTGGCGGCGTCCTTGATCCCGAACCCGGCCACCACCGGCACCGTCGAGCGCGCGCGCAGCTGGCGCAGGCGATCGCCGGCGGCGCGGGTGTCGAGGTGGTCGGCGCCGGTCACACCGGCGAAGCTGACGTAGTACAGGTAACCGCGCGCGGCATCGCACAACAGGCCGATGCGTGCGTCGCTGGTGGTCGGCGACGCCAGCACGATCAGGTCCAGGCCGGCCGCGGTGAAGATCGCCAGGGTCTCGGCCGATTCTTCCGGCGGCAGGTCGACCAGCAGCACGCCGTCCACGCCGGCGGCCACCGCCTCGTCGGCGAAACGCGCGGTGCCGTGGATCTCGACCGGATTGAGGTAGCCCATCAGCACCACCGGCGTGGTCGCATCGTCGCGGCGGAACGCGCTGACCGTTTCCAACACGTAGGCCAGGCCGGCGCCGCGCGCCAGCGCGCGCTCGGAACTGCGCTGGATGGTGGGGCCGTCGGCCATCGGATCGGAGAACGGCACACCGAGCTCGATCACGTCGGCGCCGGCCTCGACCAGCGCATGCATCGCCGGCACTGTCGCCTCCAGCGACGGATCGCCGGCGGTGAGAAAGGGAATCAGCGCCTTGCGCGATTGCGTGCGCAGGCGGGCGAAGGTTTGGTCGATGCGGCGCATGAGGGGTCCAGGCAATGGTGAGGATCAATCGGTCGGCGGCGAATCGGGCCATGCGCTGCAGACCAGCATGTGCCGCGGCAGTTCCGCCAGCGCCTGCTCCGGCGCTTCCACATCGAAGCTATCCACGCAGCAACCGCAACCGGTGTTTTCGGAACAGGCACGCAGGTCGCCGCGCCAGCGATCCAGCCAGTCGAGCAGCAGGTCCTGCTCGCCCGGCGCGTCGATCTCGGCAATCAGCGTCGCGCGTACCCAGCGCATCGCTCAGATCCGCATGCCGTCGCGCGCGGCGATGGTGTGCACGTCCTTGTCGCCACGACCGGACAGATTGCACAGCACCAGCGCGTCCTTCGGCAGGTCGCGCGCCAGCTTGATCGACTGCGCCACCGCGTGGCTGGATTCCAGCGCGGCCAGGATGCCCTCGGTGTGCGCCAGGAGGTGGAACGCGGCCAGCGCCTCGTCGTCGGTGATGCCCTGGTAGACCGCGCGGCCGCTGTCGGACAGGAACGCGTGCTCGGGGCCGACGCCGGGATAGTCCAGGCCGGCGGACACCGAATGGGTCTCGGTGATCTGGCCGTCGTCGTCGCAGATCACGTAGGTGCGGTTGCCATGCAGCACGCCCGGGCGGCCGGCGGCGATCGAGGCGGCGTGGCGGCCGGTGGCGATGCCGTCGCCGGCCGCTTCGGCGCCGTAGATCTTCACCCCGGCATCGTTGAGGAAGGCATGGAACAGGCCGATGGCGTTGCTGCCGCCGCCGACGCAGGCGCTGATCGCATCCGGCAGGCGGCCGTAGTCTTCCAGCATCTGCGCGCGCGCTTCGCGGCCGACGATGGCGTTGAAGTCGCGCACCATGCGCGGATACGGATCGGGCCCGGCGACGGTGCCGATGATGTAGAAGGTGTCCTGCACATTGGTCACCCAGTCGCGCATCGCCTCGTTCAGCGCGTCCTTGAGCGTGGCCGAGCCGGAGGTCACCGGCACCACCCTGGCGCCGAGCAACTGCATCCGGTAGACGTTGATCTTCTGCCGCTCGATGTCGGTGGCGCCCATGTACACCACGCACTCCAGGCCCAGCCGCGCGGCCACCGTGGCGCTGGCCACGCCGTGCTGGCCGGCGCCGGTCTCGGCGATGATGCGGGTCTTGCCCATGCGGCTGGCCAGCAGCGCTTGGCCGATGGTGTTGTTGATCTTGTGCGCGCCGGTGTGGTTCAGGTCCTCGCGCTTGAGCAGGATCTGCGCCCCGCCCACTTCGCGGCTGAGCCGCTCGGCGTGGTAGATCGGGCTGGGGCGGCCGACGTAGTGCTTGAGGTCCTTGTCGTACTCGGCGATGAAGGCCGGATCCTGGCGCGCCTGGTCGTAGGCGGCGGCCAGTTCCTGCAGCGGCCCGATCAGGGTCTCGGCGACGAAGCGGCCGCCGTAGCGGCCGAAGTGGCCACTGGCGTCGGGATAGGCGTGGAAGTCGCTGATGGGGACGGAGGACATGGTGATCGCAGGCAGCAGGACAGGCCCGCACTTTAGCGCACGCGTCGCCCGGCAAAAACCGATAAAGTCTGAAGGTATCCGTCAGGAAATCTCACATGTCCAATCTGCGCCGCCTGCCCTCGCTGAACGCGCTACGCGCGTTCGAGGCCGCCGCGCGGCTGCGCAGCGTCGGCGCCGCGGCGGCCGAGCTGCACGTCACCCACGGCGCGGTCAGCCGCCAGATCCGGCTGCTGGAGGAGGAATTGGGGCTGGCGCTGCTGCAGCGCGAAGGGCGCGGCATCCGCCCGACCGCGGCCGGCGAGCGGCTGCGCGACGCGGCCGGCGGCGCCTTCGCGCAACTGCAGGACGCCGTGGCCGAGCTGCGCCGTCCCGCGCGCGCCAGTGCCCTGGTGCTGGGCTGCCCGGGCAGCATCCTGGCACGCTGGATGATTCCGCGGTTGCAGGCGCTGCAGCGCGACCTGCCCGAACTGACCCTGCACCTGTCCGCGCACGAGGGCGACTTCGCCGCCGACCTGGACGGGCTGGACGCCGCCCTGCTGCTCGGCCAGGCGCCATGGCCGGACGGCTGGCAGGTGCACGTGCTGGCGCCGGAGCGGATCGGCCCGGTGCTCAGCCCCGCGCTGCCGCAGGCACAGGCATTAGCGGCGAGCCCGCCGTCGGCGTTGCTGCAGCAGCCGCTGCTGCACACCGCCTCGCGCCCGCAGGCGTGGCCGGCGTGGGCGCAGGCGCATGGCGTGGACGCCACCGCACTGCACTACGGCACCGGGTTCGAGCACCTGTACTACCTGCTCGAAGCCGCGCTGGCCGGCATCGGCGTGGCGATCGCACCGCAGCCGCTGGTCGCCGACGACCTGGCCAACGGACGCCTGCTGGCGCCGTGGGGCTTCGCCGAGACTGGCGGGCAATGGGCGCTGTGTGCGCCGAGCGGACGCGAGGATCCGCGCATCGCCGCGCTGGCCGCGTGGCTGCGCATGCAGTTGCGTTGATCCACACGCGCGGTTCCCTCCACCGCAACGAACGGCCAGATCCGGGCATGGTGCTCGAACCGTTTGAGCGTCAACCAGCCACGGAAAAATCAAGTGGGAACCTGTGCATGTCGTCGCGCCGACTGCATGTGCCACGCAGGTGGCGCGACATCGCCGGCCAAGGCAACCAAGTGCCTGGCGGCGTGCAATGCAACCGTGTCGTCGCAGCACGACAAGCGGCATCACATCGCGTGCCGTAGCGCTGTCGATGGACATGAAGGCGATTGCGCGAACGCGCAAACAGCCGTGAAGATTGCTTCGACGCTGCGCGCTGCGCCCAAACTCCGCACTGCATAGCCACGACCGGGCTGTAGCGGGAACGCATCTCAGCTGAAGCGTTTCCTATAGCGTGCAAGAACCTACAGCTTGCCACCAAAGTTTCAGCGGACGCGCGCGTAAAAAATTCCAAGACCCACGCGCATCCATTCAACAGTTGGTGTTCAACTCATGGCAGTCGGCGCGGCGCACTTCCTCGACGAACTTGCGCATCTTGTGGCCGTCCTTGATCCCTGGCTGACTCTCGATGCCGCTGGAGACGTCGATGCCCCAGGGCAGCGTCGCCACGATCGCGTCGAACACGTTGTCGGCGGTGATGCCGCCGGCAAGCAGGAACGGCCGGTGCAGGCCGGTCGGCAGGCGCGTCCAGTCGAAGGTCTTGCCGGAGCCGCCGCCCTCGCCCGGGGCGTGGCTGTCGAACAGGAAGCCGGCCGCGTTCGGGTACTGCAGCTGCAAGGTGCGGGCGTTGATGTCGCTGCCGCCCATCGGCACCGCTTTCAGGTACGGCAGGTTGAAGCCGCGGCAGAAGCCGTCGTCCTCGTCGCCATGGAACTGCAGCAGGGTCGGCCGCACCGTGCGCAGCACTTCGCGCACTTCGTCCTTAGGGTTGTCGCGGAACAGCGCGACCACGTCCACCATCGGCGAGGCGGCCTGGCGCATCGCGCGGGCTTCGGCCGGGGCGACCCGCCGCGGGCTGCCGTGCGCGAAGATGAATCCCACCGAATCCACCCCAAGTTCGCCCGCCAGGCGGATGTCGCCGGCGCGGGTCATGCCGCAGAACTTGATGCGGGTGCGATACAGGGTTCGATTCATAGGGTGACCTCGGCCGGTAGCTTCCAGATGTCGGGGTAGAGGGGACCGACGAACACCAATCCCTGGGGCGGCGCGGTCGGGCCGGCGACGCTGCGGTCGCGCCCGGCAAGCAGTTCGCCGATCCAGGAAACCGGCTTGTCGCCTGTTCCTACCAAGATTAAGGACCCCACGATATTGCGCACCATGTGATGAAGGAATGCATTGGCCTGGACCTGGACCTCGACGACCTCGCCGATCCGGGTCACCGCGATCGACTGCAGCTCGCGGCGCGCATGCAGCGCCTGGCACTGGATGCTGCGGAACGCGCTGAAGTCCTGCTCGCCCAGCAGCGCCTGCGCCGCGGCGTGCATCGCCTCGGCCTGCAGCGGCCGCCGTTCCCAGCTCAGCGTCTGCCGGTACAGCGCCGGGCGCACCTGGCGGTTGAGCAGGCGGTAGCGGTAGCGCCGCGCGCGCGCGGAGAAGCGCGCGTGGAAATCGTCCGCCGCCGGCACGCACCAGCGCACGCACACCGAGGCCGGCAGCCGTGCGGTGGCGCCGAGCATCCAGCCGCGCGGCGCACGCGGCGCATCGCAATCGAAATGCACGACCTGGCATTCGCCGTGCACGCCGGCGTCGGTGCGTCCGGCGCAGACCACGCTCACCGGCGTATCGGCCACCGACGACAACGCCGCCTGCAGCGCCGCCTGCACGCTCGGCCCACCCGATTCGCCGAGCTGCTGCCAGCCCTGGAACTCGCTGCCATCGTATTCCACGCCCAACGCATAGCGCATGGCGACCTACTCCGACACTACGTGCGGCGCGGATGCGAGCGGCCAGGGCGCTGCGCTGTGGCGTGCGCGATGCCGCTGCGGCATGCGCTGCCGAGCGGCGGGAGCGCTGGCCGTTCGCAGGTGCGGCAGCGGCATGGAGATGCCAGCCGGTCGGCCGGCAGCGCCGACATCGCGCATGCGACCGGCTTTGGCCAGGCAACGCGCCGCCGGCCGGGAGCTTGCGCTGCGTGCCACCGGCAGCGTCCTGTCGAGGAGGTGTTCGCGCATCGTCGCATTCCCTGTCGAAGCAGGACGGCGGCGGCGCAGCCGCCGCACGCCGTCCGCGGGTCTCAGCCCAGGCGCCCCAGCAGTTGCAGGGCCTCGGCACGTGCCGCCGGATCGCCGCCGGCCGCCACTTCGGTCAGCAGGGTGCGCGCGGTCTCGTTGTCGCCCAGGTCCATGTACGCCACCGCCAGCTCCAGGCGTTCGCGGCCGATCGGCGGATAGGCCGGCGCCGGCTCGGCGATCGGTTCGGCGGTCGCCGGCAACTCCTCTTGGTGCCAGGTCGGTTCGTGGCGTGCCGCCGCGGCGGCGACCGGCGTCGGCGCCAGCACCGGCGGCGGCTGCCGCCATGGTTCGTCGGCGTCGGGCGATGCCTGCGGCGCAGGCGCGGCCTCGAGGTCGGAATGCGGCGCGACGTACGGACGCTGCGTTGCCGGCATGTCGTCCGCGTCGTCGTGGCGCTGCGCATGGCCGGCCAGTTCGCGCTCGAACGCCTGGTCCTGGTAGGCCGGATCCTGATAGGTCCGGTCCGCGTCCGCGTCGTCTTCGGCCGCGTCGCGCGCGTGTTCGTCCAGCGGCGGCAGGTCCGGCGCGTCCACCTCGCGATGCGCGACCACCGGCACCGCCGCGGCCAGTTCCGCCGTGTCGTAGCCATGCCGCGGCAGTGGCGGCAAAGGCGAGGGCTTGCGCCGGCGCGACAGCAGCAGCGCACCGATGCCCAGCACCAGCAGCGCCAGCCCGCCCCACAGCCACAGCGGCCAGCCGTTGGACGCCGGCGTCGGCGCGGGTTGCGCCTGGGCCTGGGTCTGCCCGGCCTGGCCCAGGCGCTTCTGCGCCGCGGCCAGGTCGCTGTCCTTCAGCGCGATCAGTTGCTGCTGCTGGGCCTTGAGCTTTTCCAGCTGCTCGACCCGCGAGCGCAGTTCCTGGACCTCGGCATCGCGTGCCGCGAGGTCTTCGCGCGCCTGCTGCAATTGTTGAGTCGCCACCATGTCTCCCTCGTCGCCGGCACCGGTGCCGGACTTGGTTCCCGCGTTGTCGCGTTGCGCCGGCACCGCCGGCGCGATTTCCAGGCGTGCGCCCGATGCCGCAGTAGCGGTCGCGGCGGCCGCCGATTTGGCGGCGGCCGGCGCGGCGGCATCGGCCTGCTGCGCCTGCGCCGGTTGCGGCACCGGCGCGCGCGCCTGGCGCCACTGCGCGGCCTGCTCGCGGACGATGGCCGTGGCGGCGGCAGCATCGAGGCCGGCCAGTTCCTCCTGGCGCGGCGTGCGCAGCACCGCGCCCTGCTTGAGCAGGTTGACGTTGCCGCGGATGAATGCATCCGGATTGGCGCGCAGCAGCGCGACCATGGTCTGGTCCAGCGAATGGCCGCTGCCGCGCGCCAACTGCCCGGCGATCTGCGACAAGGTCTGTCCGCGCTGCACCGGGGCCAGCGCGTCGCCGGGTGCGGCGACCGGGGCCGGCGCGCTGCGCACCGGCGCGGCGGGTGCGGCAGGCAGTGCCGGTGGCGGCGTCGGCGTGCTGGCGGCCGGCGTCGGCGCCGGCAACGGTTCGCTGCGGACGATGCGGTCGGACGGCACCGCGGCCGCCGGCGCGTCGATCGCCGGCGCATCGATCGCCGCGGCGGTGTTGGGCGCGTCGACCAGGGCAGAATATTCGCGGATCAACCGGCCCTGGCCCCAATCGACTTCGATCAGGAAGCTCAGCGACGGCACCTCGACCGGCATCCGGCTGCTGACGCGGATCACCGCGCGGCCCTGGTTGGTCTGGGCGAAACGGAACTGCAGGTCGCCGACCAGGCCGTCCGGCCGCTGCAGCCCGACCCGGGCGAAGGTCGCCGGCGAGGCCAGCGCCACGCGCGCGTTCTCCAGTTCGCCGGGCTCGTTGGAAATCACCGGGATCTCGGCCAGGAACGGCTCGCCCGGCTTGGACAGCACGCGGATGTCGCCGAGCCCCAGGGCCAGCGCGGCCTGGCTGCAGGCCAGCAACAGCAGCGCGCACGCTGCGCGCCAGCCGCGGCGCGGTCCGAATGCAATGGAAGTGCCGTCGCCGCCATGGCGGCGGCGGCGGAAGAAGCGTGGTTGTAGGCGCATCACGCCCCTGCCCTTGGTGTCATGGCGTGCAATATAGCCGTTGCCCTTTGGATTGTGGCGTTCGTCTACGCGGCTGTGCGACGGAGCCTGTGCAGTGACGCGCCGCCTTACTCCCTTCTCCCAGCGGGAGAAGGTGCCCCGAAGGGGCGGATGAGGGTACGGGCGAAGCCTCATGGAATCGAAACAGTGCGAGGGCTTCGCCCCGTACCCTCACCCCCGACCCCTCTCCCGAAGGGAGAGGGGAGTCTCGGCTTCGCTTGTTGTGCTGCGCGCTCGGGCACCCTTCCCTTCTCCCACCGGGAGAAGGTGCCCCGAAGGGGCGGATGAGGGTACGGGCGAAGCCTCATGAGACCGAAACAGTGCGAGGGCTTCGCCCCGTACCCCGTACCCCGTACCCTGCCCCTGCCCCTGCCCCTCTCCCAATGGGAGAGGGGGGCATCGCTTAGCCTTCCTGCGCCACCAGCTCGGCCAGCTGCACCGCGTTGAGTGCGGCGCCCTTGCGGATGTTGTCGGAGACGATCCACAGGTTGAGGCCGCGCGGATGCGAGATGTCCTCGCGGATGCGGCCGACGTAGACCGCGTCGTTGCCGGACGCGTGGGTCACCGGGGTCGGATAACCGCCGGGCTTGCGCTCGTCGACCACTTCCACGCCGGGCGCGGCGGCCAGCAGCGCGCGCGCCTGCTCGGCGCTGACCTTGCGCGTGGTCTCGATCGCCACCGCTTCGGAGTGGCCGTAGAACACCGGCACGCGCACCGCGGTCGGGTTCACCTGGATGGTGTCGTCGCCGAGGATCTTGCGCGTCTCCCAGACCAGCTTCATCTCTTCCTTGGTGAAGCCGTTTTCGAGGAAATCGTCGATGTGTGGGATCAGGTTGAACGCGATCTGCACCGGGAAGCGCTGCGGATCGATGGCCTGGAAGTTGAGCAACTGGCCGGTCTGCTTGCCCAGTTCTTCCAGCGCCGAACGGCCGCCGCCGGACACCGACTGGTAGGTCGCCACGTTGATCCGCTCGATGTTGTATTCGCGGTGCAGCGGCGCCAGCGCCACCAGCATCTGCATGGTCGAGCAGTTGGGATTGGCGACGATGCCGCGCGGACGCTGCTTCAGCGCCTCCGGGTTCACTTCCGATACCACCAGCGGCACGTCGTCGTCGTAGCGGAACGCGGAGGAATTGTCGATCACCACCGCGCCGGCGGCGGCGAACTTCGGCGCGTATTCCTTGGAGATGCCGCCACCGGCGGAGAACAGCGCGATGTCCACGCCGGTCGGGTCGAAGCTGGCCAGGTCGAGCACGGTGACCTTCTGGCCCTTGAACTCGACCTGGCCGCCGGCCGAGCGCTCGGAGGCCAGCGGGTACAGGGTGGCGATGGGAAAATCGCGCTCGGCGAGGATGTTCAGCATGGTTTCGCCGACGGCGCCGGTGGCGCCGACGACGGCGACGTTGAAACGACGGGATTCGTTGCTCATGGGAGATTGTTCGATCGAGTAGGAGAAAGGGGGAACAGCCGCAGTGCCAGCTGGATTCGGGGAACCTCCCGAGCGCGCCGCTCAGGTCGCCGGAGGTTCCCTATCGTTTTTTGCTCGCGATCTTGCCGTCGCCAGTGCCGGCGCCAGCGATCGCCTCCAGGTTCAACGCATTCGGCGGGCGCCCGGCGTCGGCGCCGAAGCCCAGCGCGGCCAGCAGGTTGTCCACCGCCAGCGCCACCATCGCGCGGCGGGTGGCTGCGCTGGCGCTGCCGATGTGCGGGGTCAGCACCACGTTGCGCAGCGCCAGCAGCTCCGGGCGTACGGCCGGCTCGCCTTCGTACACGTCCAGCCCGGTCGCGGCCAGGCGCCCGTGCGCGAGCGCGTCGGCCAGCGCCAGTTCGTCGATCAGGCCGCCGCGGGCGATGTTGACCAGCGTCGCGGTCGGCTTCATCTGCGCCAGCGCGGCGGCGTCGAGGAGGTGGTGCGACTGCGGGGAATACGGCAACACCAGCAGCAGGTGATCGGCGCGCGCCAGCAGTTCGTCGAAACCGACGTACTCGGCGGCGTGCGCGCGCTCCACCTCGGCCGGCAGGCGGCTGCGGTTGTGGTACAGCACGCGCATCGAGAAGCCGGCGGCGCGGCGCGCGATGGCCTGGCCGATGCGGCCCATGCCGAGGATGCCCAGGGTGCTGCCGTGCACGTCGGCGCCGAGCATGGTCTGGAACGACCACTGCTGCCACTGCCCGTCGCGCAGCCAGCGCTCGGATTCGGTGATGCGCCGCGCCGCGGCCATCAGCAGCGCGAAGCCGAGATCGGCGGTGGTCTCGGTGAGCACGTCGGGGGTGTTGCTGGCGACGATGCCGGCCGCGCTGAGCGCGTCCAGGTCGAGGTTGTTGTAGCCGACGCCGACGTTGGCGATCGCGCGCAAGCGCGGCGCACCGGCGATTTCGGCAGCGCCGATGCGCTCGTTGAGCGTCACCAGCGCGCCGTCCAGCGGCGCCAGCGCCGCGGCCAGCTCCTGCTGCGAATACTTGGTCACGTCCGCGGTGGTGGTCAGCGCGCAATGTTCGCCGAGCCGTGCGACGACATCGTCGAACAGCGGCTGGCTGACCCACACCCGCGGCCGCGACTCAGCCATCGCCACCGCCCGGAACCAGCGGGGTGACGCTGCCGACATCGCCGCACTGCGCGCGATGGCGCAGCGCCTGGTCCATCAGCACCAGCGCCACCATCGCCTCGGCGATCGGGGTGGCGCGGATGCCCACGCAGGGGTCGTGGCGGCCGGTGGTGATGACATCCACCGCCTGCCCGTCCACGTCCACCGTGGCGCCGGGCAGGCGCAGGCTGGAGGTGGGCTTGAACGCCAGCGAGGCGACGATCGGCTGGCCGGTGGCGATGCCGCCGAGCACGCCGCCGGCGTGGTTGGACTGGAAGCCGTCCGGCGCGATCAGGTCGCGGTGCTCGGTGCCCTTCTGGGTCACCGCGGCGAAGCCGTCGCCGATCTCCACGCCCTTGACCGCGTTGATGCTCATCAGCGCCGCGGCCAGTTCGCCGTCGAGCTTGCCGTAGATCGGCTCGCCCCAGCCCGGCGGCACGCCGTCGGCGACCACGGTGACCTTGGCGCCGATCGAATCGCCGGACTTGCGCAGCGCGTCCATGTAGCGTTCCAGCTCCGGCACCTGCGCCGCGTGCGGCCAGAAGAACGCGTTGTCTTCCACCGCGTCCCAGGCGAAGCCCTGCGGCAGGACCGGCCCGAGCTGCGACAGGTAGCCGCGCACGCGCACGCCGTAGCGCTGCGCCAGCCACTTCTTGGCGATGACGCCAGCGGCCACGCGCATCGTGGTCTCGCGCGCCGAGGAACGGCCGCCGCCGCGCGGATCGCGGATGCCGTACTTCTGCCAGTAGCTGTAGTCGGCATGGCCCGGGCGGAACTGGCGGGCGATGTCGGTGTAATCCTTGCTGCGCTGGTCGGTGTTGCGGATCAGCAGGCCGATCGGAGTGCCGGTGGTGCGGCCTTCGTAGACGCCGGACAGGATCTCGATCTCGTCGGCCTCGCGCCGCGCCGAGGTGTGGCGGCTCTTGCCGGTGGCGCGGCGTTGCAGGTCGTGGGCGAATTCGCTCGCGTCGATCTCCAGTCCCGGCGGGCAGCCGTCGACCACGCAGCCGATCGCCGGCCCGTGCGATTCGCCGAAGGTGGTGACGGTCAGCAGGGTGCCGAAGCTGTTCGCGCTCATGGCCGCCGGCTCACCGGCCAGCGGCCAGTTCGGCGATGCGCGCGTGGTGCGCGACCAGTTCGCTGGCTTCCACCGCGAAGATACCCATCTGCCCGACCTTGAACTCGACCCAGGCGAAATCCACCTCGGGCAGCAACTGCACCAGCGCGCGCTCGGATTCGCCGACTTCGCAGATCAGCAGGCCGTCCTCGCTCAGGTGCGCCGGCGCGTCGCGCAGGATCTTCAGCGCCAGGTCCAGGCCGTCGTCGCCGGCGCGCAGGCCCAGTTCCGGCTCGTGCGCATACTCGGGCGGCAGCGCGTCGGTCTCGGCATGGGTGACGTAGGGCGGATTGGTGACGATCAGTTCGTAGCGGCGCCCACCCAGCCCGGCGAACAGGTCGGACTTGACCAGCTCGACGTTGTCGGCCAGCAGCCGCGCCTTGTTCTCGGCGGCCAGCGCCAGCGCGTCGTCGCTGATGTCGACCGCGTCCACCTGCCAGTTCGGGTTGTAGTGGCCCATGGCGATGGCGATGCAGCCCGAGCCGGTGCACAGGTCCAGCGCGCGGCTCACTTCGCGCCCGGCCAGCCACGGCTCGAAGCCGGCTTCGATCAGTTCGGCGATCGGCGAGCGCGGCACCAGCGCACGCGCGTCGCTCTTGAAGCTGAGCCCGGCGAACCAGGCCTCGCCGGTCAGGTAGGCGGCGGGGATGCGCTCGGCGATGCGGCGCTCGAACAGCGCCAGCACCTGCGCCTTCTCCGGCGTAGTCACCCGCGCGCCGCCATAGGCCGGGCCTAGGTCGTGCGGCAGGTGCAGCGCGTGCAGCACCAGCTGCGTGGCCTCGTCCAGGGCGTTGTCGTAGCTGTGGCCGAAGCTCAGCCCGGCGGCGTTGAAACGGCTGGTGCCGTAGCGGATCAGGTCGATGATCGTGTGGAGTTCGGCGGCCGCGTCGGCAGTCATGGCAACAGGCAAGGCAATTCGGCCCCCGATTATAGAGGCCCGACCGCTATCATGAGCGTTCGTTGCATGGGAAATCAGTATGTTCAACCGCAACTTCGGCACCGTTCTGGTGGTCGCGCTGGCCGCCGGCCTGGGCTTGCTGCTGGCCCAGAAGTATTTCGGCGGCAGCGCCGCCGCCCCGGCCTGGCCAGAGACGCGCGCGGTGCGCCTGTACCCGCAGCCGCGCACCCTGCCCGACTTCCACCTGCGCCAGTCCGACGGCACGCCGCTGGTCCCGGGCGAGCTGAAAGGCCACTGGACGCTGGTGTTCCTGGGCTTCACCGCCTGCCCGGACGTGTGCCCGACCACCCTGGCCGACCTGGCCCGGGCGCAGAAACAGTGGGAAGCGATTCCGGAGACGCTGCGCCCGCGGGTGCTGTTCGTCTCGGTCGATCCGCAGCGCGACACCCCGGCGCGGCTGGGCGACTACGCGCATGGCTTCCACAAGGACACCCTCGCCGCCACCGCCGACGTGCCGGAACTGGAGCGCTTCGCCACCGCGCTGGGCTTCGTGTTCCAGAAGGTGCCCGGCACGCGTTTCCAGGAGAACCCCAATGACTACAGCATGGACCACTCCGCCGCGATCGCCGTGCTCGATCCGCAGGGCCGCCAGACCGGGCTGATCCGTCCGCCGTTCGAGCCGGCGGCGATCGCCGCCGACCTGCAGGCGCTGACCGAGGCGACCGCGCCGTGAGCCTGGTGACCTCGCTGACCTATGTGCTGCCGCACCGGCTGCTGTCCTCGCTGGCGCGGCGCCTGGCGTATTCGTCGCGGCCGGGCCTGAAGCAATGGCTGATCGACACCGTGGTGCGCCGCTTCGGGGTGAACCTGGCCGAAGCCGCCGAACCCGACCCGCGCGCCTATCCGACCTTCAATGCGTTCTTCACCCGCGCGTTGAAGCCCGGCGCGCGCGTCGCCGATCCCGACCCGCAGGCGCTGCTGATGCCGGCCGACGGGCGCATCAGCCAGCTCGGCCCGATCCAGGACGGGCGCATCTTCCAGGCCAAAGGCCAGTCGTTCACCGCCGCCGAACTGCTCGGCGACGACGCCGCGGCGGCGCCGTTCGCCCATGGCGCGTACGCCACCGTGTACCTGTCGCCACGCGACTACCACCGCGTGCACATGCCATGGACCGGCACCTTGCGCGAGACCGTGCATGTGCCGGGACGCCTGTTCAGCGTCGGCCCGGACGCGGTGCGCGCCGTGCCGCGGCTGTTCGCGCGCAACGAGCGCCTGGTCTGCCATTTCGACACCGACTTCGGCCCGATGGCCTCGGTGATGGTCGGCGCGCTGCTGGTCTCCGGCGTGGAAACGGTATGGAACGGCGTGGAGATCCCGCGCTACGGCGATCGCATCACCCGCAAGGACTGGCGCGGCAAGGGCATCGTGCTGGAGCGGTTCGCGGAGATGGCGCGCTTCAACTACGGTTCCACCGTGATCGTGCTGTTGCCACCGGGCGTGGCGACGCTCGATCCGGCACTGGCGGCGGAAACGCCGGTCCGGCTCGGCCAGGCGCTGGCGCGGCGGTTGGATCGCTGACGCGCGGCGGCGCGCCAAGCTGACGGGCGCACCGTATCCACTGCGGCGCGGCCCGCTTCAACTACGGCTCCACCGTCATCGTGCTGCTGCCGCCTGGCGTGGCGCAGCTCGATCCGGCACTGACCGCGGAAACGCCGGTGCGGCTCGGCCAAGCCCTGGCACGGCGATTGGATCGCTGACGCGCGGCGGCGCGCCAACCTGACGGGCGCACCACATCTACTGCGGCGCGGCGCGCTTCAACTACGACTCCACCGTGATCGTGCTGTTGCCACCGGGCGTGGCGACGCTCGATCCGACGCTGGCGGCGGAAACGCCGGTGCGACTCGGCCAGGCGCTGGCGCGGCGGCTGCAAGGCTGACGCGCGTAAGCGTCAGCCAAGCATTGCGGACGACGCGGCGCTTTTTGCAGGAGGGGCTTCAGCCCCGACTGGACGTTACCGGCAATGCCCGGTCGGGGCTGAAGCCCCTCCTACAACCAAAAGAACCTGCTCCTTGTGGGAGGGACTTCAGTCCCGACGCATTGCCGCCAGTCCCGCGCCAGCACCAAGTGCCGAGCTATGCGGGAGGCGAAACGCGGACAGCGTCCGCGTCGACGCCGCTTTCCAACGAGCTGCTCGCCGTCACTTGTCGCAGCCGGTCATCTTCAGCGACTGCCCCGGCTTCAACGCATAGCCCGGCGCGCGCAGGCCGTTGGCCTTGGCCAGTTGCTTGATGTCGCAGTTGTAGCGGTCGGCGATGCGGCCCAGCGTGTCGCCCTTGGCCACGCGGTAGCTGCGCACCTGCTTGGGCTTGGGCTTGACCGGCGCGGGGCGCCCGGTGGCGACCGTGGTCGGCACGCCGGCCACCGGGGTCACGTCGCCCACCGCCACGTTGCCGGTGGGATCGGCCAGCACCGGCGTGCTGCTGCGGATCGCGGCGTTGACGTCGGCGGTGATCAGCGCGCGCGCCAGGTCGGCGCGGGGGCCGCTGACGCAATAGCGGTTGTACAGGCCGACGATCTTGGTGGTGGCGTTGAGGGTGACCCCGGCCGGGATCCAGCCATCCGGCTCGTAGCGCGGGTTGAGGTTGCGCAGCGCACGCATGTAGCCGTCGCGGGTGCCGTCGCTGCCCAGGCAGATGGTCAGTTCGTAGATCGTGGTCGACTTGGCCAGGCGCAGCGTCGCCGGCTGCGCGTTGATCTTCGGGAACGCCACGCCGTACTGCTGCGGGTGCAGGAAGATCCACGCCGCGGCGATCACCATCGGCACGTAGTCCTTGGTCTCGGCCGGGAACTGGTTGTACACCGAGGCATCCCAGAAACCGCGCCCCTGCATCTGGTTGTACACGCGCGCGGCGCGGCCCTCGCCGCCATTGTAGCCGGCCAGCGACAGCTCGATGCTGCGGTTGAGCCCGGCCATGCGCTCGTTGATGTACACCGCGCTGGCCTCGGCGGCGCTGCGCGCGTCGTAGCGGGTATCGAAGCCGGTACCGTCCGGGCCCAGCCCGAAGCGGCGCCCGGTGGCCGGCATGAACTGCATCAGCCCGGCGGCGCCGACCCGCGAATTGGCGTGCACGCGGCCGTTGGATTCCTTGGCCATGATGCCGAACAGCAGCGCCTCCGGCAGCCCGCGCTTTTCCCATTCCGGCCACATCACCGCGCGCAGGTTCTGGTAGTTCTCGTAGCTGTTCATCAGCGACGGGCGCATGTCGGTGAGCCAGCGGCGGATGCCGGCCTGCACCGCCGGGTTGTATTCGACCATCGCGTCGAAGGCATGGCGCTGGTCGTTGAGCAGGTTGGCCGCGCGCGCGGCTTCCGGCACGTTGGCCGCCAGCGGGCTGATGTGGTCGGGGTCGGCCTGCAGCGGCGCGGCGCCTTCGTCGACCGCATCGGCGTCGGTGGCCGCATCCTGCGCGTCGGCCTTGGCCTTGAGCAGGCGCTTGTACGCGCTCAGGTAGGTGCCGACCTGGCAGCCGCGCTGCTTGATGCAGGCATCGACCACGTCCTCGATGTCCTCCAGCGCCGCGTCGCTTTCCTGGGTGCCCTTGGGGTCGCTGTTGCCGACCAGCACCATCGCGTCGTTGTAGCGCTTCTCGGCCGCCGCCAGGCGCTGGTCGAGGACGGCGATGGCGGCCTTGTCGCGCGTGGAGACGCGTTCGGCGTGGGCAGCGGGCGCGGCGCAGGCCAGCGCCAGGGCAGCCACGGCGGGCCATCCATGGGTGATACGGAACGAAAGGGGCATGATGGGACGCGACGACGGAAAGGCCGCAGGGTAGCCGCCGCTGTCACATCGCGGCAAGGTCGGGCATGCGCCGGCACCAGGCCGGCGGGGCATCCGTTCATCGCTGCGGCCCGGCAAACCCGGCCATTGGCGCCCCCGCCGCGAGCGGGCGCCGGCGCGAACGCCTAGAATCCGCCCACCTCACCGCGGAGCTGTTCATGGACCCGATCCTGCTGGGCAAAGGCGTGACCGACGACATCGCGGTGCTGCTGCAGCCGCGCCTGGGCAATCGCCACGGGCTGGTCGCCGGGGCCACCGGCACCGGCAAGACCGTGACCCTGATGACCCTGGCCGAAGGCTTCTCGCGGATCGGCGTGCCGGTGTTCATGGCCGACGTGAAGGGCGACGTGGCCGGGCTGGCGGTGGCCGGCGACGGCAGCGAGAAAGTGCTGCAGCGCGCCAAGGACATCGGCGTGACCGACTACGTCCCGGCGGCCAACCCGGTGGTGTTCTGGGACCTGTACGGCCAGCTCGGGCACCCGGTGCGCACCACCGTCAGCGAAATGGGGCCGACCCTGCTGGCGCGGATCCTGGAACTCAACGACACCCAGGCCGGGGTGCTCGACATCGTGTTCAAGCTGGCCGACGACCGCGGCCTGCTGCTGCTCGACCTGGACGACCTGCGCGCGCTGCTTGCGCTGGTGGTGGAGCAGCGCAAGGACATCTCCACCGAATACGGCCTGGTCAGCGCGCCGTCGGTGGCGGCGATCCAGCGCGCGCTGCTGCGCCTGGCGCAGGACGGCGGCGAAGGCTTCTTCGGCGAACCGGCGCTGGACCTGGCCGAGCTGATGCGGGTCGGCAGCGACGGCCGCGGCGTGATCGGCATCCTCGCCGCCGCACAACTGGTGCTCAAGCCACGCCTGTACTCGACCTTCCTGCTGTGGCTGCTGTCGGAGCTGTTCGAACGGCTGCCGGAAGTGGGCGACCTGGACAAGCCCAAGCTGGTGTTCGTGTTCGACGAGGCGCACCTGCTGTTCGACGACGCGCCGCCGGCGCTGGTGCAGCGCATCGAGCAGGTGGTGCGGCTGATCCGCTCCAAGGGCGTGGGCGTGTACTTCTGCTCGCAGTTCCCCGACGACGTGCCGGACAACATCCTCGGCCAGCTCGGCAACCGCGTGCAGCACGCGCTGCGCGCCTACACCCCACGCGACCAGAAGGCGGTGCGCACCGCGGCCGAGACCTTCGTCGCCAATCCCAAGCTGGACGTGGCCAAGACCATCTCCCAGCTCGGCACCGGCGAAGCCCTGGTGTCGACCCTGCAGGACAAGGGCGTGCCGTCGCCGGTGCAGCAGACCCTGATCGCCCCGCCGCGCTGCCGGATGGGCGCGATCTCCGACGCCGAGCGCGCGCAGGTGCGCGCCGGCAGCGTGGTCGGCAGCCGCTACGACACCGCGGTCAACCGCGACTCGGCGGCGGAGATGCTGGCGCGCCGGGTCGAGCAGGTGGCCGAGAAGACGGCGGCGCCGGCGGCGCGCACGCGCGAGCAGGACGACGCGCAGGACAGCGGCTTCGGCCAGGCGGTCAAGGACGCGGTGTTCGGCACCAAGCGCCGCCAGGGCATGCTGGAAACGATGGCCAAGCAGACCTCGCGCACCGTCGGCAACCGCATCGGCCAGCAGATCGTGCGCGGCATCTTCGGCAGCATCTTCGGCGGCAAGCGCTGAGCGCAGCCGACCACCACAAGGAGCTCCACCATGAACAAGGAAGCGATGAGCGCCCTGCTGCTAGGCTTGGCGGCCGCCACAGCCGCAATGGCCGCCGATTCCCCGCAACCGGCGTCGGGCGATGACTGGCCGCCGCAACGGCAGAAACTGCTGGCCGGCCGCTACGTCGGCAAACTCCAGGGATACACGCGGGATTGCGAGACCGTTCGCGCCGATCTCAGGCTCGAGGTGGGATCGGCGAGCGAGACGGTCCATCGCTATACGCTGACGACCACCTGCATCACCGGAGCCGGGCGGCAGGTCGCGCCCAGGACCATCACCGGCGTGTGGGGAATCGACCAGATGGCCAGCAGTTGCCTGACGCTCGGCTTCGAGGACCCCGACGGTCCGCAGGTGGGCCCCAACATCTACGGGTTCCGTGTCGAAGAGGCCCAGGCGCGCGGCCGCCGCGCCGCTGCCGCCGACTACGATCTGGCCCAGGACGGCATCAATTGCCATAGCGGCATGCCGCCGGAGCATGCCGACAAGCGCCTGCGGCGCGTGCGCTGACCCGATCGGCGCAGCGCGCCCAAAACCAGGGCCACGCGGCGCGGGTCACGCTGCGGCGCAGGTGCGTGTACAGCTCGCGCCGACAGGCACGGCAGGCACCTTCGATCCAGGCGTTGCCACGCGCAGATACAAAAACCGACAGCACTCCGCTAGGCCAGCACCCCCTTCAGCTTTGCGTATTGGAGCAACATGATCGTCTTGCCGTCGGCGATCTCGCCGGATTCGATCATCGCCAGCGCCGCGTCGAGCGCCAGCTCCAGCACCTCGATCTCTTCGCCTTCGGCCGCCACGCCGCCGCCAGCGCCCACCTTGTCGCGATCGGAATACTCGCCCACGAAGAAGTACAGCCGTTCGGTGACCGAACCCGGGCTCATGAACGCCTCGAACACCTTGCGCACGTTATCGACCCGGTAGCCGGTCTCCTCTTCGGTCTCCTTGCGGATGCAGGTCTGCGGATCGTGCTGGTCCAGCAGCCCGGCGCAGGCTTCGATCAGCATGCCGTCGGGGTTGCCGTTGAGCAGGGTCGGCAGCCTGAACTGCCGGGTCAGCATCACCGTCTGCTTGGCGCGGCTGTAGAGCAGGATGGTGGCGCCGTTGCCGCGGTCGTAGGCCTCGCGCGACAGCGTCTGCCAGCTGCCGTCGTTGCGCTGGAAATCGAAGGTGACCTTGCGCAGCACATACCAGTTGTCGGACAGCACCTCGACCTTGCCGAGACGCACACGCGGATTGCCTGTGGCGGTGGGGTTCAAGCAACACTCCATGCGATGAAAGGACAGCGGCGGCGGCACGCGCAGCGGATCGCCGCCAGCGCAGCGCCGGAACCCGCCGCCGGCCGGACATTCTAGAGGTCCGCACCGTGCGCCCCATCAGAACCACGCAACGCAGTGCCGGCGCAGCGCCCGTCCGACCGCAACGCCGGCCGCCGTTGCATCGGCGCCGCCTGGCGTCTTGCACACGCCAGCCCTGCTGGGCATCGGCATGGCGGCCTCCAACAACCGGAAGAACCCGCCTCCAGCCTCCCTTGCACGGCTGCGTTCAGCCGATGCATCCGCCTGCGCGCCCGATTGCGCACACGCCCGCTCCGCCGCACAATCGGCGCACATTGAACGCAGGGGGCGTCATGGAAGACCGTCATCGCGCCGGCGCAAGCCGCGCGCGCCGCAACACACCCGAACCTTTCTGGGCGCGCACCCGCGCCATCGCGCTGTACCCGCTGCGCGGCGGCGCGCTGTTCGCGCTGATCGCGCTGACCCTGTGCCGCCTGCTGGGAATGCTGCCGGGCATCGGCTGGATCCTCGGCATCGTCACCACGCTGGCGATCTACAAATACGCCTTCGAGATCCTGCGGCATACCGCCGACGGACACATGGATGCGCCCGAGCGCGGCTTCGACATCGGCGACGGGGTGGTGCTGCGGCTGCTGGCGCTGATGATCGTGCTCGGCATGGTGGTCGCCGCCGCGGCGCTGCTCGCCGGCCCGGTCGCCGGCTTGCTGATGTTGCTGGCAGTGGTGCTGCTGCAGCCCGGCTTCCTGATCTCGCTGGCCATCGACGGCAGCCTGCGCCGCGCCCTGAATCCGGCCGTGTCGATCGGCCTGGCACTGCGCATCGGCTGGCCGTACCTGGCCGCGTTCGGCCTGCTGTTCGTGATCCAGGCCAGCGCGCTGACCGCGGCCCGTTGGCTGCAGCACTACCTGCCGCCGTTGGCCAGCGATCTGGCGGTCGGCGTGGTGACGATCTGGGGCCTGTTCGCCACCTTCCACCTGATGGGTTATCTGGTCTACCAGTACCACGAAGTGCTGGGCTACGAACCGGCCAGCATCGACGACGGCGCGCGCCGCCACGATCCGGACCAGCGCGTGCTCGACGAGGCCGAGCAGTTCGTGCGCGATGGGCATACCGCCGAAGCGCTGCAGCTGCTGCGCGGCGAAGTGCGCACGCGCGCGGTGAGCCTGGCGGTGCACGAGCTGTACCAGCGCCTGCTGCGCAACGGCGGCCGCGCCGACGACCTGCGTGAGCACACCCGCCAGTACATCAACCGCCTGCTGCAGGAAAAGCAGGAACGGCGTGCGCTGGCGCTGCTGCGCGAGGCGCTGGACGCCGATCCCGACTTCGTCCCGTCGCTGCCGGAGCAAGCCACCTTGATGACCGAGCGCGCGCAACTGGCGGGACAGTCCAAGCTCGCGCTCGACGGCTTGCTGGCCGCACTGCGCGCCTGGCCGAAGGCGGCCGAATTCGGCGCCTGGTCGCTGAGCGCGGCGTTGCTGCTCGCCGAGCGCTACGGCGACGACGCGCAGGCGCGCGCGTTGCTGCAGGACGCGCTCGCGCATTGCCAGGACGACGCGCAGCGCAGCAAGCTGGAGGCGGCGCTGAAGGCAGTGACGATCGCGCCGGCCTAGCGGCTGGCGTCGCGATCGGGCCGACCGCACCGCCGCGTCCGCCGCTCAGGCGTTGGCGAGCAGGAATCGCGCCTTGTCCGCCTGCGGCAGGTCCGGGTAGCGCTCGATCACCGCGAGCAGCAGGCGCCGCCATTCGGACGCGGCCTGCCGCTCGCCGTGGCCCAGCGCCAGCCGGAACCAGTGCTGCGCCTGTTCGCTGCGCGGCAGCGCGGCGGCATCCTGCGCCAGCAGCGCTTCGGCATCGCGCAGCCGTCCCAGCGCCAGCCAGCGGTCGAACAACAGCGCACGCGTCGCCGCGTCCACGGCGATGGCGCCGGCAGCGCAGTCGCCAAGCAACGCCGCCTGCGCTCGCGTCTCCTGCTCCGTGGCCGCCGGCAGGCGCAGCAGTTCGATCGCGCGCGCCTGCGCGGCACGCGCGTCGCCGGCATTGCGCGCGACCCGGTAGCGCGCCTGCGCCACGTCGAAGCGGCGCGGCTGCTCGGCGGCGAGTTCGTCGAGCAGCCGCGCCGCCTCCCGGTTCTCCAGCCGCCCCAGGTGCCGCTGCGCGCGCTCCCAGCGATCGTCGGCGGCGACCGTGGCCTCGTCGCACATGAACGCCTCGCGGGTCTGCCGCGCCGCCACCAGCGCCGCGCCGAGCAACGCGCCGACCACGATGCCGCCGGCATGCGCATCGAAGCCGACCCCGCTATCGCCGTTGGCCAGCAGGTTGTACAGCTCCCAGCCCAGCCACAGCGGCAACAAGGCGATGGCCGGACCGCGCACGTAGTCGAACACCACCGCGAACCAGTAAAAGAAGCGCACCGGGCGCCGTCCCCAGACCACGCAGAACGCTCCCATCAGCGCGGCGATGGCACCGGACGCGCCCAGCCCGCCGCCGGCCTCGCCCCAGCGCCACCACAGGCTGACCGCGCTCGCCCCGAACCCGCCGAGCAGGTAGACCAGCAGGAACCGCCAGCGGCCGATCGCGCCTTCCAGCAAGGTGCCGAGCACGACCAGGAACAGCATGTTGCCGAACAGGTGCAGCGCATCGCCGTGCAGGAACGTCGCCGACAGCATCCGCGCCGGCGACCACTCCGAGCTGCGCTGCACATGGCGCAGGGTGAACACGCGGTCCAGCAGCGCGTCATAGCGGGCGCGCAGCGGCGCCCAGGCCTGCTGCGCGTCCGGGTCCGCGAACGCCTCGCCGCTGCGCAGCGCCTGCACGAAGCGCACGTCGTTCAAGCTGGCGGTGCCGACGAACTGCGCCCGCTGCGCCGCCGGCACGCGCTCGAACTGGACCAGCGCGTCCTTGCGTCCGCCGCGCTGCAGGTAGCGCGCATAGGCCGGCGCTTCGTAGTCAGCGAGTCCGGAATCGAGGTAGTAGCGTTGCGCCTGTTGCAGCGGCGCCACGTCCTGGCGCTGCCAGCCGAAATAGACCGCCGCATTGAGCAGCACCAGCAGCAGCGTGACCAGCGGAAAATTCTCCCGCGACAGCGGCTTGTGCAACGGCAGGATCAGCATCGAACAACGTCCGTGTGGATGGCCGCGCCAGCTTCGGCGATCGCCCGCGGGTGCGCAAGCCGGGCGCACGCGCTAGCATCGCCACCCCGCTCCACCGCAGTGCCCCAATCCGATGAACAGCTCCCGATGAGCCGCTGGCGTCCCCCTGCCGAGAAAAGCACCGCCCTGATCACCGCCGAAGGCCACGCCCGGCTCAAGGCCGAGCTGGAGGAGCTGTGGCGCGTGCGCCGCCCGGAGGTGGTCAAGGCGCTGGCCGCCGCGGCGGCCGAGGGCGACCGTTCGGAAAACGCCGAGTACACCTACCGCAAGAAGCAGCTGGGCGAGATCGACCGCCGCGTGCGCTACCTGAGCAAGCGCCTGGAAGCGCTGCGCGTGGTCGACACCGCGCCATCCGATCCGCAGGCGGTGTTCTTCGGCGCCGTGGTCGAACTGGAGGACGCCGACAGCGGCGAGCTGGTGCGCTACCGCATCGTCGGCCCGGACGAGACCGATGCCGGCCGCGGCTGGATCAGCATCGATTCGCCGCTGGCGCGGGCGCTGCTGAAGAAGCGCATCGACGACGAAGTCGAGGCGCAGTTGCCCGGCGGTCGCCACAGCTTCGTGGTGGTGTCGGTGGACTACACGGCGCGCTGAACGCCTCCATCGCGTCGACCACTGCCGATCGATGCAGCCCCGGCCGCAGCGCGGCTGGGCACGATCGCATGGCGCTCTACGCGCAGTTGGTGAGGGGACGTTCGGACCTGGCCGCGCAGTGGACGCAGCCAGCTGGCGAAGCCGGGACCTTGAGGTTCGCCAGTGGCATGCAGTACCTGGATCGAAGGGCCCTGGAGAAACTCCGCGGATCATGGGCCAACCTGGCCGATAAGTTCAGCCTGCAATGCGACCGGCGAGCGGCCTGCCCCAGCACGGAGTGGACCGCCGGATCTGTTAACCGGCCTTCGCAGCCAGCGTGGATAATCGGCGCCTCTCTCTTCCGCTGCAGGAACCCACCATGGGCCATTGGACTACCCTCGATACCGCTCACGGCCAAGTCTCCGCCTGGCACGCCCTGCCGGACGGCGTCCCGCGCGGCGGGCTGGTGATCATCCAGGAGATCTTCGGCGTCAACGCCTACATCCAGCAGGTCGCCGACGGCTACGCGGCGCAAGGCTATGAAGTGCTGGCCCCGGGCCTGTTCGACCTGGTGGAGAAGGACGTGCAGCTGGAGTACGGCCAGGACGGCGTGCGCAAGGGCCTGGAGCTGGTCGGCGCGCTCGGCTTCGACAAGGCGCTGGACGTCGTGCAGGCCGCGGCGCAGGCGCTGGCGCCGGCCGGCAAGGTCGGCACCGTCGGCTACTGCTGGGGCGGCAGCGTCGCGTTGCTGGCGGCGCTGCGGCTGGGCCTGCCGTCGGTGAGCTACTACGGCGGGCGCAACACCCAGTTCCTCGACGAGACGCCGAAGGCGCCGGTGCTGTTCCACTTCGGCGCGCAGGACAGCAGCATCCCGCCGGAGGCGGTGCAGCAGCATCGCGAGAAGCTGCCGCAGATGCAGACCTACGTGTATCCGGCCGGACACGGTTTCGACCGCCATGTCGATCCGAACCACCACGACGCCGACAGCGCCGACAGCGCGCGCCAGCGCAGCCTCGCCTTCCTCGCCGAACACCTGCGCTGAGCCGCGGCGATGGCCGACTTCGTACTCGACCCGCGGCTGCAGGCCGACAGCGCGTTCGTGGCCGACGGTCCGCTGTCGCAGGTGCGGCTGATGGACGACGCGCGTTTCCCCTGGCTGCTGCTGGTGCCGCGCGTCGCCGACGCCAGCGAATGGATCGACCTGGACGGGGGCCAGCAGCGCCTGCTGCTGGCCGAGATCAACCAGCTCTCGCAGTTGCTGCGCAACGAGCCGGGCGTGCGCAAACTCAATCTCGGCGCGCTGGGCAACATCGTGCGGCAACTGCACGTGCACGTGATCGGGCGCCACGAAGGCGATGCGGCCTGGCCCGGGCCGGTATGGGGCAGCGGCCCGGCGCAGCGGCTGGACGCCGATGTCCTGCAGACCCGTGTTGCGGCGTGGCGGCAACGGCTACGATAGGCGCCCTTTTAGCGGAACCCGCGTGCCCATGAAATCCAATGTGATCGCCGCCATCGTGCTGATCGTGATCGGCCTGGTGTTCCTGGCCAACAACCTGGGCTGGACCAACCTCAGCCTGGGCCGGTTGATCGCCACCTGGTGGCCGGCGATCCTGGTCGCGGTCGGCGTGGGCATGCTGTTCGGCCGCGGCAAGTAGTAACTGCCGGGATTGGGGATTCGGGATTGGGGTTTGGATCCGGCGATCTCCCCCCCCCTGGCTGCCGGCCGCCGATGCGCGGCGGCCGGCACGTCCGCATCAACGGCGGACGTTGACCACCTGGGTGCCGGCGATCAGGTCGTGCAGGCAGCGCTTGTCCTGGCGGAAGATGAACAGCGCATCGATCAGCGCATAGAAGTTGCCTACGACCGGCACCAGCGACAGCAATTGGGTCGGCAGGTAACGCAGCACGATCAGCCGCCACAGCGGCGGCTGCGCGCCGTCCAGATCGACGATACGGATCCACAGCAGTTTCTTGCCCCAGGTCTGCCCGGTCTTGGCCAGCGGATAGCCCTGCACCACCACGAACGTCGCGAACGCCAACGCCACGTAGCCGGCCATGGTCAGGAACGACATCGCCTCGCCGCCGCGCGCCGCATCCATGACCTTGCCGAAATAGCCGGTGACCGCAGCCAGCGGCAGGAAGGTCGCCAGCGCGATCACGCCGTCGATCAGCGATGCGCCCAGGCGCTCGCCGCGGCCGGCCAGCACGTCGGCGCCGTCCAGCGCCAGCGGCGCCGACGGCAGCGGCGCGTCGGGCGCCTGATAGGGATTGGGATCGTTCATTGCGCGCTCCGTGTGCTGCAGGGAAAAGTCAGGTTCTGGGCAGGGTCACGCCGGTCTGGCCCTGGTACTTGCCGCCGCGGTCCTTGTAGCTGGTCTCGCAAACGTCGTCGGCATCGGACTGGAAGAACAGCATCTGCGCCACGCCTTCGTTGGCGTAAATGCGCGCCGGCAGCGGCGTGGTATTGCTGAATTCCAGGGTGACGTGGCCTTCCCACTCCGGCTCCAGCGGCGTGACATTGACGATGATGCCGCAGCGCGCGTAAGTGCTCTTGCCCAGGCAGACCACCAGCGTGTCGCGCGGGATGCGGAAGAATTCCACCGTGCGCGCCAGAGCGAAGCTGTTGGGCGGGATGATGCACTCGTCGGCCTCGATGTCCACGAAGCTCTTCGGATCGAAGCGCTTGGGATCGACGATGGTCGAGTTGATGTTGGTGAACACCTTGAACTCGCGCGAGCAGCGCACATCGTAGCCGTAGCTGGAGGTGCCGTAGCTGACGATGCGCTCGCCGTTGACCTGCTTCACCTGGCCCGGCTCGTAGGGCGCGATCATGCCGTGCTGCTCGGACATGCGGCGGATCCAGCGGTCGCTCTTGATGCTCATGCGTATTCCTGATGCCTGTGGCGGCAGACCGAAAAACCCGCCTGCCGGGAGCGCGGCCGACGCCGGAGCGGGCCGCAGTGACCGGCGATTCTAGCCGGTCGCGGAGCGTTCGCGGCAGCCGCGGCCCCGCTCACAGCAGCGAGGCGGAAATCGGGATCGATGCCCGCGGGCGCTTGCGCAGCTCCTCGGTCAGGCGCTGGGCGGTCGCCAGATAGGCCTGCGCGGCGGCCGAATCCGGGGCCGCGGCCACGATCGGGGTGCCGGCGTCGCCCTGCTCGCGGATCGCGATCGCCAGCGGCAGCGAGCCCAGCAGCGGCACGCCGTACTGCTGCGCCATGCGTTGGCCGCCGCCTTCGCCGAACAGGTGCTCGACATGGCCGCACTGCGTGCAGGTATGCACCGCCATGTTCTCGACGATGCCCAGCACCGGCACCTCGACCTTCTCGAACATCTTCAGCGCCTTTTTCGCGTCCAGCGTGGCGATGTCCTGCGGCGTGGTGACGATCACCGCGCCGGCCACCGGGATCTTCTGCGCCAGGGTCAACTGGATGTCGCCGGTGCCCGGTGGCAGGTCGATCAGCAGGTAGTCCAAGTCGTCCCACAGCGTATCGGTGAACAGCTGGGTCAGCGCCGAGGTCGCCATCGGTCCGCGCCAGATCATCGGCGTGTCCTGGTCCACCAGCAGCCCGATCGACATCGCCTCGATGCCGAACGCGCGCATCGGCTCGATCGACTTGTTGTCGGGGCTGTCCGGGCGTCCGCTCAGGCCGAGCATGGCCGGCACGCTGGGGCCATAGACATCGGCGTCCAGCACCCCGACCCGCGCGCCCTGGCGCTGCAGCGCCAGCGCCAGGTTCACCGCGGTGGTGGACTTGCCCACCCCGCCCTTGCCGGAACCGATGGCGATGACATTGCGGATCCGCGGCAACGGCGAAAGGTTGGGCTGGACGGCGTGGGCGGGAATGCGGGGGCGGTCGGTCATCGGAAACTCGTCGAGGAAAACGCCGCAGCGCGCCGGGCGCGCGGCAGGAACAGGGATGGCGGCGGCGAGCGCCGCCTGTCCGGAGGGCGTCGCAGCGGATCGAATTGGGGCATGACTATACAAGTGCGGCGTGCCGTCCATGTCGGTGGAGCCGCCAGGCAGGCGCGCGAAGTCGGGCCAGCGCAGTCCTGTCCCGGCAGCGCGCAATCGCGGCCTCGGCCAGCGAGCCGGCAACCCAGGCATGGACATCGGTCTTCTGCCAGGACGGTAGCGTCGGTCGGCAAGCGCGCCGCGATATGACCATTCGTTACCGATCAGGCGCCCCATTATGGCGAAGCGTACTCACCGAATTGGTGCGGGAGACCACCATCACTTGCAAGCCGTGCTCGGTCGCCGGATGCCCGGCTTGTCGCCCTTTCGGCCAATTGCCGCGCTATCACAAATGCCTATTCAGTTATAGGGCCGATGCCACGCCCCCGAATGGTGCAAAGCAGCGTGGAAGCTGTCGCGCCGGGCACGCAACGCCACATTTGGCGGGCGTTTGCTGCCAGATAGCCGCAGATCCCCCCTGTAGACGAAAAAGGTGACACGGCTGTACAAATGGCGTTAAGTTCATGTTACGTTTGGGTTGCTCGCATGGATGCGGAACCGATTTCAAGGCATATGTCGTGGCACGACGCCCCTCGCCTTTTCTTTATTGTTTTATGGGGATAGAGAGAATGACTGCTCGTCAGACACGTAGTTTCAAGCACAGCCGCCTGAGCGCGGCGCTGGTGACCGCCATGGTCGTGCCGGCCGCGTTCAGCGCCTTCGCGCAGGACAGCACCGACACCAAGGCGACCGACCTGGAAAAGATCACCGTCACCGGCTCGCTGATCCCGCAGACCGAGATCGAGACCGCCACGCCGGTCACCACGATCACCGCTGAGGACATCAAGGCCCGCGGCTTCAATTCGGTGGCCGATGTGTTGCAGAAGAGTTCGTTCGCGACCGGCGCGGTCCAGGGCGGCCAGACCTCCGGCTCCTTCACCCAGGGCGCGAAGACGGTCAGCCTGTTCGGCCTGTCGCCGGGCTACGTGAAGTACCTGATCGACGGCCGGCCGATGTCGAACTACCCGGCGCTGTACAACGGCAGCGACACCTTCAACAACATCAGCGGCATTCCGATCGACCTGGTCGACCGCATCGAGATCCTGCCGGGCGGCCAGTCGTCGCTGTACGGCTCCGACGCGATCGCCGGCGTGATCAACGTCATCCTCAAGAAGAAGATGGACGGCGCGGTGTTCAGCATCCGCGGCGGCGGCTTCTCCGAAGGCGGCGGCAGCAACTTCCGCGCCACCTTCGCCGATGGCTGGACCTCCGCCGACGGCCGCACCTCCGTGCTCGGCGGCGTGCAGTACGAAGAGAAGGACCCGATCTGGGCCTACGACCGCGGCCTGACCAGGCAATACAACACGCAGGGCTATAGCGCGCCGCTGATCAGCCGCGACTTCCTGGTGTACAGCCCGTTCACCAGCTACAAGTTCCTCGACCCGGCCAACTGCGGCAACGTCTCCGGCCTGTTCGGCGGCACCATGGCCCTGCAGCAGCGCCCGGGCTTCGGCGACGAGTACTACTGCGGCTCCAAGTACACCCCGGGCTACCGCACCCTGGACAACGGCCAGAAGTCGCTGCAGGCGTACGTGCACGGCACCTTCGACCTCAACGACAACGTGCAGTTGTACGGCGACGTGCTCTACAGCAAGGACCAGGTCAAGTACAACTCCGGCGGCAATTATCTGTGGTGGGGCACCGCTTCCGACTTCGGCTACTACTACGACCCGAACCTGGACGACCTGGTCAACCTGCAGCGCTCGTTCGCGCCTGAGGAAGTCGGCCCGAACGGCTTCAACGACACGATGAGCCGCGACACCAGCGAATCGGTGCGCGTGACCTTCGGCGCGCAGGGTACGCTCGGCCAGTCCAACTGGGACTACGACGCCGGCGTCACCTACACCCAGTACGAACTGGAAGAGCGCAACTTCGTCCGCCTCAAGGACCCGATCGACCAGTTCTTCATCAACAAGGTGCTCGGACCGCAGCAGGGCCTGGATCCGTACTACGACGCCTATCCGGTCTATACCCCCAACTACGCGGCGTTCTATTCGCCGATCACGCCGGAAGAATTCGCCAGCTTCACCGGCCACGCCACCAACAAGAGCAAGACCTCCGACGGCATGCTGCGCCTGCAGGCCACCAACGCCAAGCTGTTCTCCCTGCCCGGCGGCGACGCGGGTCTGGCGGTGGTCGCCGAGTACGGCAAGCAGAAGTGGAGCTACGATCCGGCGCCGGAAATCCTCAACGGCGAGGTCTGGGGCCTGACCTCGGTGGCCGGCGGCGGCGACCGCGACCGCTATGCGGTGACGTCGGAACTGCGCATGCCGGTGTTCGATCCGCTGACCATCACCCTGGCCGGCCGCTACGACGCGTTCAAGGCCAGCGGCACCACCGTCGACAAGCCGACCTACAGCGTCGCGCTGGAATACCGTCCGTTCCAGTCGCTGCTGCTGCGCGGCAAGTACGGCACCGCGTTCCGCGCACCGACCCTGTCCGACCAGTACCAGGGCGAGAGCGGCTACTACAACTCGGTGGTCGACTACTACCAGTGCGCGCAGCGCGGCTACCTGCCCGGCAACACCGACAACTGCCCGGCCGCCTACTCCAGTCGCCAGTTCTTCGGTACGCAGTCCGGCAACCTCGGCCTGAAGCCGATCAACGCCGATGTGTGGAGCGCAGGCTTCGTGTGGTCGCCGGTCGACCGCATGGCGCTGACCGTCGACTACCTCAACTGGGACATCAGCGATGAAGTCACCCAGCAGAGCGCCGACGCGCTGAGCCTGCAGGATTACCGTTGCCGCGCCGGCATCGACGACATCAGCTCGGCACTGTGCACCAGCGCGATGGCGCAGGTCACCCGCAACGCAGCGGGTCAGATCACGGAGATCTATACGCCGAAGATCAACGTCTCCAACCAGAAGCTGGAAATGGCCGTGGCCTCGTTCCGCTATGGCTACGACTTCGGACGTTGGGGCGACCTCAGCATGATCGCCAGCTACACGCAGAAGATCAGCCACGAGTACACGCAGTATGCCGGTGACGAACCGGTCGACCTGCTCAACAATCCGTACTGGAGCGTGGACCCGAAGCGCAAGGCCGACGCCTCGCTGACCTGGGAGATCGGCGACTTCTCGACCACCTGGTACGCCAGCTGGTTCGACAAGACCCCGAACTATGCGGCGAATCTCGCCGTCGCCGGCTACGATGCGCCGCGCGCCGGCAAGCTGCCGTCGCACATCACCCACAACGCCAGCATCACCTACACGGCGTTCGAGGGCATGGAGCTGTCGCTGATGGTCAACAACGTGTTCAACAAGATGCCGCCCTTCGACGCGTCCTACCCGGGCAGCGCGAGCTCGCCGTACAACTCGTACAACTTCGACGTGTACGGCCGCGCGTACTACCTGGAAATGCGTTACGCGTTCGGCAAGTAATCGAGCCTCAAGCGACACCAAAGCCCACCCGCGAGGGTGGGCTTTTTTTATGCGTGGCGCGTGCTGGCGGGATCTATGCGACAGCGGCTGCAAGCGCCCGTTTTGGCGTCCGCAATGAACCACGGCCGCACGCGCAATGGTGCGGCCTTTGGCGTTCGGCCAGTTCGCTATCGGAAGATACGTGCCGCCTCAGCGGCTGCCTTGCTCCGTCGCTTCGAGCGATTGCGTATCGAGCAGCCGTTTCAGCTCGGCGAGATCCTCGCCGTAGCGCTGCCAACGCCCCATGTAGGCGCGGGTCATCGAGGTGCGCACCTGGACCACGCTGGCGGTGGCCACCGGCGCCTGATTCTGCTCGAAACGCAGGCAGGCCTCGTCCCACGGCAAGCCGCAGAACTCCAGCAAGCGGCGCGTGGTCGGCTCCTGTTCCAGCACCAGGTCTGCGTAGTCGATTTCCAGCAGACGCTGCGGGAACAGCGCGCGCCAATGCGCCATCAAACGCTCGAACATCAGGTAGTAGCGGCCGACGTCCATCAGGTCGAAGGAATAGTCGTAGTACGGCGAGGACAGCGCGAACAGCTGGCGGAAGTTGCTCAGGCAGGTGTCCATCGGGTCGCGCCGCAGGCAGACGATGCGCGCGTTCGGCAGCGCGCGCGCAATATGCCCCACGTACAGAAAATTGTGCGGCAGCTTGTCCACGAAACGCGGCTTGGCTGCGGTGCCGGGACGGGTGGACTCGACGTAGGCGCGGCCGAGTTCGCGCCAGTCCAGCCCCTGCAACCGGGTCAGCGTGGCCACGTCCAGGATCGCCGGCGATGGCGTGCGCACCAGGCGCTTGAGCGCCACCGAGAAATTCTGCAGCTCTCCCGCCGAATGCACCTGCGGATGGCTGGACAGGATTCGGTCCACCAGGGTGGTGCCGCTGCGCGGCATGCCGACCACGAAGATCGGCTCCTGGCTGTCGAAGCCGGACGCAGGCGCAGCGTCGGCGCGGAAGGCCTGCTGCAATGCCTCGAACAGCACCGCATCGCGTTCGGACGTATAGCCGCGCGCGCGCTTCTGCACCGCCTTGCCCTGCACGTAGCCACGGAACGCGGCATGGTAGTCGCCGAGATCCTCGTGCTCCTTGGCCAGTGCCAGGTTGAGATACAGCACCGCTTCCGGCGCGTCGCCGGCCGAAGCCAGCGCCTGCTCCAGCAAGGCCAGGTTGTTCTCGTCCGCGCTCCACTTGCGCAACTGCGACAGCGACAGATAGACCTTCCAGTAGCGCGGCTCCAGGGCCAGACAAGCCCGGTATTCCTGCTCGGCTTCCTGCAGCCGCCCGGAGAACAGCAGCGAGGTGCCTAGGTTGTAATGGAAGCTGGCGTGCTGCGGCGCGAGTTGCACCGCCTGGGTGAACGCCTCCAGCGCCGCGGCATGCTCGTTGACCTGGGTATAGACCACCCCCAGCGTATCCAGCGTATGCGCGTCGGTCGGCCGCAGCGCCATCGCCTTGTCGGCGAAGTGCTGCGCCTCCTGCATGAACCGCCCCATCGCCAGCACCTTGGCCAGCTGCGTGGCGTAGTCCGCGCGTTGCGGATTCAACGTCGTCGCCTGGTACAGATGCGCCGCGGCGGGCTGCATCTGCTTCAACTCCAGCGCGGCCACGCCGGCCACGAAATGCACGCCCGGATGCTGCGGCAACGACTGCAGCAGGTGCTGTGCGAGTCGCTGCGCCTGGCCCCAGTCGCGCTGGTTGAGCGCGGCGACGGCCTGGTTGTAGAGCTGAACCTGTTCGGTCATGGATGCGCCTGATGTCCGGAGTCGCCGGTCGTGAGCAGCTTCGCATTATGCCCGGCACGGACTTACCCGTAGGCGCGCCCGCCGTACATATCGCGCCTGGAGCTCGACAGTGCGAACGCCAAGGGTTGGGCCAGTGGTCTCGTCCCGATGTCCGTCCGCGTGCGCTCCAAACACCTCAGGGCCATTGCGACGCCGCGTCGCGCTGCGCGACGCGGCGCGCGCTCACTTCCCCAGCAGCGCCATCGCCGCATTGTGCCCGGGCGCACCGGTCACGCCGCCGCCCGGATGGGTGCCGGAACCGCACAGGTACAGCCCGGGAATCGCCCCGCGGTAGTTGGCCTGACCGAGCATCGGGCGTGCGCTGAACAGTTGGTTGAGGCTCAACGCGCCATGGAAGATGTCGCCGCCGACCAGGCCGAAGGTGCGTTCCAGGTCCAGCGGGGTCAGCGCCTGGCGGCCCAGCACCGAGGCCGCGAAGCCCGGCGCGTAGCGCTCGACGGTGGCGATCATCAGGTCGGCGACCTCGTCGCGATGCGCGTCCCAGCTGCGCCCATCCGGCAGCTGCGGCGCCACGTGCTGGCAGAACAGGCTGGCCACGTGCTGGCCGGGCGGCGCCAGCGACGCGTCCAGCGTGCTCGGGATCAGCAGTTCGACGATGGGGTCGCGCGACCAGCCGTGGTCGCGCGCATCGCGGTGGGCGCGGTCCATGTAGTCCAGGCTCGGCGCCAGGATGATGCCGGCGGTGAGATGGTCGCCCTGCCCCGGCAGCGCGCGGAACTGCGGCAGCCGCGACAGCGCCACGTTCATGCGGAACGTGCCCGAGCCGCAGCGCCAGTGCGCCATGCGCTCGCGGGTGGCGGCCGGCACGTGCGCCGGGTCGAGCAGGCGTTCGTACAGCAGCTTGGGATTGACGTTGGCGACGACGCGGCGCGCGTACAGCCGCTCGCCATGTTCGGTGACCACGCCGACCGCGCGCCCGTCCTCGACCAGGATCTCGCGCACGCCGGCGTCGGTGCGGATCTGCGCGCCGGCCGCGATCGCCGCCTTGGCCATCGCCTGGGTGATCGCGCCCATGCCGCCGAGCGCGTGGCCCCAGGCGCCCTTGACCCCGTTGCTCTCGCCGAACACGTGGTGCAGCAGCACGTACGCCGAGCCCGGGGTGTACGGGCTGGCGTAGTTGCCGACGATGCCGTCGAAGCCGAACAAGGCCTTGACCGGGTCGCTCTCGAACCAGCGCTCCAGGTACTCGGCGGCGGAGATCGTGAACAGGTCCAGCAACTCCTGGCGCAGGCCGGGACCCAGCGCATGCAGGCGGCGGCCGAGGCGGCCGGCGCGCAGCAGTTCCGGCAGCGCCTGCCGCCAACCGCCATCGGTGACGTTCGGCGGCGGCTGCAACGCCAGCGCGCGCAGCACGTCGGCGATGCGTTCCAGTTGCGCTTCGTAGGCCGGCAGGCGTTCGGCGTCGCGGGCGGAGAATTTCGCCACCTGCGCCTGGGTGATGCCGGCGCCGGCCAGCAGGTAGCGGTCGTCGGGCAGCGGCACGAAGTTGTTGCAGCGGCGCGGCACGATGCGCAGGCCATGCGCGGCCAGGTCCAGATCGGCGATCACCTTCGGCTGCAGCAGCGACACCGTGTAGGACGCCACCGAATTGCGGAAGCCGGGGTGGAACTCCTCGGTGACCGCGGCGCCGCCGACCACGCCGCGCCGCTCCAGCACAGTGACCTTCCAGCCGGCGCGCGCCAGGTAGGCGGCGCAGACCAGGCCGTTGTGGCCGGCGCCGACGATCAGGGCATCGCAGGACGATTCGCGCTTCATGCCGGCAATACTATGCGAGTTATATGCGAGTGCCTCGCAACAACCGGCCAGCGCAGCGCGGATTCAACGACGTGGTGCATGCGACCTGGCGACGGCGACGGTGCGTCCAGCCCTGCGCTGGCTGACCGTTGCGCCCGGCCCATGACCTTCGACACCCCTGAAACCCGGGACAGCGGCGTACAGTCTCGCCACGGCCTGCGGGCCATCCCATATCACGGCTTGGAGCTTCCTTGTGACCTTTCGCAATCCCCAACTGCTGCTGTTGACCCTGGCCGTAAGCGCCGCGCTGAGCGGCTGCAACAAGCCCGACGCGGCAGCGCCCGCCGCCGACGCCGCCAAGACCGAAGCCGCCGCATCGGCGCCCGCCGCGGCGCCGGCCGAGCTGAAGCTCGACGCCAGCAAGCTGCCGGCCTACAACGCGTTCAACGCCAACGACCTGGATCCGGCCAAGGACGCCTGCGGCGATTTCGCCGGCTACGTCAACGGCAAGTGGCTGGCCGCCAACGAGATCCCCAAGGACCGCAGCAGCTGGGGCGCGTTCTCGATCCTGGACGAGCGCTCGGTCGCCGTGCAGCACCAGCTGGCCGAGCAGGCCGCCGCCGCCAACGCGCAGGGCGTGGACAAGATCGTCGGCGACTTCTGGGCCTCGGGCATGGACGAAGCCAAGGTCAACGCGCAGGGCATCGAGCCGCTGAAGGCCGACCTGGCCGCGATCGACGGGCTCAAAGACGGCCCGGCGGTGGCCGAATACCTGCGTCAGAGCGCGGCCAAGGGCGAGAACGGCCTGTTCGGCTTCGGCGCCGAGGCCGACTTCAAGAACTCGTCGATGAACATCGCCTACGCGATGCAGGCCGGCCTGGGCCTGCCGGACCGCGGCTACTATTTCGACGCCGACAAGAAGGACAAGCTCAAGGCCTACCAGGCGCACGTGGCCAAGGTGCTGGAGCTGTCCGGCGTGCCGGCGGCCGATGCGGCCAAGCAGGCGCAGGACGTGATCGCGCTGGAAACGCGCCTGGCCAAGGTCTCCAAGTCCAGCGAAGAGATGTCGCGCGACGCCGAGTTGGCCTACAACCCGATCACCCCGGCCGAGGCCGACAAGCTGACCCCGAACTTCCCGTGGACCAAGTTCTTCGAGTCGCAGGGCGTGGCGGTGCCGGAGAAGTTCTCGCTGGCGATCCCGGCGTTCCATCAGGAAGTGAGCAAGGCGCTGGGCGACGCCGATCCGTCGGTGTGGCGCGCCTACCTGCGCTTCCACACCGTCGATAGCGCCTCGCCGTACCTGAGCGATGCGTTCGCGCAGGAGAATTTCGCGTTCTACGGCAAGGAACTCAACGGCCAGGCCGAGATGAAGCCGCGTTGGAAGCGCGTGCTCGGCAGCATCGAGGACGGCGCCGGCGAGGCGATGGGCCAGATGTACGTCAAGGTCGCCTTCTCGCCCGACGCCAAGGCCAAGATGCAGCAGCTGGTCGACAACCTGCGCCAGGCGCTGAAGGGGCGCATCGAGCACCTGAGCTGGATGAGCGACGAGACCAAGGCCAAGGCGATCGCCAAGTGGGAGACCTTCACCCCGAAGATCGGCTACCCGGACAAGTGGCGCGACTACAGCGGCCTGAGCACGCAGCGCGACAGCTACCTGGACAACGTGCGCGCCGCCACCGCGTTCAACTACAAGTACAACCTGGGCAAGATCGGCAAGCCGGTGGACAAGACCGAATGGGGCATGACCCCGCAGACGGTCAACGCCTACTACAACCCGCTGCAGAACGAGATCGTGTTCCCGGCCGCGATCCTGCAGCCGCCGTTCTTCGATCCCAACGCCGACGACGCGTTCAACTACGGCGGCATCGGCGCGGTGATCGGCCACGAGATGACCCACGGCTACGACGACCAGGGCGCGCGCTTCGGGCCCAGCGGCAACTTCGAGAACTGGTGGACGCCGGCCGATGCCAAGAACTTCGCCGCGCTCACCGGCAAGCTGGTCAAGCAGTTCGACGAGTACAAGGTCGACGGCAAGCCGGTCAACGGCAAGCTGACCCTGGGCGAGAACATCGCCGACCTGGGCGGCCTGTCCACCGCCTACGACGCGCTGAAGAAGGCCACCGAGGGCAAGGACGACCCGAAGGTCGGCGGCATGACCCGCGACCAGAACTTCTTCCTCAACTGGGCCACCGTGTGGCGCACCAAGTACACCCCGCAGAACGCGATGGTGCGCCTGACCACCGACCCGCACGCCCCGGCGCAGTTCCGCGCGATGGGCGCGCCGTCGAACCTGCCGGCCTTCGCCGCCGCGTTCCAGTGCAAGGCCGGCTCGCCGATGGTCCGCGCCGGCGATCGGCAGGTCGTGATCTGGTAAGCACGTCGTAGCGACGCGACACGGAAAGGCCCGGCATGTCCGGGCCTTTTCTTTGGCGATGCGCGCGGACGGCGGTCCGGTCCGATGCCAAGCGTCCGCTGCGCCGCCGTCACTGCCGCACGGGCGGCGGCGGCCGCAGCGGCGCAGCCGATCGGCGATCCGGACGGCCGCCGGCCTTTCCCCCTGCCCGCCCATCTGAACAGATCAGGGATCAGGCGCGCCGCACGCGGACACAGCTGCGCGCCGCAGCTTGTTAAACTCCGCCGACTTTAATCCTGACCGGATTCGCTCCCGATGCTCAACGCCCGTCCGCTTGCCCTCGCTGTCGCCCTCGGCCTGATCGCCCTGGCGTCCACCGCCGATGCCGCGCCCAAGAAGAAGCGCGCCGCCGCCAAGGCGCCCGTCGTCAGCGCCGCCTGCACCGATTTCTACGACTACGCCAACGCCGACTGGCTGAAGAGCAACCCGCTGCCGCAGACCGGCGCGGTGACCGCGCTGGGCCAGTTGTCCGCGCGCGCGCAGCAACAGCAGCGCGACCTGCTCGACGCGTCGATGCGCGCGCCGCAGAACGACGTGCAGAAGGCGCTGGGCGATTTCTGGGCCAGCGGCCTGGACGAAGCGGCGGTGGAAAAGGACGGCTCCAACCCGATCGCGCCGCTGCTCAGCCGCATCGACGCGATCAAGAAGGCCAAGGACGTGCCGGCCTCGATCGCCGCGCTGCACCAGATCGGTATCCCGGTCGCGTTCAACTTCGGCGCCGACGTCGACCTGAAGGCGCTGGATCGCCACATCGGCTACTTCATGCAGGGCGGCATGGGCTTGCCCGACCCGGCCTTCTACACCCGCACCGATGCCGACACCGTGGCGCTGATGGGCCGCTACCGCGCCTACGTCAAGCAGATCCTGACCCTGACCGGCACCCCGGCCGCCAAGCTCGAGGCCGACGCCCAGTCGGTGCTGCAGATCGAGACCGCGCTGGCGCGCAGCGCCAAGTCGCTGGCCGGCATCAACAACCCGTTCAACAACTACGCGCCGATCTCCACCAAGGAGTTGAACAAGCAATACCGCAACCTGAAGCTGGACGCGTTCCTGAAGGCTCAGGGCGTCAACGACGACCTGGTGTCGCTGGCCGATCCGGAGATGTTCAAGCAGCTCGACGGCATGATCGCCAGCATCAAGCCCGAGCAGTGGAAGGCCTACCTGCGCTGGCGCGTGGGCGACGCGATGGCGCCGTACCTGTCCAAGAGCTTCCGCGACGCCAGCTTCGAGTTCCGCGGCCGCGTGCTGGAAGGCCAGACCCTGCCGCCGCAGCGCTGGACGCAGGTGCTGGACGCGATCAACGTCGCCGCCGGCCCGATGCTGGGCCGCGAGTACGTCGGCCGCTATCTCAGCGCCGACGCCCGCCGCCAGGCCGAGAGCATCGCCGACCAGGTGCGCGAGACGCAGATCGCCGCGATCAAGCGCAACACCTGGCTGAGCGAGCCGGCCCGCGCCGAAGCGCAGGCCAAGCTGGCCGCGCTGAAGATCGAGATCGGCGCGCCGCGCCGCGACCTGGACTACAGCGTGCAGCCGATGGGCCGCGGCAGCTTCGGCGGCAACATGCTGATCGCCTCCACCTGGCGCCACCGCGAGGAAATGAAGCGCATCGGCAAGGGCAACGCCGACCGCCGCTGGGATGTGCTGCCGCAGCAGCCGGCGCTGACCTACGACCTGGCCCAGAACCGCCTGATCGTCACCGCCGCGGTGCTGCAGCCGCCGGTGTTCGTCGCCGGCGGCGATGCCGCCGCGCTGTACGGCGGCTACGGCGCGCTGGTCGCGCACGAGCTGATCGGCGCGATCGACAGCAAGGGCAGCCAGGTCGACGCCAAGGGCGAACTGCGCAACTGGTGGACGCCGGAAGACAAGAGCGCGTGGAACGCGCTGGGCGCGCGCGCGGCGGCACAGTACGGCGCCTACGACTTCCCAGGGGTGAAGGGCGCCAAGGTCAACGGCCCGCTGACCCAGGAGCAGGATCTGACCGACATCGGCAGCGTCGAGCTGGCCTGGCAGGCCTACGCCGCCGCCCAGCCCGCCGCCGCCGACGCCGGCAAGCAGGCGTTCTACAAGGCCTGGGCCGGCCTGTGGGCGCAGCAGCTGTCGCCGAACGAAGCGGTGCAACGCGTCACCGCCGACGTGCACGCGCCGGGCCGCTGGCGCGCCAACGGCCCGCTGGCCAACCTGCCGTCCTTCGCCGCCACCTTCACCTGCAAGGCCGGCCAGCCGATGGTGCGCAGCGACGCCGAGCAGATCCGCCTCTGGCCGTAATCGGGGTTCGATAGGCAATGCATGCACGACGGCGCGGGCAACCGCGCCGTCGTGCGTTTGGCGACGATCGACAGAGGCCGCCAGCATCGCCGCGGTTGCCGACGGCCGACGGCTCATCCAAGGCATCGCGCCGAGCGATACGCCGAAAACGTCCTACAACGACGCCGCTTCCTGCGGCAACGCGTTACCCGGAGAAGATGTGCGGGCGGACGCTCGAACAATGGCAGTGGTGCGGATCCACCAATTCTAGAAAGCACGCACACGGGACGTGGTCACCGACGCAGATCGCCGGCCACGCTATGGCCTATTCGGATCGCCTTCCACGATCGCGTACGGCACACACCGGCGCGGGCTCGCTACGACGCCCGTCGATGCACGCAGGCGCCGCTCAGCGCACGATCCGCGGCCCCGGCGGCTTGCGCTTGCCGAACGGCGGTTGCCCGCGCCAGTAGCGGATCAGCAGCCAGCCGAACAGCATGCCGCCCAGGTGCGCGAAATGCGCCACGCCCGGCTGCCAGCCGGTGAAGCCCATGATCAGCTCCAGCGCGCCGAACACGATCACGAAGGTGCGCGCCTTCATCGGGATCGGCGGGAACAGCAGCATCACCCGCTGGTTCGGGAACAGCATGCCGAAGGCCAGCAACAGGCCGAACACGCCGCCGGACGCGCCCAGGGTCGGGTACGGCTCGCCGCCGTTGCTGACCGTCCACCAGCCCACCAGCACCTGGCACAGGCCGGCGCCGGCCACGCACACCAGGTAGTAGGTCAGGAAGCGCTTGTTGCCCCAGGTCTGCTCCAGCGGGCCGCCGAACATGTACAGCGCGAGCATGTTGAACAGCAGGTGCGAGAAACCGCCGTGCAGGAAGCCGTAGGTCAGCAGCTGCCAGATCTGGAAGTTCTGCCCCGGCGAGAACGCATCGAAGGCGCCGATCGGCCACAGCATGAACGGTGCGAACGTGTCGTTGCCCAGCAGCATCTGCAGCAGGAACAACACCACATTGCCGATCAGCAAGGCTTGGGTAACGGGCGGAAGTCTGGGGAACATGGTCGTGTCCGTGGCAACTGCCGACCATCATAGCCGCTCGCTATTGCGGCCCCCATAACGCGGCGTCGAGGTCGCGCGCCGGCGTTGGGGCGCGCTTCACCCGCCCGCCCTGCACCGCCACGCCCTCGGCACGCAGCCGCTGGCACTGCTCGCGAAAGCCGCGCGAGCCTTCCGGGAAGGCGATGCGTCCGTCGCTGCGCAGCACCCGGTGCCAGGGCAGCGCCGGGTCGTCGTTGCCGCCGAGCACGCGCGCGACCAGCCGCGCGCGGCCCGGCAACCCGGCCAGCATCGCGACTTCGCCGTAGCCGCGCACCTGACCGGACGGGATCGCCCGGATCGTCGCCAGGATCTTCGCCTGGGCCGCGGCCGAGGCCTCGGCACCCGGCGCGGGACGGCCCCCGCTCATGCCGCCACCGTGCGCGCCGGCCGCGACACCATCAGCACCCCGCCCAGCACCAGCAGCGTGCCGGCGATCTGCCACGTCCCCATCGCCTCGCCCAGCAGCAGCACGCTGAGCACGATGGTCGAGACCGGGCCGAGCATGCCGATCTGCGAGGCCAGGCCCGAACCGATCCGCCGCACCGCCAGCATCGTTGCCAGCACCGGCACCGCGGTGCACGCGGTGCCGTTGAGCAGCGACAGCCAGTACACCTGGTGCGGCAGCACCAATGCCTGCAGCGGCCGCAGCAGCAGAAACTGGGCGATGCACAGCACGCAGGCGACGAGGCTGGCGTAGGCGGTCAGCCGCACCGCGCCGATCCGCGCCACCATCTGCCCGCTGCCAACCAGGTACAGCGCATAGGCCAGCGCGCTGCCGAACACCAGCAGGCTGCCCCAGGCGGTGCGCGCGCCGCCGACCTGCAGGTCGTGGCCGAAGGCGAGCAGCACGCCGACATAGCTCAGCGCCAGCGCCCACAGCTGGCGGCGCTGCGGCCGGCGGCGGAACGCCAGCACGCCGATCAGCAGCACCAGGGTCGGGGTCAGATACAGGATCAGCCGCTCCAGCGTGGCGGTGATGTAGGCCAGGCCGAGGAAATCCAGGTAGCTGGCCAGGTAGTAGCCGAGCACGCCGAGCGCGCCGATGCGCCAACGATCGCCGCGCTGCAACGGCGGCACGCGGCGCGCCGCCCACAGCGCCATCGCCGCGAAACACGGCAACGCCACCAGCATGCGCAGCGCCAGCAGGGTCACCGCGTCCACGCCGTAGCGATAGCCGAGCTTGACGATGATCGCCTTGCCGGAAAACGCGATCGCGCCGCCGGCGGCGAGCAGCACGCCGCCCAGGTCGGCATGCGCCGTCGGCAACGCAGCGGAAGTCGGGCGTCCAGGCGCGTTCATCGCGGACCGGCGCCGAGGCGGAAACGGACATCGGGCATGCGCCCATTCTACGGCCGCGGCACGCCATGCCCAGCGTTGCAGCGCTGCAGCAGTGCGAACGACAGCATCCATCTCAAGCACAAGGGCACCTTCACGGCGTGCGGAACACCACGCGAACACGAAGGCAATGGCATCGGCGCACCCAGCCAACTCGCCGCAGCTCCCTGTGGGAGCGACTTCAGTCGCGACGAGCGAATCCGTGGGGCGAATGGCTTCGGACAATGTACTGCCTCGCCGCCTCCCCGCGGCGCCGCATCCAGCAGCGCCAGCGCCGCGCTGCCGTTGCGCCTCAGCGCATCAGCACCACTTCCTCGGCCGAGGTCGGATGGATCGCCACCGTGTCTTCCAGCTGGCGCTTGGTCACGCCCAGCTTCAGCGCCACCGCGAAACCCTGCAGGATCTCGTCGGCGCCGTCGCCGAGCAGGTGGAACCCGACTACCCGTTCGTCCTCGCCGACGCAGACCAGCTTGAACAGGCTGCGCTGCGGCGAGTCGGCCAGCGCATGCAGCATCGGCCGGAAGTTGCTGCGGTACACGGTCACCGCCTCGCCGTAGCGTTCCCGCGCCTGCTCCTCGCCGAGCCCGACCTGGCCCAGCGGCGGATGCGAGAACACCACGCTAGGCACGTTCTCGTAGTCCAGCCGCGCCTGCGGCCGGTCGCCGAACAGCCGCTCCATCAGCTTGCGTCCGGCGGCGATCGCCACCGGGGTCAGGCCGATCTTGCCGGCCACGTCGCCGATCGCGTACAGCCCCGGCACGTCGGTGTTCTGGTAGTCGTCGACCAGCACTTCGCACTTGTCGCCCAAGCGCACGCCCAGCTCCTCCAGGCCGATGCCCTTGCTGTTCGGACGCCGCCCGATCGCGAAGAACACCTGGTCGACCGCCTCGCCCGGCCGCCCTTCCGCGTCGTAAAGCTGCAAGCCCTGGTCGCCGCGGCGCAAGGCGCTGGCGCGGTAGCCGAAATGCAGGCGCACGCCCTGATGGCGCAGGTTCTCGCCGAGCTGGCGCGCCAGTTCCGCATCGAAGCGTTCCAGCAGGCGTTCGCCTTGCACATACAGCTCGACGCGGCTGCCCAGCGCCTGCAGCAGGCCGGCCAGCTCCAGCGCGATATAGCCGCCGCCGACGATCGCCACCCGCGCCGGCGCCTCGCACAGATTGAAGAAATCGTCCGACACCAGGCCCAGTTCCGCGCCCTCGATCGGCGGCCGCAATGCGTGCGCGCCGGTGGCGATCACCACGTGGCGGGCACTGACCCGCACGCCGTCGCCGCACTCGACCGTGTGCGCGTCCAGCAGCCGGCCGCGCTGCGGGATCAGCACCACCCCGTCGGCGTCCAGGCGCCGCCGGTAGCTGCCATGGATGTTGCCGATGTAGCCCTGGCGATGCGCCACCAGCTCCGGCCACGACAGCGTGGAATCGGCAATGGAAAACCCGATGCCGCGCGCCAGATCGATGCGCCCGACCAGATCGGCCGCCAGCCACATCACCTTCTTCGGCACGCAGCCGACGTTGACGCAGGTCCCGCCGAGCGCGTCCGGCTCCAGGATCGCCACGCGCGCGCCGAGACCGGCGGCGCGGAACGCGGCGGCCAGGCCGCCGGAACCGCCGCCGAGCACCAGCAGGTCGTAGTCGTAGAGCGCCGCGCTCACTGGAAACGCTCCACGTGGTGCGGCATGGGGTCGATCGCGGGGTTGTGCCCGCAACTCAAGTCGGCCATCGGGTGTGTCCTGTCGCGCTGTCGATGCGGATTCCGAGCATGCCATGGGCCACGGCACGCCACATGTGAGGAGGTCGCGGCGACGCCGCGTATTCGCAGGCCATCGCGGGCGATCGACCGCCGGCCGCGCCAGCGCGCGCACCGCGACCGGCGCTGCGCAGCGCGTGGTGGCAAGCCGCGTTCATTGCGCTGCTTCAGAGTGCATCGCGACGCCGCAGCGGCTGCCAGCGCAGGTAGCTCGCCGAACGCCACAGCCATTCCACCGGACCGAAGCGGAAATGCCGCAGCCACAGCTGCGACAGCGCCACCTGCAGCGCGAACAGCGCGAACGCGAACGGGATCTGCCAGACCCGCGGCAGGCGCTCGAAATAGCCCAGGCCGTAGCCGTAGAACAGCGTGGTGCACAGCAGCGACTGCAGCAGGTAGTTGCTCAGCGCCATGCGCCCGGCCGGCGCCAGCCAGCGCAGCGCCGGAGTGAAACGCGCGATCCAGGCCGCATAGCCCAGCGCCATCATGCCGCTGGCCACCGTGGCCAGCGCGAACGCGCTGGCCAGGCGCAGATCCAGGCGCGCCGGATCCATCCACGGCTCCAGCCGGAAGCTCAGCAGCATCAGCGCCAGGCCCAGCGGCAGCACGCCCCAGCGCAGCGCCGCCAGCAACCGCGGACGCCGCTGCGGCTGCAGCGCCAGACCGCTGCGCACGCACCACGCGCCGAGCAGGAACATGCCGAAGATGGTCGGCGCGTTGAACACCAGCACGCCGAGCGCATCGACCAGATCGCGCAGGCGCTGCGCGGTAGCTGCGGCGTAGCTGCCATGGCCGAACACCTGGCGCTGCTCGGCCAGTGCCGCCGCCGCGCGTTGCGCCTGTTCGGCCATGCCCTGCCGCCATTGCACGGCGGCGTGCGGATCGGCCTGCGCCGCCGAGCCCACCGCGCCGGTCAACAGCGACAGCAGCGGCGAACACAGGTACACCGCCAGCGCCATCCACGGCAGCCAACGCGTCGGCGCCTCGCGGAAGGCGAGCAGCATGAACGCCAGCAGCGCATAGCTGACCAGGATGTCGCCGGACCACAGCAACACCGCATGCAGCGCGCCGATCAGCAGCAGCACCGCGCTGCGGCGCACGAAGAAGCCGCCGAATTCGCGCCGCGCCGCCTCGGCGCGCTGCGCCATCACCGCAAAGCCCATGCCGAACAGCAACGCGAACAAGGTGTAGAACTTGCCCTGCACCAGCAGGTACACCGCCGCGTCGGCGATGCGGTCGGCGCCGCGCAACGAAGGGTCCAGGCCGGTCAGCGCTTCGTCGAGCGGACCGACGAAGCCCTCGATGTTCATCAGCAGGATGCCGAGCAACGCGAAGCCGCGCAGCACGTCCAGCGTGGCGATGCGCTCGGCGGGCGCGACGGGCTGCAGCACGGGAGCGGAGGAAGCCAAGGCGGGCACCGGACGAAGGACCGGCGATTATCCATCGCCGCGGCGCGCATGCGCCGAGGCGCACTGCGCGAAGGACAGGGCGGGCGCGAACGGCGACCGCCGCGGCGCCGCCCGGCGACGCCGATCAGGCAGCGGTCGCGACGCAGCGCGCCGCCGCGCGGCAGGCACGGCTCCCGCGGACGGGAGCCGCGCCGCGCTCACTCAATGGTGGTGGCCGCCATCGCCGTGCACGTGGCCGTGCTCGATTTCTTCGGCGCTGGCTTCGCGCACGTCGATGATCTCCACGTCGAAATGCAGGTCCTTGCCCGCCATCGGGTGGTTGAGATCGACGTCGACCACGCTCATGCCGACCTTCTGCACGGTCACCGCGCGCGGGCCGAAGTTGGTCTGCAACACCACCTGGCTGCCCGGCTGCAGCTTGGTCGCGCCGAAATGCTTCTTCGGCACCCGCTGGGTCAGGCCTTCGCGATATTCGCCGTAGGCGTCGGTGGCGGCCACGTCGACGCCGAAGCTCGCGCCGGCTTCCTTGTCCAGCATCGCGTTCTCCAGGCCCGGGATGATGTTGCCGTGGCCGACCAGGATCACCAGCGGATCGCGGTCCTTGGAGGTTTCGATCGGCGCCTGGCCGGCTTCCGAGACGGTGTAGTGGAAACGGACGACGCGGTCTTTTTCGATCTTCATGTGCAACTCTGCGCTGTGGCTGCCGAAGGCAGACGGTGTGGACGGCTTGTCGGCCGACGGGAGCGCCGCCATGATGGCGGCCATCTGAGGTCGCGCATTATCCGGGCTACATGCACAACAAGCCAGTTTCACCCGCCGCGCGCCGCCGTCTTGCGTCCTGGACCGCCCTGCTGTGCATCACCGTGCTGGCCGCCTGCGGCCGCCAGGAGGTGCGTCCGTCGCGGCCGCCGCCGGCGGCGATGCGCAGCTGGCCGCAGGTGGTGCCGGCCGATCCGGCCGCGGCCAATGCGGTGCTGATGCGCGCGCTGGGCCTGGTCGGCACGCCCTACCGCTACGGCGGCAACACCCCCGAGTCCGGCTTCGACTGCAGCGGCCTGGTCGCCTACGTCTACCGCGACATGCTCGACCTGCAGCTGCCGCGGACCTCGCGCGAGCTGGCCGCGGTGCAGGGTCCGCGGATCGATCCGCAGCGCCTGAGCACCGGCGATCTGGTGTTCTTCGGCAGCGCCGGCAGCGTCAGCCATGTCGGCATCTATGTCGGCGAGGGCCGCTTCGTGCATGCCCCGAGCAGCGGCGGAACGGTGCGCCTGGACTTCCTGGATGGGGCCTACTGGCGCGACCACTACACCGGCGCCAAGCGGGTCCTGCACTGAACTGTGGTTGCGCTCACATTCATAATCACGAAATATTAACGCTATTTGAACTTCGTCTTGCCGTCTACAGGGCATGATCGCCCATCGTTTGAATTTGTGATCAACGCGTGACGACTGAAGCCAAGACCTCTCCAGGCAAGACCACCGTCCCCCGCCGGGCCGCCTTCCGCCTCATCTGCACCGCCTCGCTCTGCCTGTCGGCCGTTCCGGCCCTGGCCCAGTCGGCTCCCGCCGACATCGTGATTCCCGAAGCCATCGCTGCCGCCGCGCCGGCGCAAGCGACCACCAGCACCATCAGCACCAACCCCAACGCCGCACAGCCCGCGACCGCCAAGCCGGTCGCCGCCTCCGCCCAGGCGCAGGCCCCGGCCCGCAGCAAGGCCGATGCCGCCGCGACCGCGACCCTGGCCGCCCTGCTCCCGCATCTGGCCGCCAACGACACCATTCCGTTGATGGACCGCTCGGCGATGTTCGCCGGCGACATCAGCCGCCTGCTGGCCAACTACGACGTGTCCCAGGCGCCGCTGCGCGAAGGCGTGGTGCCGGGCGGCGACAAGGTCCAGTCGGTGCTCAAGCGCGCCATGGCGCTGCTCGGCACGCCCTACCGCTGGGGCGGCGAGGACACCGAAGGCTTCGATTGCAGCGGCCTGGTCGGCTACGTGTTCCGCACCGCGCTGGGTATCGAGCTGCCGCGCGTGTCGCGCGAGATGGCGCGCGAGGCCAATGCCGAGCTGATCAAGGACCGCGCCGCGCTGGCGCCGGGCGACCTGGTGTTCTTCGGCCGCAAGGGCCGGGTCGACCACGTCGGCCTGTACGTCGGCGAAGGCCGCTTCCTGCACGCGCCGAGCCGCGGCAAGGACGTGCGCGTGGACACGCTGGCGACCGGCTACTGGAGCGCCAAGTTCCTGCAGGCGCGGCGCGTGGCGATGTAAGCACGCCGCGGGCACACGCCAGGCAAGCGAAAGGCCGCTGGGGACAGCGGCCTTTTTCGTTGCGGCGTGCCGGCCCGCGTCCGCGGTCGCGCCGGTGGGCGCGTCCGCGGCCAGTGCCAGCTCAGGCCTGGTAGTGCGAGATGGTGTCCTCGATCCCCTTGCTCAGCTCCATCACCTTCAACGCGTACTCGGACAGGCGATGGTCCTCCGGCGTATCCGGAGTCCACGACGGCACCGGCGTCGGCTTGCCTTCCACCCCGTCCAGGGCCACGAACACGATGATGCAATGGGTGCACAGCCGCGAGTCGCCGCCCATCGGGTCGCGCGCGCGCACGTCGATCGCGAAATGCATGCTGGTGCTGCCGGTATAGACCAGCTTGGCGCTGACTGTGACCATGTCGCTGATCCGGATCGGCGAGACGAAGCGGATCCCGCCGACCGCCACGGTCACGCTGTAGTGCCCGCTCCAGCCCACCGCCGCGGCGTAGCCGACCTGGTCGATCCACTTCATCACCACGCCGCCGTGGACCTTGCCGCCGTAGTTGACGTCGATCGGCTCGGCCAGGAAGCGGAAGGTCAGTTCGCGTTGCGTGCCGCTCATCGGGGCTCCAGGGAAGATAAAGAAGCTGAAGTCTGCCACGTACCGGCGCTGCAGGCGCCGCACCGCCGCAACGCACGGATCGGCGGTTCAGGGCCGGCGACGGCGCCGCGCAGGAGCAGTCAGTGGCGAGCGCCCTCGCCTCGCCGGGCAGCCCCGCCGCGCGATCGCGACGGCCTAGGCATCCGCCAGTCCCGGGTTGTCGCGCTTGCGGATGCACAGCCACGGAAAGTGCGGCTGCGGCCGGCGCAGCGCGCGCAGGCAGCGGGCGCGCAGGCTGCGCGGATCGAACAACATGCGCAGCGCGATGCCGTCCAGCGCGGCCCAGGTGTGCTGGTGGTACTGGCTGGCCAGTTCCGCACAGCCCAAGCCGCTGAAGTAGCGCAGGCTGCGCGCGGCGCTGGCCTGCGCCTGCGCGGCATCGGCATAGAACGGACTGTCGATCACGTGCAGTTCGCCGTCGTGCCGCAGCAGGCCGAGCAGGCGCGCGACCAGCGCGCGCGGATCGGCGAAATACTGGATGCAGGCCGGCAGCACGACCACATCGAAGCGCTGCGGCGGCAGCGACAGCGTGTGGATGTCGCCGGCGACGAAGCTCAGGCGCGGACTGGCCGCGAACACGCGCGCGGCCTGCGCCAGTTCGGTGCGGTTGACGTCGACGCCGCAGACCTCGCGCTGCAGGCCGTCGGCCAGCCGCTGCGACAGCCAGCCGTTGCCGCAGCCCAGTTCGAGCAGCGGCCCGCCGCCGCCGCGCGCCTGCAGGTGGCGCAGCAGGCGCCGGCACGATTCGGCGCGCACCCGCCACTCGTGGCTGGCGGCCAGCGCCCCATCGGGATGCGGCAGCGTGCGCACCTGCGCGTCGCTGTAGACGCGGCCTTCCTGCTGCCGGACCGCGAGGTACTGGCGCTCGAACGGATCGGCGGCGAGCGCCTGCTGCACCAGCACGCCATTGATCGGCACCAGCCCGGGAAGCTGTTGCAGCTGTTCGCGCAAGCTGGTCACGGACGTACTCACCGGAACATCAACGCATCTGGCCGGATCCGTCTGCAGGCGGATCTTCCAGGCCGACGTTGCTCGACGCCGCCTCGTACACGCTGCGGTCGAGCAGGCCGGTCTCCTTGGCCACCAGCACCGGCACCAGCATCTGCCCGGTGACGTTGGTCATGGTGCGCATCATGTCCAGGATGCGGTCGATCGCGTACAGGTAGCCGATCACTTCCAGCGGCAGGTTGGCCGCGCTCAGCACCACCGTGGCCATCACCACCGCGGTGCCGGGCACGCCGGCGGTGCCGAAGCTGCCGAGCACCGAGGCGATCAGCACCACGAAGTACTGGTTGCCGGTCAGCGGCACCCCGGTGTACTGGGCGATGAACACCGCGCACAGCGCCGGAAAGATCGCGCCGCAGCCGTCCATCTTGATGCTGGCGCCCAGCGGCACCGCGAACGCGGCGTAGTCCTTGTTGACACCCAGGTTGTGGGTGATCGAGCGCATTGCCACCGGCATCGCGGCGAAGCTGGAGGAACTGACGAAGGCCACCTGCATGCCCGGCGCGGCGCCACGGAAGAACTTCCACGGGTTCAACCCATGCGCCAGCAGCAGCCCGCCGTACACCACCACAATGTGGATCGCGCAGGCCAGGTACAGCGCCAGCACGAAGTTGCCGAACGGCAGCAGTTTCTCGAAGCCGTAGGTGCCGACCAGGCCGGCGATCAGGCCGAAGGTGCCGAGCGGGGTCATCTCCAGCACGAAGCGGGTGACCTGGATCATGATGTCGCTCATCTGCGCGGTCAGCTGCCGCGCCTGCGCCACTCGCTCGCCGAGCTTGACCATCGCAAAGCCGAGCAGCGCGGCGAAGAAGATCACCGGCAGGATCGAGCCGCGTCCTGCGGCCAACACCGTCTCGCCGGCGGCATTGGTTTTGGTGCCGATGCCGGTCAGCGCGTAGAACGGGTTGGACGGCACCACGTCCAGCAGCACCTGGATCGGGCTGGGCACGTCGCGCGGCTTCCATGCGCTGTCCACGCTCAGGCCGAAGTGGCCGGCGCCGGGCTGCAGCAGCGTGCCCACAGCCAGGCCGACGCCGACCGCCAGCGCCGCGGTGAGCACGAACCACAGGAAGGTGCGCCCACCCAGCTTGGCCACCGACTGCTGGCCGTGCAGCGAGGAGATCGCATTGATCACCGCAAAGAACACCAGCGGCACCGCGATCATCTTGATCAGGGTCACGTACAGGTCGCCCAGCGGCCCGAACCAGGTCTCCGCGGCCGGCCCCATCGCCCAGCCGGCCAGCGCACCGAGCACGAAGCCGGCCACCACACGCTGCCAGAACGGAATGCGCAACCAGGCGGTCACCACTTTCATCGAGACTGTCCAGAAAAAATCCGAGATCCTGCACCATAACGCAAGGCGACGCGGGCGACGACGCCATGGCTGGAAAGGCGCGATGTCATCGGCGTGCCTTGTCGCAGCCGGCATAATGCGTGGGACTTCGTGCCCAGGGCCCGCTTTTCGTATGCGCTACCTCGTTCCCGCCTTCGCCGCCGCCTCCACCCTGCTGCTGGCGGCCTGCGCCAGCGCGCCGCGCGCTCCCTCCGCTGCCGCCATCGCCCCGATCCAGGTGCCCGCCGTCGCCCATCCCAGTGGCGAGACCCCGGACTGGTGGTACCGCAGCGGCGCGGCCAAGGCCGCCAACAACGGCGCGATGCGCGGCAAGGCCAAGAACGTGATCCTGTTCCTTGGCGACGGCATGAGCCTGACCACGGTCGCCGCCGCACGCATCCTCGACGGCCAGCGCAAGGGCGCCTCCGGCGAGGAGAACCAGTTGTCGTGGGAGGCGTTCCCGGCCACCGCGCTAAGCAAGACCTACAACACCGATTCGCAGACCCCGGACTCGGCCGGCACCATGACCTCGATCACCACCGGGGTGAAGACCCACATGGGCGCGATCGGCGTGTCCGCCGGCAAGCGCGACGCCTGCGCCGACAGCCTCGGCAAGCAGTTGCTGACCTGGCTGGAACTGGCCGACAGCGCCGGCCTGAACACCGGCATCGTCACCACCACCCGGCTGACCCACGCCACGCCCGCCGCGACCTACACGCACGTGCCCGAACGCAACTGGGAAAGCGATACCGACCTGCCGGAGAAAGCGGTGGCCGAAGGCTGCCGCGACATCGCCCAGCAGATGGTGGGCACGCGCTTCGGCCGCGGCCCGCAGGTGATGCTGGCCGGCGGCCGCAGCCAGTTCACCACCGTCGAGCAGCGCGACCCGGAATACGACGACAAGGTCGGCCTGCGCCTGGACGGCCGCGACCTGGTCGGCGAATGGCGCCAGCGCCACCCGCAGGGCGCCTATGCCTGGAACCGCGGCCAGCTGGAAGCGGCGCAGAACGCGCCGGCGCTGCTCGGCCTGTTCGAGCCGGACCACATGCAGTTCGACCACGACCGCGACCAGGGCGCCGGCGGCGACCCGAGCCTGGCCGAGATGACCCGCGCCGCGATCCGCACCCTGTCGCGCGGCAACGACGGCTACGTGCTGATGGTCGAAGGCGGCCGCATCGACCACGCCCACCACGCCGGCAATGCCTACCGCGCGCTGGACGAGACCATCGCCCTGTCGCAGGCGGTGCAGGCCGCGGTGGACGCGACCTCGGCCGAGGACACGCTGATCGTGGTCACCGCCGACCACTCGCACACGCTGAACTTCGTCGGCTACCCGCAGCGCGGCAACCCGATCCTGGGCAAGGTGCGCGGCACCAGCGGCGAAGACGCCAACACCGGCGAACTGGCGCTGGACGGCAACGGCCAGCCGTACGCCACGCTCAGCTACGCCAACGGCCCTGGCCACACCGGCGCCAGCAACCAGCAGCCGGCCGGGATCAAGCAGTTCCCGCATGCGCCGAGCAGCTTCGAGCCTGCCAAGGGCCGCCCCGACCTGACCCATGTCGACACCGAGCAGCCGGATTTCATGCAGGAAGCGCTGGTGCCGACCAAGTCCGAGACCCATGGCGGCGACGACGTCGGCATCTGGGCGCGCGGCCCCGGCAGCGACGCGTTCCGCGGCAGCCTGGAAGAGAACGTGATCTACCACGTGATCGTGCAGGCCACGCCGAAGCTGCGCAGCCGCCTGTGCCAGGCCGGCACCTGCAACGGCGATGGCGTGCCGGTGCAGCTGCCGAAGCCGGCCGCGTTCATGGCCGACGCCGCAACCGCGAAATGACGGCGATACGGCCGCAGCGCACGGTCGTCGGGCGCGGCGCACCCTGGCTGCTCGCGCTGGCGGCGATCGCCGCGGCGCCGTCCGCCTGGGCGCAGGCCGACGCCGCCTGCCGGCTGGCCGATCCGAACACCGACAGGGACATCGTGCCCGGCTGCAGCGTCGGTGCCGACGGGCGCCTGACGCTGTCGCCGCAGGCACTGCGAGGCCTGCAGTTCGATGCCGAAGGACTGTCCGTGCTGACCGTGAACGACCAGTTCTATTATGTGCGCGCCGACGGCAGCAGCCTGCCGGTGATCCTCTGGGACAACGGGCCGGACTATTTCGTCGAAGGCCTGACCCGCGGCATCTTCCATGGCCGCATCGGCTTCTACGACCAACAGTTGCGCGAAGTGGTCGCGCCGGTCCACGACTTCGCCTGGCCGTTCGAGAACGGCGTGGCGCAGGTCTGCGACGGCTGCCATCGCGGCACGCCCGGACTCGACGGGCACACCCCGATGCTTGGCGGGCGCTGGTACTTCATCGACCGCGGCAACCGCGAAGTGCCCGAACCGGCCCGCTGACCGACGTGGCAGGTCCGCGCCGGTGGCGCGCTGTCGCGTCGGTGCACAATCGCGCATTGGTGTGGGCGGCGACGGATCTTCGGCTTGCACAGCCGCTTGCTTCCATCCCACCCCTGAACCTGCGGACCTGCTCGCCGCGGTTCGGTGCGTTGCGCAATGACCGGTGGTCGAGATGCGACACGCACGGCGCGGCGATGGATCTTCGGCATGCATAGCCGCTTGCTTCCATCCCACTCCTGAACCTGTGGACCTGCTCGCCGCGGTTCGGTGCGTTGCGCAATGACCGGCGGTCGAGATGCGACACGCACGCAGCGCGGCGATGGATCTTCTACGCACGCGCACCGACGCACCGCCGTGCTCCGCTCCACGCCGTACTCTGGCGGGCCTATGCCCGGCCGCGCGCATTGCCGCACCGCCAGATGGGCGACGCGCCCGGCGCGCGACACGTCGTGCACGGCACAGACACAGCGCATCGCCCCCGCACGCGATCGGCATGCAGGTCGCGTCGTACCGCACGCGCCGCGGCGCACCCGGCATGCTCCCAATCGCGCCGACCGGCGCCAGCCTCTAAAGTGACGCGATGACCGCCCGTTCCCACAGCGCACCGCCCTGCCCCGTGAGCGCCGCCCTGCCCGATCCGGCGCCGGCGGCGGTGCTGGTGGGTTTCAGCGGCGGGCTGGATTCGAGCGTGCTGCTGCATGCGCTGGCGCAGCAGCCGTACTACCGCCGCGCCGGGCTGCGCGCGGTGCACGTGCACCACGGCCTGCACGCCGACGCCGATGCCTGGGCCGCGCAGTGCGCCGCGGTCTGCGCGGCGCTGGCGATCCCGCTGCAGGTGCTGCACGTGCAGGTCCCGCGCGACAGCGGCCACGGCCTGGAGGCGGCGGCGCGGCAGGCGCGGCGCGCTGCTTTCGCCCAGGCGCTGGCCGCCAGCGAGTGGCTGGCGTTGGCACAGCACCGCGACGACCAGGCCGAGACCTTCCTGCTGCGCGCGCTGCGCGCCTCCGGCCCGGACGGGCTGGCGGCGATGCAGAGCCTGCGCAGTTTCGCCCACGGCATGCTGTGGCGGCCGCTGCTGGCGCTGCCGCGCAGCGATCTGCATGCGTATGCGCAGCGGCATGCGCTGCGCTGGATCGACGACCCGAGCAACGCCGATCCCGGCTTCGACCGCAATTTCCTGCGCCTGCACGTGCTGCCGCTGCTGCGCCAGCGCTGGCCGCATGCCGATGCCGCGCTGGCGCGCAGCGCGCAGCTGTGCGGCGAGGCCGGCGCCCTGCTGGACGACGGCGACCAGGCCGCGCTGGAGGCGCTGCGCGACGACCCTGCGGCGCCGTTGTCGCTGCCTGGTCTGCGCGCGCTGCCGGCGCCGCGCCGCGCGCGCGTGCTGCGCCGCTGGATCGCACAAGCGGGCCTGCCGCCGCTGCCGGCCGCCGGCCTGGCGGCGGTCGAACGCAGCCTGCTGCACGCACGTGCCGACGCGTCCGCGCAGTTCGCCTGGCACGGCGCGACGCTGCGCAGCTGGCGCGACGCGCTGCATGCCGAACGCGATCCGCCGCCACTGCCCGCCGACTGGCAGGCGCAGTGGGACGGCCGCGCGCCGCTGGCGCTGCCCGACGGCCGCCGCCTGCGCCTGTGCGGCGCCGCGCCGCTGGGCTTCGATGCCCCACTGTTGGTGCGGATGCGCCAGGGCGGCGAACGCATCGTGCTGCCCGGTCGCAGCCACTCGCAGGCGCTCAAGCACCTGCTGCAGGAACACGCGGTCCCGCCCTGGCAGCGCGCGCGCCTGCCCTTGCTGTTCGAGGGCGATCGGCTGCTGGCGGCCGGCACCGGCCTCGTTGCCGCGCCGCTGCACGCCTGGCTGCAGGCGCGGCGCGCACGGCTGCTGCTCGACGCCGCCGCGACGCCATCGTCACCTGCCTCGCATTGACCCTGCCGCCGACGCCGCGCACACTTCCGCGATGCCCAAGAAGTCCCTAGACGATGCCTCCCCGGTCGCCCGCTTCGAGCAATCGCTCGAGGAACTGGAAGTGCTGGTGGAGAAGATGGAAACCGGCGACCTGAGCCTGGAACAGTCGTTGAGCGCCTACGAGCGCGGCGTCGGCCTGTACCGGCAGTGCCAGCAGGCGCTGGAACAGGCCGAACTGCGCGTGCGCCTGCTCAGCGACCCGGAGCAGCCGGACGCCGCCGAGCCGTTCGATCCCGCCCCGCTCCATGGCGGCTGATGCCGCCTTCGCGCGCTGGCGCCAGCGCGTGGAAGCCGGCCTGGATGCGCACCTGCCCGCCGCCACGGCCGCGCCGCAGCGCCTGCACGCGGCGATGCGTCACGCCACCCTCGGCGGCGGCAAACGCATGCGCCCGCTGCTGGTCTACGCCAGCGGCGCGTTGTTCGAGGTCGATGCAGCGCAGCTCGATGCGCCGGCGCTGGCGGTGGAACTGATCCACGCCTACTCGCTGGTTCACGACGACCTGCCGGCGATGGACGACGACGCCCTGCGCCGCGGCCGCCCGACCGTGCACATCGCCTTCGACGAAGCCACCGCGATCCTGGCCGGCGATGCGCTGCAGAGCCTGGCCTTCTCGCTGTTGGCCGGCGCCGACGCTGCCGATGCGGCATTGCGCGTGCGCTGGCTGCAGACCCTGGCCGAGGCCGCGGGCGCGGCCGGCATGTGCGGCGGCCAGGCGCTGGACATCGACACCACCGGCGCGGTGCAGCCGCTGGCCGCGCTGGAGCGCATGCATGCGCTGAAGACCGGCGCGCTGATCCGCGCCAGCGTGCGCCTGGGCGCGCTCGGCGGCGGCGCCGATGCGGCCGCGCTCGCGCAGCTGGATACCTTCGCCAGCGCGCTGGGCCTGGCCTTCCAGGTACGCGACGACATCCTCGACATCGAGGCCAGTTCCGAACAGCTCGGCAAGACCGCCGGCAAGGATGCGGCGCAGGCAAAGTCCACGTATCCGGCGCTGCTCGGCATGGACGGCGCCAAGGCCAAGCTGGCCGAACTGGCGGCAACGATGCGCGACAGCCTGCACGGCCACGGCCCCCGCGCCGACGCGCTGGCGGCGCTGGCACGGCTGGCGGTGGATCGCTCGCACTGACCCAGGCGCTGCCCTTGCAGGAGCGGCTCCACGTGGCCTCGGGCCATCAGCCGCGACAGGCTTCACCGACAATGCCTATCCCTGCTGAAGCCTTGTTTACAGTGCACGCAGCGCACCGGCCGCCTGTAGGTACGTGTGGGAGCGACTTCAGTCGCGACAGGCGTCACCGGTAACGCCCCGTCGCGACTGAAGTCGCTCCCACAACATTTCGCAGACTGCAGGTTTTCGCGCGGAGAACCCGCTAACGCGGGCGCAACTCCACCAGCACCACATCGTTCGCGCGCATCCGCACATTCACCTGCGCATTGCCGTCCTTGCCCACGCACACGCGGCGCAGCTCTGGCGTATCGGCGGTCATGTCCTGCAGCTTGCGCAGTTGCTCGGCGCTCAACGCCTTCGGCGATCCCATGCGCAGATACGCGCTGTACGCATCGTTGGCATCGAAACCGGTGCGACGGATCGCCAACGCATAGGTGCCCGGCGCCAGTCCGCGCAATTGCAGGCGCAGCGGCGCGGTCGCGGCCGCCGGCAGCACCTGAGTGAAGTATGGGCGGTTGCTCTTGTCCTGCTGCGGGGTGACGAAGTCCCAGGCCAGCACTTTCAGCACGCCGCCGTCGTAGGTGGCATAGCTCTGCGAATCGGTGTTGCGCAGCTCCCGCTCGCCCAGCGCGTTGAGGTACTTGTAGGCGAAGTACGCCGGCTTGCGGATGCCCTGCGGATTGAGCAGGCCGAAGCCGCCCTGGAACGGCGCGGTCGGCGGGCCCGGCTCCTCGAACAGGTCGCTGTAGGTCCAGTAGCTCATGCCCTGCACCAGCCCTTCGGTCGCCTTGAGCTTGCTCAGGATGTAGGCCGCGCTGAGGTAGGCGTCGTGCACCGGGTCGCGCGGCGTGTAGCTGCTGCTCCACTCGGTGAAGTACAGCGGCAGGCCCGGCATCGCCGAGGCCTGGATCTGCTCGCGCACGCGGCGCACGTCGCCGACCACCGCATCGGGCGACGGCGACAGCTTGGTGTCGCTCTCGCCCTTTTCGTCCAAGAAGCCGCCGTCCACGCCGTAGGTGTGGGTGGTGATGAAATCCAGCGGCGTGCCGGCGGCATGCGCATGGGCGATGAATTCCGGGATCCAGGCCGCGCCGGCCGTCGACGGCCCGCCGACCTTGAGCTGCGGGTCAATGCGCTTGATCGTCTTCGCCGTCGCCGCGTACAGCGCGAAGTACGCCGGCTGGTCGGCGTTCTCCCAGAAGCCGGCCAGGTTCGGCTCGTTCCAGACCTCGAAGTACCAGCGCCGCACTTCCTCTTCGCCGTAGCGCTGGCGCGCATGGCGCACGAAGGCATCGACCAGCGCGCTCCACTTGTCCAGCTGCGGATGCGAGGTGTTGCCCTTCCAGTAGAAGATCCGCTGGTCGGAACGCTTCATCGCCTCCGGGGTGAAGCCCAGTTCGACGAAGGGACGGATGCCCATGCCGAGCATGCGGTCGTAGAGCTGGTCGATCTTGCTCCAGTCGTAGACCGGCCGCCCGTCGACCTCGCGATAGGTGCCGAGCACGTCGTGGAAGATCGCGTGGAAGCGCAGGTAGCGGAAGCCCAGTTCGTCGCGGGCGGTGCGCAGCTGCGCCAGGCTGTCTTCGCGCAGCAGCGTGCCCGGATAGTCCGAGCCCACCGACAGATCGTAGAAGCGGTCGCGCGGCGCCGTCGGCCCCTGCACGTCGAGCGCGATCTCGCGGGCCGCCGGCTGCGCAGCGGCCACCGCGGCCAGCGCAGTCAGTGCAACCGCCAGCACCAGGCGCAGTAGTCGCATGACGTTCCTTCTTCCAGGGCGCAAGCGACAGACTCTAGTGATCGGCATGCGAATCGGCAAACCGACGCCGCATGCGTCGTCGTGCGATGCGGCGCAGCACCCGCCGGATTCGCTGCGGCGGATCGATGCCGTCAGCGCATGCGCGAACGCGCATTGTGGGACTCGGCGCCCGCTTCGCTGGACGAAATCGCAGACAAACGCGCAAATGCCGCTTGCCCGCGGCATGCCGGGCTAGTTTGCATACGCCCTCGCATGGGCGCCCCCTTTTCCGAATGGAGAGAGCCTGCATGAAACGCGCATCCCTGATCTCGGCGGCAATCGGCTTCAGCCTGGTCGGCAGCATCTCGGCGGCCACCGCGCAATCGCAGCTGTCGCGCAACGCCACGCCGTTGCAGGTCGAACTGGCGCCGGTCGCCGACGCCGACGGCCAGCACCGCGGCCAGCTCGCGGTCACCGTGCGCAATACCGGCGAGCGCATCGCGCGCGTGCCCAGGTGGGAATTGCCGCTGGGCGAACTCGACGCCAGCCTGTTCGAGGTGGTGCGCGACGGCAACGCGGTCGACTACGTCGGGCGCCTGGTCAAGCGCGCCGCACCGCGCGCGGAGGACTTCGTGATCCTGCAGCCGGGCGAAGCGCGGCATGCGCAGATCGACCTGGGCAGCGCCTACGACCTGTCGCGCAGCGGCAACTACAGCATCCATCTCAACGCCTCGCTGCAGTACGCCTCGTTCTCCGACGGCAACAAGATGCTGCGCGCCGACGGCCAGCCGCAGACGGTCTCCAGCGCGCCGCTGACGCTGTGGCTGGACGGCCGCGGCCGCGCGACGCGCACAGACCTGATGGCCGGCCCGCAGGCGGTGGTCAACGGCATCAACTACGCCTCGTGCAGCAGCAGCCAGATCAGCACCATCGGCAGCGCGGTCAACGCGGCGCGCACCTATTCGCAGAACGCCAAAACCTATCTCAACGGCGGCAGCACCGGCGCGCGCTACACCTCCTGGTTCGGCGCCTACAACGCCAGCCGCTACAGCACCGCCACCTCCAACTTCGTCAACATCGACGCGGCGATCGACCAAAACAACGGCCAAGTCACCATCAACTGCGGCTGCAGCGACAGCGCCTATGCCTATGTCTATGCCAACCAGCCGTACCAGATCTACGTGTGCAACGCGTTCTGGAGCGCGCCGCTGACCGGCACCGACTCCAAGGCCGGCACGCTGATCCACGAAATGAGCCATTTCACCGTGGTCGCCGGCACCCAGGACTACGCCTACGGCCAGAGCGCGGCGCGCAACCTGGCCACCAGCAATCCGGCGCGCGCAGTGAAGAACGCCGACAGCCACGAGTATTTCGCAGAGAACACGCCGGCGCAGAACTGAGTCCCGGCAGCGTCACGACGCTCGCGCGAGCGGTGCCGGCAGGCGATGCCGGCACCGTTGTTCTAGTGCTGCGCTGTGCGATGGCGGCCGCGTCGATTGCCATGTTCGCCGCGCATCCTGCAACGGATCGGGCGTGGCAACGTCCGCCATCGGCACGCAATGCCTCAACGCGGCGCCACCAGCCCGTCCATCGCCGCACCGCCGCGCTGCCGGGGACCTGTGTTTCAGCGCCGCTTCGCAGACGCCCAGGTGCGCGTCCAGCACATGCTTGCTGGTCACTCATCGAGCGTCCAACGGAACGCGCAGCAATCTCCCTCAAGCCGGGTATTGCGTTACGGCAACCGCATCGCCCGGCGGATCGGCATCGTCCAGCGCGGGGCTATGCTCACTGTCTGCGCCAAGGCGGCGGCTCAGCGTATCAGCTCGTCGCAGCTATTGCCGCTGGTCGTATAGTCCTTGATGACGCCATTGCGCACGAGGACCGAGATGTCGCACCAGTGCGCATCTTCCCGCAAGACCTGGCCGTACCCGTTGCTGGTACGGTTTACGTAGCCTTTGCGGAAGTAGAGCGTCCGCGCACCATCGCCACTCTCCTCGTAGCGGTCAGGCCTGCCCCATATGGCCGCAAACTCTTGCTCCGTCCGTCCGACCCAATTTTCCAGAGCGAAATTGCGCCCAACCCGCGAGTTACGGCGATTGCTGGAATCCATCGCCTCAGCAGCCGTGCTGGCGGCACCGGCCATGCTGTCCCGGAAACGCTGCTCGATCTCCTGTGTCTCTTCCTTGCTCGGTCTGTAAGTGGTGGGTGGGCGCTGCCCATCGCGCCAGAGTTGCTTCCAGACAAAATCGACCGGCGAAATGCCGACATCGCCAACAAACATGAAACCAAGCCGATCGGGAGATTGTGCCGGGTCTCGGCTGCGCCCATCCTCGCCACGATCGCAGACGAATTTAATCACCTGCATCTCGCCGATCCCTTCCGGAGGGGCGGCTTCACCTCCCGTAATAATCTCGGCCGCCTTGTTGCGCCATCCGATCAGGCCGTGGACGGTCCTGATCGTCGATCGGGTGCAATTCACATGGTAGAGGCGGGATATGACCTCGGGTTTAGCGACACCTTCAAACACTTGATCGGCGTTGATTTCGAATTCCCGATCGGGGCCAATGCGCGTTTCACCGCTTTTCGGCTTCCCCTTGCGCATGAGTTGCCGTACATAGGCCAACTGCTGGTCAGTCGTCAATGTCTCGGTAAAGCCTACGACGTCATCGCTTTTGACCATAGATTGTTCGTCTACGACAAATACGTCGCGATCGGGCTTCACCCCGCCGCCTGCAATGATCCAGCTAGCTGTAGCGTGGGCAGTGCAGCTGATGCCCCCTGCCAACAAAACGGCGATCATTCCCGATAGCGCCCGCATCCCTGCCCTGCCATTTGATACAACACGATGCCCTGATAATCGCCATAGCTGGCCCAGTTGGCAAGCATCGGCACGCACTGCCTCAGCGCGACATCACCAGTCCATCCATCGCGCGCACCGCACCACTGCCCGGAAACACCTGCGTTTCCAGCGCCGCTTCGGACACGCCCAGGTGCGCGCCCAGCAGATGCTTGAACAGGCCGCGCAAGTCGGCCGTGGCGCGCAGATCGCGGCCTTCGTTCAACGCGCGCGGCGACAGCCCCGGCCAGTCGCCGGCAATGCGCCCGCCGCGCACCGCGCCGCCGGCCAGGAACGCGACGCCGCCAGTGCCGTGATCGGTGCCGCCGGTCCCGTTGACCGCCGCGGTGCGGCCGAACTCGGTCACCACCGCGACCACACTGCGCTGCCAGCTCGCGCCGGCGCCATCATGGAACGCGCGCAATCCGGCATCGAGCTCGCCCAGCTTGCGCTGCAGCACCGCGGCCTGGTTGCCGTGCGTGTCCCAGCCCGAATCCTCGACGAAGCCAAGGCGTGGGCCATCGGCCGTGGCCATGAAGCTGGCGGCGGCGCGCATCGCCTGCGGCAGCTGCCCGCCCTTGACGCTGTCCACCTGCATGCCCTGCCCGCGCACTGCGCGCGCGAAGCCGTCGGCCAACTGCGCGTCGGCGGCGTACAGCGGCTGCAACCGCTGCAGCAGGATCGGATTGACCGCGCTCGGCAGCGGCGGCGACCAGCTGCTGACTGCGCCAGGGCCGCGCATGATCAGCGGCGTCACCGCGCTCACCGACAGCGCCTCGGCCCCGTGCAGCGCCGCCGCACAGCGGTTGAGCCAGCCGCTGGAGGCGCCGCTGGGCCGCGCGGTGCCGTTCTCCAGGCAGTCCTGCGCTTCGAAATGCGAGCGTTCGCGATACGGCGGCGCCACCGCCACCACCGGCAGCCACTGCTTGCGCGCATACAGTTCATGGGCGAAGCCCAGTGCCGGATGCAACGCAAAGCTGCCGTCCAGGGCCAAGGTCTGCTGCGGCGCCAGCGCGCCGCGCAGCCGCGCGTAGTCGGCATCGCCCTGCGGCACCAGCGCATGCAGTCCGTCCAGCGCGCCGCGCAGCAACACCACCAGCAGCCGGGTGTCCGCGACCGGCGCGGCCGGGCCGGGACCGGACCACAGGCTCAACAACGTGGCCGCACCGCTGGCGGCGAGAAAACGGCGGCGTGTCAGCTGCATCGGGCGTTCTCCGCGATCGGTTGCGACGCGCCGCTCAGGCGCGCCATTGGAAGGCCGGGCTGGCCAGCAGCAAGGCCACGCCGTCGCGCGGCGATTCGGCGCGGCCCAAGGCATTGGCGGTGTCCCGATCCAGGCTGGTGGCGAACACGCTGCCGGCCAGGGCCAGCGGGTCGGTCGGCGATGCCATGCCGGCCAGCGCCTCGGCCGCCTGCACCCGTTTCCACAACGCATCCGGCCCGCTCCACTCGGCAGCCGCGTCGGCATAGCCGGCCGGCGAGCGCGGCGTGAACGGCGGTTGCCCCATCCGCGCCAGCAATGCGAGCACCTGCTTCTGCTGCGCCGGCGCCTGCGGCCATTCGCCGCCGGCGCGCAGCGCCGACAGCACGAAATCCTGCGGCTGCTTGAACTTGCGCGCATCCGCGCTCCACGCCTGCGCGCTGTCGATCAGCGCGCGGTACACACTGGGCAAGTGGCCGTCGCTGCGCAGCCAGGCGTCGGCCATGCGCTGCACCAGCGCCGGCGGCGGATCGTCGCGGACGAAATGCCGCGCCAGTTTCAGCGACACGTGGCGTGCGGTGGCCGGGTGCCGGGCCAGTGCGGCCAGGATCGCCTCGCCCTGTTCCAGCCCGCCTTCGGCGTAGCGCCGGCCCAGCAGGTGGCGGCTGCCGGCGGCATGCGCCGCCGCGCGGAACACGAAGGCGCGCTCGGGTACGCCCTGCTCGAAATCGCGCGGCGCCGGCACACCCCAACCGGTGATCGCGCGCGCCAGTTCGGTGACGTCGGGCTGGGTGTAGCCGCCGTCCACGCCCAGCGTGTGCAATTCCAGGATCTCGCGCGCCAGGTTCTCGTTGAGGCCGGGACGGCGCGGCGGCGCCTCCAGGCCCTGCCGCGCCGCACGGCGCTGCGCGCGTTGCGCCAGCACCGAGTCGGGACCGATCGAGTTGGCGTTGTCCAGGTAGCGCAGCATCGCCGGATGCCGTTCCACCGCCAGCAGCAGGTCGGCGAAGCGGCCCATGCAGTGCGGACGGATCGCCTCGCGTTCCATCGGCGCGGCGTACAGCGCGGCCGCGCGCTTGTCGACCGACACCGCGAAATGGTTGGACCAGAAATGCACCAGGCGCTCGGCGAAGCCGTCCGCACTGCCTACCGCGACGGCGTAACGCGCCGCCAGTTCCTGCGCCTGCGCCTGCCGGTACAGGCCGCGCGCGGCTTGCTGCGCGGGCTTGGCATCGGCTGGCACCTGCCTCCGCGCCAGACGCCGCTCGCGCTGGTAGGCGGCTTCGCGACGCAGGTACTCCAGGCTGTCGGGCAGGTCCCGCATCGCCGGGACGGCGGCAGGCAGCGGGCGCAACTGCGCGATCAGCCACGCGCGCGGATCGTCGATGGCCGCCAGTTCGCCTGGGCGCGCGCCCAGGCCGAAGCGGTTCGCGGCGCTCAGGGTTTCGCGACGGATCATGCGGCGCTCCCGGTCGGTGTCGTCAATGCAAACGCGCGACGCCAGGCCAGGTTGACCCGCCGCCGCACATCTGCCGCAACGCCATGCACGGCCTTTACCGGTGCGTGCGGTGATGGACTTCGTGGCCGCCGTCGTCGCAGCCACGCCTGGACTCGGCCTGGAACCCTCGGCGCAGTTGCAGACGCCATAAAAAAAGCCCGGCGAGCGCCGGGCTTTTTTGCAAAGCGGTGCCGCGCTTACTTGATCAGGCGCAGCGCGAACGGGTAGCGGTAGGCCACGCCTTCGTTGGCCTTGATCCCGGCCAGGATGCAGAACACCAGGTTCACCACCCACACCACCGGCATCAGCAGCCCGCCGATCACGATGATGCTGAGCACCACGCAGATCACGTAGCCGATGGCGACGGTGATCTGGAAGTTCAGGGCTTCCTTGGCCTGGTCGTTGAGGAACGACTTGGCCGGGTTGTCCTTGTTGATGAGCCAGATGATCAGCGGCACGATGAAGCCGGCGATGATGCCCGACAGATGGGTGATCAGTGCGACCGTGCGGTCTTCCTGCGGGCCAGCGGCGGCCGGCGGCGGCGGCGGGGCGGTCACATTGTCGAATTCGCTCATCGGTATTTTCCCTTCCTATGGTGGTGAGTGGGCAAGGCCAAGGCGCCTGGCGCGCCACTCTCGGCGGCCTGCGCAAGCCTGTCAAGCAGTCGCAGCGCGGACCGGCGCTGGCGTGGGCGCGCCGCCATGGCTGGGAACGGCTTGCACCCGCAGGAACCGACCGTTCTGCGCTGCACCGCCCCCCCTGCCCCTGCTCTGCCCGCAGCCGCTTACCGCCGCGCCACGGTCGCCGATCCGGACTGGATGGCGGCGCCGCGCGCGGGGTCAGGAGTTGCCGGCCACCGTCATCTTGCCGACCAGCACCGCGCCGATGTGCACGTGCGAGCGCACGTCGATGTCGCGGCCGACCGCCTCGATGCGCTGGAACATCTCGCGCAGGTTGCCAGCGATGGTCACCTCGTCCACCGGGTAGGCGATGGCGCCGTTCTCGATCCAGAAGCCGCCGGCGCCGCGCGAATAGTCGCCGGTGACCGGGTTGACGCCGTTGCCCATCAGTTCGGTGACAAGCAGGCCGCGCGGGATGCCCGCCGCGATCGTGGCCAGGTCGTCCGCGTTGGCGGCGACCTGCAGGTTGTGCACGCCGCCGGCGTTGGCGGTGGTCTGCAGGCCCAGCTTGCGCGCCGAATAGCTGCCCAGCACGTAGCGCTGCAGCACTCCGTCGGCGACCAGCGGCGCGGCGCGGGTGGCCACGCCCTCGGCGTCGAAGGCGGCCGAGCGCAGCCCGCGGCGCAGGTGCGGCAGTTCGTCGATCGCGAACCAGTCCGGGAACAGGCGGGTGCCGACGCTGTCGAGCAGGAAGCTGGCGCGGCGGTACAGCGCGCCGCCGGACACTGCGCCGAGCAGGTGCCCGACCAGCGAACGCGCCATCTCCGGCGCGAACAGCACCGGCAGTTCGCCGGTCGGCAGCGAGCGCGGCTGCAACCGCGCCACGGTGCGCTCGGCGGCGCGGCGGCCGATCGCCGCCGGCTGCTCGAGATCCTCGCGCGCCAGCGCGCTGCTGTACCAGCCGTCGCGCTGCATGCCGTCACCGTGGCCGGCGATCAGCGCGCAGCCGATCGAATGGTGGGTGCTGCGCTCGCGGCCGACGAAGCCGTGCGAGTTGGCGTACACCGACAGGCTCTCGCTGCTGCCGGCCGAGGCGCCGTCGGAGTTGGCCACGCGCGGGTCGGCGTCGCGGCCGGCGGCCTCGCAGGCCAGGGCCAGCTCGATCGCCTCCTCGGCCTCCAGCGCCCACGGATGCCAGCGGTCCAGCTCGGGCAGTTCGCGCGCCATCAGCGTCGCGTCGGCCAACCCGGCGGCGACGTCGTCCTCGGTGTAGCGGGCGATCGCGCAAGCCTGGGCGACGGTCGCCTCGAGGCTGGACTCGTGCAGGTCGGCGGTGCTGGCGCTGCCCTTGCGCTGGCCGAAGTAGACGGTGACGCCGATCCCGCGGTCGCGGGTGGCCTCGACCGTTTCCACCGCGCCCAGGCGCACGTTGACGTCCAGCCCGCGGTCTTCGCTGCAGCTGACCTCGGCCTGGCTGGCGCCCAGTTCGCGCGCCCGCGCCAGCAGGCGCTCGGCGGTGTCGGACAGCCGCTCCAGGCGTTCCAGGCTGTCGTCGCGGCGCAGTTCGGAGGTGATCGCGTTCAATGCTTTATCCTTGTTATGCGAGTCCCTTCGCAAGAGCCCGGCCATCCATGGCCGGACTTTCTAATTTGATGTTTCAGACTGATCGAGTAGTACGACCATGCGCGGACGCGACGAAGACACCGGTGAATTCCGCGGCGACAGCCGCAGCCAGCAGCGCCGCGCGGCGCTGGAAGTGCTGACCCTGGGCGAGAAGCTGGTGGCGCTGACCCCGGCGCAGCTGGCCAAGCTGCCGGTGCCCGAGTCGCTGATCCCGCATATCGAGGAAAGCAAGCGCATCACCTCGCACATCGCGCACAAGCGGCAGCTGGCGTTCCTGGCCAAGCAGATGCGCCGCGAGGACGACGCCACCCTGGACGCGATCCGCGAGGCGATGGATGCCAACAGCGACGGCGCGCGCCGCGAAGTGGCGGCGATCCACCGGGTCGAGGACTGGCGCGCGCGGCTGCTGGCCGACGGCGACGCCGCGCTGTCCGAGCTGCTCGCCGAATACCCCGAGGCCGACCGCCAGCGCCTGCGCCAGCTGATCCGCAACGCCAAGGAAGAACGGCTGAAGAACAAGCCGCCGCATGCCTATCGGGAGTTGTTCCGGGAGTTGCGCGAACTGGCGCTGGGGGACTCGGGACTCGGGACCGGGGACTCGGGACTCGGAGAAGCGGACGACGAAAGCGACGATATCGACACCGAGGACGACACGCGCGACTGAGCCACGGCGGCGCCGGCCCCGCACGGTCGTGCACCCGCGACCGCCTCGGCACGCTGGGCGACGACGCCGACCAAGCGCATCGGCATCGCCACGGCGACCGCGCGCGGCTTTACCGAATCCCGAATCCCGAATCCCCACTCCCGGCTCCTACGCCGTCCCGCCCACGGTCAGCCCGTCGATCAGCAGCGACGGCTGACCGACGCCGACCGGCACGCTCTGCCCGTCCTTGCCGCACACGCCCACGCCTTCGTCCAGGGCCAGGTCGTGGCCGATCATGCGCACCTTCTGCATGGTCTCCGGGCCGTTGCCGATCAGCGTGGCGCCCTTCACCGGCGCGGTGACCTTGCCGTCCTCGATCAGATAGGCCTCGGTCGCCGAGAACACGTACTTGCCGCTGGTGATGTCGACCTGGCCGCCGCCGAAATTGACCGCATACAGGCCCTTCTTCACCGAGCGGATCATCTCCTGCGGATCGTGCTGGCCGGCCAGCATGTAGGTGTTGGTCATGCGCGGCATCGGCAGGTGCGCGAACGATTCGCGGCGGCCGTTGCCGGTCGGCGCCACGCCCATCAGCCGCGCGTTCAGCGAATCCTGCATGTAGCCCACCAGCACCCCGTCCTCGATCAGCGTGGTGCAGTTGCTCGGCGTGCCCTCGTCGTCGACGTTGAGCGAGCCGCGGCGGCCTGCGAGGGTGCCGTCGTCGACGATGGTCACGCCCGGCGAAGCCACGCGCTGGCCGATGCGGCCGGCATAGACGCTGGTGCCCTTGCGCGCGAAGTCGCCTTCCAGGCCGTGTCCGACCGCCTCGTGCAGCAGCACGCCGGGCCAACCGGAACCCAGCACCACCGGCATCACCCCGGCCGGCGCCGGCACCGCCTCCAGGTTCACCAGCGCCTGGCGCAGCGCTTCCTTGGCGAAGGCTTCGGGCCGGCCATCGGCGAACAGCACCTCGTAGCCGTAGCGGCCGCCGCCGCCGGAGTAGCCGGACTCGCGGCGCCCGTTCTGCTCGACGATCACCTGCACGTTCAGCCGCACCAGCGGGCGCACGTCGGCGGCGAGCACGCCGTCGCTGCGCGCCACCAGCACCGTGTCCACGCCGCCGGACAGGCCGACCATCACCTGCTGCACGCGCGGGTCGGCGGCGCGCAGGAACTGGTCCAGGCGCCGCAACATCTCGACCTTGAGGTCGTTGCCCATGCCGTCCACCGGGTCCAGCGCCGGGTACAGCGCGCGCCCGTTGCCGCGCAGCAGCGACTGCGCCGGCTGCGCGCCGCCGTCGCGGGAAATCGCCCGCGCCGACTGCGCCGCGGCCAGCAGCGCGTCGCGGTGGATGTCGTCGGAATAGGCGAAGCCGGTCTTCTCGCCGGAGATCGCGCGCACGCCCACGCCCTGCTCGATGGAATGGGCGCCGTCCTTGACGATGCCGTCCTCCACGCTCCAGCTCTCGCGCCGCGAATGCTGGAAATACAGGTCGCCGAAGTCGATGCCGGGGCCGAGCAGCGTGCCGAAGGCGCGCTCCAGGCTGGTGGCATCGAGGCCGGCGGGAAGCAACAGGCGGGTTTCGGCGAGGCTGAGGGCGTTTTCGGTCATGGGCTCAACATGGGGGACGGGGGCGCTCAGCGCAAGCGCGGGCGGCGCGGGACACGCGCCGATTCAGGGACTGCCGGAGGCGGCCGGCGGCGCCGGCGGGCGCGAGGCATCGCGCTCGATCACTTCCACTTTCGGATCCTTCCACGGGCCGGTGACCCGGTAGGTGCGCGCGCCGATCGCGCCCAGCGGCTTGCCCAGCACCGCGTTGGCGGCGGCGCCGACCGCCGCGCCGACCGGGCCGCCGGCGACCGCGCCGACCACGGTCAGCAGGTTGCCGGCCTTTGGATTGACGTCGATGGTCTGGTCGAACTGCTGCGCGCGCAGGTCGGCCTGCCCGCGCACCTTGATTTCCGCGGCGGGGCCGTCGATCAACATCGACTCGCTGCGCGCCACGCCGTCGCCGAACTGCACTTGGCCGTCGATGCGGTTGAAGGCGAAGCCCTTGGAGAAGAAGTCGCGGAAATCGAACATCAGCCGGCGCGGTAGCTGCGCCACGCTCAGCAGGCCGAGCACGCGTCCCGCGCCGGGGTTCAGTTCCAGCAGCTGGCCGTTGCGCGCGGCCACGTCGAGCTGGCCCTGCAGGGTCGCCAGCTGGAACCCGGCCGGATCGCCCGGCCAGGCGGCGCGCAGGCCCAGCGTGCCTTCGCCGCCGCGCAGCTGGCCGCCGAAATCCAGGCTCTGCATCAGCGCGCCCAGGTCCTGGCTGTCCACGCTGGCGATGAGCTGGGTGCGCGCGGTGGCGCCCTTGCCGCGCCAGTCGCCGCTGATGTCGATCTTCTGCTTGTCCGAGCGCAGGTGCAGTTGGTCCACGCGCATGCCGTCGATCAGCTTGCGGGTGCGCAGCGAGGCCGCGCCGAGCTGCATCGCACCGAAGCGCAGGTCGTCCACGTCCAGCGCCAGCGCCGGGATCTTGGCCGGGTCGAGCGTACTGGTCAGCGGCCGCACGGCGGCCGCGGCCGCTGCGGGTGTCGCCGGGTCTGGCGTGACGCTGGCCGCAGGAGTCGCGGCCGCAGCCGGAGCAGAGGCCGCCGCTGCGCTCGGCGCCGCGCGCCAGTGCACCCGCGCCAGGCGGCCGCCGAGCACGCCGGCCGGCTTGCTCGGCACGCTGAGTTCGCCGGCCAGCGCCGGCCCGTCCAGTTGCACCGCCACCGTGTCGGCCTGCGGCTGCAGGCGCAGGCGGGTGTTGTCGAACACGCCGCCGAGCAGCAGCAGATGGTCGGCGAGCACGTCGATCTGGCGCAGCGGCATCGGGTCAGCGGCACCTGGCGTGGCCGACGCGTTCGGATCCGGGCCGCTGACCAGGCCGATCCAGTCGATCGCGTTCAGCGAGGCGGTGCGCCCGCTCACGGTCAGGCCATCGCCGGGCGGGTCGCCGACCACGTGGTCGCTGCCCATCACCACCTTGACCCCGGTCTTGCCGTTCTGGCTGCGCGCGACCAGCGCCATCAACTTGCCGAAGGCGACCTCGATGCGCCCGGTGCCGACCGGCAGCGGCACGTTGACCGAGGTCGCCAGCGGCGCCGCCACGCCCTTGTCCATCGGCGCCGGCAACAGCAGCTGGGTGCCGACCAGGTCCGAATGCAGCTGCAGGCGGGTCGGCGGCTGCACCCCGCCATCGGCGGTCTTGGGCAGACCGACGCCGATGTTCCAGCGCGAGCGGCCCTGCACGTAGGGCTTGAGCCAGGCCATTTCCGGCGCCCGGTCGAGCAGTTCGTCCGCGTCCACCGAGGCGCTCAGCGCCGCCTCGAAGGCCTGCTGCGGATCGAGCACGCCATCGCCGGCGCGCAGCGCCAGTTCGCCGGCATGGCCCTCGTGCAGCACCGCCAGCTGCGGCGCCTCGAAGCCGGTGTCGCGGTAGTCGGCGCTGCCGCGCATGTCGTCGAAGGCCACGTCCCAGCGGCGATCGGCGATGTGCGCGCCGAGCAGTTCGACCTTGCCGCGCAGGTGATGGCCGCCCACGTCGCGGCGCAACGGCTGCAGCAGGTCGAAGCTGACGTCGGCCGGACCGGACGCGCTGAGCGCGTCCAGGGTCTCGCCGTAGCGGCGGCGCAGCGGGCTCTGCCGCAGCATCGCCAGCAGCTTGCCGGTCTCGGCGCGGCTGCTGGCCAGCACGCTGAGCTGGCCTTGCTTGTAGTCCGGCAGCACCGCCGACAGCCGGTCCACCGGCACCCCGCCCATCTCGCCGCGGCCATGCACCTCGAAGCCGTTGCCGATGAAGGCGACCTCGGCGTCCACCTTCTCCACCGCCGGCCATTCGCGCTGGAAACGGATCCTGGCGTCGTCCAGCCGCGCGGTGGCCTCGAAGCGGCCGTTGTGGTCGACGAACGGCCACTGGTCCAGATCGCCGGAGACCAGCGCACGGCCGCCGCGCAGGCGCCCGCCCTGCAGCGCGGCGTCCAGCCAGTCGGTGGCCGCCTTGCTCATCTTCGAATGCACCCAGAACTTCTTCGCCGCCGTCACCGGCGCGTCCTGCAGGTCGGCGGCCAGGTCGATCCACGGCCGCGAGCCGTCGGCCTGGAACCGCACCCCGCCGCGAAAATCGGCGCCGTAATCGCTGCCCTGCACGCGCAGCGCCGGGGTCGCCACGCACACATCGGTGCCGTCGCGGAAGGCCACGATGCGCCCGGCCAGCCGCACCTCGTGGACCACGCCGAAGCCGCTGGGCCAGTCGAAGCGCACCGGACTGGCGGCGTCCAGCACCAGCTCCCCGCCCTGCGCATCGCCATCGAAGCGGCCGCGCAGGCCGCTCACCCCGGGCGACTGCCCGACCGGCGCGAACGCTAGCTCGGTCAGCCGGCCCTGCCCATACAGCGGCCCGCCGGCGCTGCCGGTCAGCGCCACCTGGGTCAGTTGCAGCCGCGGCCGCGCCGCGTGCAACCAGGCGCGCAGCTTCGGCGAAAGGCCGTCGCTGAGCGCGGCCACCGCCAGCAGCGGCGCCGCATCCAGGTGCTCGCCGAGCAGCGCGAAGCGTCGCCCGCCGGCCACGGTCAACCCATCCAGGCGCTGTGTCGGCAGCCCGGCCTGGCCGATCTGCAGCCGCGGCGCATCCAGCCGCCAGCCGCCGTCGATCTGCCGCCAGCGCGCGGTGGCGCGCAGCGTGGTGAACGCGGTCTGCGGCCGCGCGCCGCCGGCGGCCAGCGCCGCGCCGCTCAGGCGCAAGTCGCGCAGCGTGGCCTCGACGCTGACCCCGACGATCCGGTGCCGCTGCAACTGCGCCCAGCCCTGCACCGCGCCGGCGCCGCCTTCGACGCGGACCCCGGCGGCGTGCAGCAAGCCCGACCAACCGCCCAGTTCGGCCGCGCGCGCGGCCACGTAGGCCTGGCCGGTGCCGCGCCGGCGGTCCATGTCCAGCACCGCGGTCAGCGGCGCCTGCTTCAGGTCGATCCAGCCCTGCGCGCCGACGCGCAGGCGGTCGCCGTCCACGCGCAGGCGCAGGTCGATCTTCGGCAACTGCGCATCCAGGCCCAGGTCCGGCGCATGCACCGCCAGGCGGCCGTCGATGACCTGCAACTCGCCCAGACCCTGCAGCGCGTCCAGCGGATCGCCGGCCGGCGCGGTCGGCAGGCCCTGCACCGACCAGGTGCCGTCGGCGCCGCGCAGCAGGGTCAGCGCCAGCCCGCGCAGGCGCAGTTCGGTGAAGGAACGGCCCGGCAGCAGGCCGGCGTACATCGACACCAGCACCTCGGCCTGGCCGATGCGCACCCCGTCGCCGGCGCCGATGCGCAGGCCGTCCAGGCGCAGCAGCGGCCCGCGCCGGGTCCAGGCGGTCTCGACCCGGTCGAACTGGATCGGCCGCCCGGCGCGCTCGCTGAGCCAGGCCTGGATCCGCTGCGGGTGCCGCTCCACGAACGGCAACGCCTGGCTCAGCGCCCCCACCAGCAACGCCACGCACACCAACCCGATCGCCACCGCGTAGAACGCGAAACGGCGGGCCAGGCGCAGGCGGCGGCGCAGGGGGGTAGGCATCAACGGCCGGGAGTGGGGAATCGGGAATGGGGAATGGGAAAGGCAGGACGCGGGCAACTCACTGCTGCGTGCAATCCCGCAAACGACTTCGTGGATGGAAACCAGGATGCGTCGGGGCCGACATCACGCTCTTCCCCCATTCCCCATTCCCGATTCCCCACTCTCAGCCTCACAACAACACCACGTCGAACTGCTCCTGCAGGTATTGCTCGTCGGCCTGGAAACGGATGCTCTTGCCGAGGAATTCCTCCAGCTCGGCCACCGCCGAGGATTCCTCGTCGGTGATCCGCGCCACCACCTTGGTCGAGGCGATCACCAGTAGCCGCGCCGCGTCGAACTGGCGCACCGCGCGGGTGATCTCGCGGAAGATCTCGTAGGTGACGGTCTCGGCGGTCTTGATCGAGCCGCGTCCGCTGCATTCCGGGCACGGCTCGGACAGCTGCCGCTCCAGGCTCTCGACGGTGCGCTTGCGGGTCATCTCCACCAGCCCCAGCGGCGAGAACTCGTACACCGTGGTCTTGGCGTGGTCGCGCGACAGCGCCTTCTCCAGCGTGCGCAGCACCTGGCGGCGATGCTCGGCATCGTCCATGTCGATGAAGTCGATGATGATGATGCCGCCCAGGTTGCGCAGCCGCAGCTGCCGCGCCACCGCCTGCGCCGCCTCCAGGTTGGTGCGGAACACCGTTTCCTCGAGGTTGCGCTGGCCCAGGAACGAGCCGGTGTTGACGTCGATGGTGGTCATCGCCTCGGTCTGGTCGATGACCAGGTAGCCGCCGGACTTCAGCGGCACCTGCTTGTCCAGCGCGCGCGCGATCTCGTCCTCCACGCCGTACAGGTCGAAGATCGGGCGGTCGCCGGTGTACAGCTCCAGGCGCTCGGCCAGCACCGGCATGTACTTGGCGACGAACGCCTGCAGGCGCTCGAAGGTCTCGTGCGAATCGACCTTGACCTTCTCCACGTCCTTGCGGATCAGGTCGCGCACCGCGCGCAGCGGCAGGCTCAGGTCCTCGTAGATGATGCTGGCCGGCGCGCCTTCGCGGCCGCGCCGTTCGACCACGTTCCAGACCCGCGACAGGTAGGCGATGTCCTCGGCCAGCGCTTCGGCCGGCTGGCCCTCGGCGTTGGTGCGGATGATGTAGCCGAAGCCGCCATGGCTGGCGGCCAGGTCGGCGACCAGGGTCTTCAGGCGCAGCCGCTCGGCCTCGTCCTCGATCCGCGCCGACACCCCGATCACCCGCGACTGCGGCAGCAGCACCAGGTAGCGCGAAGGGATGCTGATCTGCGTGGTCAGCCGCGCGCCTTTGCTGCCGATCGGGTCCTTGACCACCTGCACCACGATGTCCTGGCCGTCGCGCAGCAGCTCCACGATCGGCGCGCCCGACGCCACCGGCAACGGCGGCGCCTCGTCGGTGTCGCCGTTGGCCACCGGCGCCGGCCGCACCACGTCGTTGGCGTGCAGGAACGCCGCGCGTTCCAGCCCGACCTCGACGAACGCGGCCTGCATGCCCGGCATCACCCGTTGCACCCGGCCCTTGTAGATGTTGCCCACCACCCCGCGGCGCCAACCGCGTTCGATGTGCAGTTCCTGCAGCATGCCGTTCTCGATGACGGCCACCCGGGTCTCGCGTGGTGTGACGTTGACCAGGATCTCTTGCGACATCAAAGCACTCCGAAGGCGTGCAGCAGGTGGGAAGTTTGGTGCAGAGGCAGGCCCATCACCCCGGAATAGCTGCCGTCCAGACGGCTGACGAAGCGCTCGGCGCCTCCCTGGATCGCGTAGGCGCCTGCGCGCCCCATCGGTTCGCCGCTGGCCACGTAGTCGGCGATGTCCTGCGCCGACAGCACCGCGAAACTGACCGCGGTCGGCACCAGCAGCACCTCCTCGCGCGCCGCGCCGACCAACGCCACCGCGGTCATCGCCTGGTGCGTGCGCCCGGACAGCGCAGCGAGCATCGCCGCCGCGTCGTCGGCGTCGGCCGGCTTGCCGAACACGCGATCGTCCAGCACCACCTCGGTGTCGGCGCCGAGCACCAGCGCATCCGCCGTGGCGCCGAGCTGCGCCATGCCGGCGCGCGCCTTGTCCAGCGCCACCCGGCGCACGTAGGCCTGCGCCGGTTCGCCGGCCGCGCGCACTTCCGGCACCTCCAGATCGAGGATCCGGAACGGTACGCCCAGGCGCGTCAGCAGTTCGTTTCTGCGGGGGGAACGGGAAGCGAGATACAGCATGGCGGAAGGATAACCCGGCACGCCTGACTGAACGATCGCTAATTCCGGCACCATGCACGCGACCCCGGCACGCATCACGACGCGTTCATTGTCGCGGCAACACCCTCGCCCCATCTTCAAGGAGAACACCGATGCGTCCACTGTCCGTCCGTCCGCTGCTGCTGGCCCTGACCCTCGCCCTAGGAGGCACGATGACCGCCCATGCCCAACCCGCCGCGCCGGCCTATGCCGTGCCCGCCGACGGCACCATGCTCAACATCGCCGCCCAGGCCGAGGCCAGGCACGCGCCGGACGTGGCCACGCTGTCGGCCGGCGTGGTCACCCAGGCCACCGACAGCGCCGCGGCGATGCGCCAGAACGCCGAACAGATGACCAAGGTGCTGGCCGCGGTCCGCGCCGCCGGCATCGCCGACAAGGACGTGCAGACCAGCGGCATCAACCTCAGCCCGCAATACAAGTACGCCGAGAACCAGGCGCCGCAGGTCATCGGCTACCAGGCCAGCAATTCGGTCAACCTGAAGGTGCGCGACATCGCCAAGCTCGGCAAGGTGCTCGACGCGCTGGCCGCGCAGGGCGCCAACCAGATCAACGGCCCCACCTTCGAGATCGACGATCCAGAGCCGCTGTACGACCAGGCCCGGGTCGATGCGCTGAAGAAGGCGCAGGCCCGAGCGCAGACCTACGCCAAGTCGCTGGGCCTGCGCGTGCGCCGCATCGTCAGCATCTCCGAAGGCGGTGGCGGCGGCGTGCGGCCGATGCCGATGATGCGCGCGATGGCGATGAAGGCGGAGATGGACAGCACCCCGGTGGCGACCGGCGAGAGCAGCGTGTCGGTCAACCTGGACGTGGTGTTCGAACTGGGCAAGTAATCCCTGCCTCCATGCGTTGCGACGACGGCGCCTGCGGGCGCCGTCGTCGTTCCTGCACCACGAAGTTCGGGCAGCGCCGGCCCGCACGATGCGGCCGCCGAGCGCGGCGCCGCCGGGCACGGTGCCTCCGCACGACGCTGCCTTGCGGTGACGCTTGCCAAGTCGAGGGCAATAGGCTCAATGTCGGAGACGCGGACGGATGCCGCCTTGACCCCGTCCGCCGCGCTGACGCGTTTGGTCGTACCGCAAGTCCACAAGACGCACATCATCATGGAGGTGGATCATGGTTCGCACGCAACTCCCCGCTCCCTCGTTCGGCATCGACCTGTCCCGGATCCTGGCGCTCAGCGCCGCGATCGGCCTGCACCTGCTCGCCTTGCTGCTGCTGTTGATCCCGCTCTCGCACGTGACGCCGCCACAGGAACAGACCAAGGCGGAACCGCGCTGGCAGCAGCCGATGGTGGTGCCGATCACCCCGGCGCCGCCGAAGCCCACGCTGCAGCCCGAGAAGCGGCCCATGACCCAGCCGCGGGTGCCGACCGCGGTGCCGACCCCGCTGCCGGTGCAGGCGCCGTTGGTCGATGCGAGCCCGGCACCGGTGCTGGCGGCGACCGCCGATCCGGCGCCTGCGCTGGCCGAACCCAGCGTGCCACCCGGACCGTCCAGCGCACCGCTGGCCGGCATGCAGTTGCAGTACCTGCGCGCGCCGGCCCCGCCCTACCCGCGCGACGCCTTGCGTGCCGGCCTGCAGGGCAGCGTGCTGCTGCGCGTGCTGGTCGGCGTCGACGGCCAGCCGCTGGAGGTCAGCATCGCCAAGAGCAGCGGCCACCGCATCCTCGACCAGGCCGCGCGCGAGCAGGTGCTGAAGCGCTGGAAATTCCATGCTGCATTGCAGCAAGGCACCCCGGTTCAGGTTTACGGGCTGGTGCCGGTGGATTTTTCGCTGGGCCGTTGAACGCGGGCGCGGCCCCGGCGGCGGAAGCGCCCGCCGGGGCCTTTTAATTCAAAATTCACAATTCATTCACGATAAATACACCTAGATGGGAGCCAGCCGGCCTTCATAAGCCGGCGCTTTTAGCAAAATTAGAAATCAAAACTTGCGCTTCCAGTTAGGAGAGAGACTGTGAACACCCTGAACCAACGGCGTGCAACCCGCCGCCATATCCTTTGCGTGTCCGTCGCTGGCGTCCTCGCCACCGCTGCCGCCGTTCCCGCCGCATTCGCGCAGGAGGCGGCGACCAACCTCGACCGCATCACCGTCACCGGCTCCAACATTCCCCGTACCAACACCGAGACCCCGTCTCCGGTGCAGGTGGTCACCCGCCAGGAAATCGACCGCACCGGCAAGTCCACGGTCGCCGAGTACCTGCAGACCCTGACCTCCGACGGCGCCGGCTCGATTCCCAAGAGCTTCGGCAACGGCTTCGCCGGCGGCGGCGCCGGCATCTCGCTGCGCGGCCTGGGCGCCGGCTCCACCCTGGTGCTGTTGAACGGGCGCCGCATGGCGACCTACGGCCTGGCCGACGACGGCCAGAAGGTCTTCACCGACCTGAGCACCATCCCGCTGGACGCGGTCGAGCGGATCGACATCCTGAAGGACGGCGCCTCGGCCATCTACGGCTCCGACGCGATCGCCGGCGTGGTCAACATCATCCTGCGCAGCGACTTCGAAGGTGCCATCCTGCGCGGCTCCTACGGCATGTCCGGCGACAGCGACGGCAATGCCCGCAAGGCGACCCTGACCGCCGGTACCGGCAACCTCGCCAACGACGGCTGGAACGCCTTCTTCAGCCTGGACGTGGGCAAGTCCGACGCGATCAAGATCAGCGACCGCAAGGACCGCAAGTGGATCGGCACCGGCGACATCCGCCGCTACGGCTACGACGCCGCCGACGCCCAGTTCCTCGGCGGCGCCTACCTCAGCGGCGGCACTGCCGGCGGGGTGGGCCCGAACGGCTCGGTGTTCGACAGCACCGCCCACCTGGTCGCCCTGCCCGGCTGCGCCGGCCTGACCACCATTCCCGGCCAGACCGATGCCACCGCGCAGGCCCAGGGCTGCCTGTGGGATCCGGCGCAGCAGTACCGCGACCTGAGCCCGGAAGAGAAGTACGTCAACGTGTTCGCCCGCGCCAGCTTCGCCTTCGGCGAGGGCGGCGAGATCTACACCGAGATCGGCTACTCGAAGAAGGAGACCGTGTTCTCCAACACCCCGTCCGGCGTGTCCGGCGGCTGGGGCTATCCCGGCGGCCCGGTCAACGCCAACAGCGGCGCCGGCGCCACCATGCTCTATGCCGGCCATCCGGACAACCCGCTGCCCACCGCCGCGCGCGTGCGCTACAGCGCCTGGGACGTGGGCCCGCGCGTGACCGACAACACCAACGAGTTCAACCGCTTCCTGGTCGGGGTCAAGGGCAACTGGGGCGAGTGGAGCTACGACACCGCCTACCTGCATTCGGGTACCGACCTGATCAACAAGCGCACCGGCTTCCTGCGCTACAGCGCCGTGCGCTGCGTGCTGGGCAACCCGGCCTGCCCGGCCGGCACCTGGCGCATCGGCGACAACGCCAGCCTGAACTCGCAGGCGCTGTACGACTTCATCTCGCCGACCATCAGCGCGACCGCCAAGTCCAGCCTGGACATGTTCGACTTCACCGTGTCGCGCAGCCTGGCCGACCTGCAGGGCGGCCCGCTGGGCCTGGCGCTGGGTACCGAATGGCGCAAGACCAGCAACAGCCTGACCCCGCAGACCTTCACCGACATCGGCGACATCATCGGCCTGGGCTACTCGGCCTATGACGGCACCCAGAACGTCTACGCCGCCTACGCCGAGCTGTCGGCGCCGGTGCTGGAGCAGCTGGAACTGTCGGCGGCGGTGCGTTACGACAAGTACGAGAGCGGCGACAGCAAGGCGACGCCGAAGCTGGGCGTGAAGTGGACCCCGACCGACTGGATCGCCCTGCGCGCCAGCTACGCCGAAGGTTTCCGTGCGCCGAACCCGGCCGAGAACGGCGACGGCGGCCTGGCCGCGTTCTCCAACGCGCGCGATCCGGTGCGTTGCGCCATCGATCCGGCCAACGAGTGCACCGCGCGTTCGGTGGCGATCATCACCCGTCCGAACTCGGCGCTGGAGCCGGAAGAGTCCAAGAGCTACTCGGTGGGCTTCGTGCTGCAGCCGACCGCCAGCACCTCGCTGACCGTGGATGCGTGGCAGATCAAGCGCACCAACGAGATCGCCCAGGGCAGCACCGCCGACGCGATCGCCTCCGGCAACGTCCTGCGCGACAGCAACAACATCGGCGGCGTGGCCAACAGCGGCACCATCCTGGCGGTCAACACCGCGTACGTGAACGCCAACTCCTCGCGTGTGCGCGGTGTCGATGCCGACGTCCGCCAGACCTTCGAGATCGGCCCGGGCCAGCTGGAAATGGACCTGCAGTGGAGCCACCTGCTCAAGTTCGAGCGGACCGAAGGCGACACCACGGTCGACTACGTCGGCACCCACGGCAACTGCGACGTGACCAACTGCATCGGCACCCCGCAGGACCGCATCAACTTCGGCACCACCTGGAAGCAGGGCAACTGGAGCGTCAGCGGCGTCGTCAACTACATCGACAGCATCGAGAACAAGGACCGTCGCGGCGGCGACTACCTGGCGTTCTACGCGGACGGCAGCCCGGTCGAGAAGATCGCCTCGTTCACCACCTTCGACATGTCGGGCCGCTGGAACGTGACCGACGCGTTCGAACTGAACGCCTCGGTGCAGAACGTGTTCGATCGGATCGCTCCGCTGGATCCGGCCACCTACGGCGGCGTCAACTACAACCCGCTGCACTTCAGCGGCGCGGTCGGCCGCTACTTCACGGTGGGCGCCAAGTACACGTTCAACTGATCGAACGCGTTACGCTGTAAACGAGAAGCCCGGGCGCAAGCCCGGGCTTTTTTGTGCGCGCCGCATGGCGTGACCTGCGGTTGCGATGCCGGCGCTGCAGCTACAGCGTCGCGGCGATCGGCGCCTGCACGTTCGCAGCTGTGCCAATCGGCCAGGCAGCGGTCACGCTGCCGGCGAGCCGGTGGCAGCAGGATTCACCAAAGAGATGCTGCGCTCGCTCGACGCGCGGTGTCGCGCGCCGTGATCCGCGATCAGGCGCGATGGTAGGGATGGTTGGCCAGCATCGCCGCGGCGCGGTACAACTGCTCGGCCACCACCAGGCGCACCAGCATGTGCGGCAGGGTCAACGGCCCCAGCGACCAGGATTCGCTGGCCACGGCCAGCACCTCGGGCGAATGGCCTTCGGGGCCGCCGATCAGCAGCGCCAGGTCGCGCCCCTGCCCGCGCCAGTGTTCCATGCGCTGCGCCAGCTGCTCGGAACTGTGCGCCTTGCCGGGCACGTCCAGCGCCACCACCAGCGCATTCTTCGGCAGCGCCGCCAGCACGCGGCGGCCTTCGTCCTCGATCGCGCGCTGCGCATCGCGGCCCTTGCCGCGCAGCCCGGGCTCGATCTCGACCAGTTCCAGCGGCAGCCAGTGCGACAGGCGCTTGCGGTATTCGGCGAAGCCCTGCGCGACCCAGGCGGGCGCGCGTTCGCCGGTGGCGATGAGTCGGCATTTCATCGGCACATGATAGCCGCCGCGCCGACGGCGGCGCGGCGGACGCATGCGCCACGCACAGGCGGCAACCAGCGCCTGGCCTTGCTGGCAGGAAAAGCAGCGGCGCCGGCACCGGCTTCGTGCACGAAGCCGCGCCGGAAATTGTCTACCGCGATGTCACGCACGCGTTAGGCGGCCTGCCTAGGGTCGGGGCCACCTCAGCCAGCAGGAGCCGCATGATGCATGTCTTCGACCCCGCCCGCCGACACGTCCTCAAGAGCAGCGCCGCCGCGATGGCGATGGGCGCCATCGGCAGCCTGGGCGCGCTGCAGTCGCGCCAGGCGCACGCCGCCACCGCCGCGGCGCAGTTGTCGCCGGTACCGAGCCGCTACGGCCCGCTCGCCCCCGTCGCCGACGACAGCACCGGCCTGCCACTGCTGCAGTTGCCGCGCGGCTTCCGCTATCGCTCCTTCGCCTGGAGCGGCGACCGCATGGACGATGGCCAGCCCTGCCCCGATCGCCACGACGGCATGGCGGTGGTCGCGGTGCGCCGCGCGCGCGGCGGCGGTCGCGGCGACGAACGCGTTTATGGCCACGGCATGGAATACGTGCTGATCCGCAACCACGAACGCGGCGCCACCGCACCGATCCGGGCGCCGGCGATGTACGACACCGGCCTCGTCGGCGACGGCCAGCCGGCCGGCGGCGGCACCACTACGCTGAGCTTCCGCAACGGCCGCTGGGACCGCCTGGAGCCGAGCCTGGGCGGCACCCTGGTCAACTGCGCGGGCGGTCCGACGCCGTGGGGCACCTGGCTGAGCTGCGAGGAGATCAAGAGCGATGCGGTGTCCAGCAGCGGCCGCAAACACGGCTACGTGTTCGAGGTGGACCCGGACAGCGCGCGCACCAGCGGCCGTCCGCTGCAGGGCCTGGGCCGCTTCAGCCACGAGGCGGTGGCGGTGGACCCGCGCACCGGCATCGTCTATCTGACCGAGGACGACCGCAACAAGGCCGGCCTGTACCGCTTCATCCCCAACGACCGCCGCGGCCGCTACGGTTCGCTGGAGAACGGCGGCCGGCTGCAGGCGGCGCGGGTCAAGGGTCGCCGCAACGCCGACCTCACCGTGGCCGCGGTCGGGCAGAGCTTCGACCTGGAGTGGGTGGACATCCCCGAGCCGGACCTGGACAGCATCGTCGCGCCGAGCGGTTTCGCCGACATCGGCGCCGGCGAGACCCTGAGCGGGCCGTTCGCGCAGGCCTGGAGCGAAGGCGCGCTGCGCATGAGCCGCGGCGAGGGCATCTGGTACAGCTACGGCAAGATGTTCATCGTCGACACCAGCACCGGCACCGACGCGCAGGGACGCAAGGGCCGCGGCAATGGCGCGGTGTGGGTACTGGACCTGCTGAGCCAGCGGCTCAAGGCGCTGTTCGTCAGCGGCGACCAGCTGGCCGCGCACAACCCCGACAACGTCACCGTCAGCGCGCGCGGCGGCGTGGTGCTGTGCGAGGACGGCGGCGAAAGCCCGGACGCATACGGCCCCGGCTCGCGGCTGATCGGCCTGACCCGCGCCGGCGAATCGTTCTACCTGGCCAAGAACAACATCGCGCTGACCTCCACCCAGCTGGCCAACGCCGGCAAGACCGTCGCCGAAGGCGACTACCGCGACAGCGAGTTCTGCGGCGCATGCTGGGATCCGCTGGCGCGCACGCTGTTCGTCAACATCCAGACCCCGGGCATCACCGTGGCGATCACCGGGCCTTGGGAGCGCGGGCCGCTGTAGGCGGCGCGGCACCACAGATGCGACGGCCGCGCGCGAACGCGGCCGCCGCAAAACGACGACGGCGCCCGCGAGGCGCCGCCGTCCCCGGCGTGCTGCCGGCGACGCTCGGCGCAGCGCCGATCCATCCGGCCAACGCATTTTTCGGCGGATAACGACGCGACTCGCGAGCGTCTTCGACTCGCGCATTCGCAGCCGCAAGCGTTTGCCGAAGCGATTGTGGTCCAAGGATGCCGTACGGCATTCGCGCGTCCCGGTGATGACCATGACCTGCTGCGGCCAGACCGATGCCACATAGACGCAGGCCAGCGCCGTCGCCACGATCACGACACGTGTGCCGTCCAGCGCGCGCCTAGTCGTCGCGTTGCGCGTCGTCCAGCATGGCCTGGAACAGCAGGGCTTCGCGCGACACCTCGGGCGGCTGCGCGTCCTGCCGCTTGAGCCAGGACCGCAGGCTCGGCGCGTGTTGCAGCTCGCGCAGATCCTCGGCCAGCCCGTCGATCTCGTCCTGCAGCGCGCGCTTGATCTCGGCCATCGCCGCCTGCAGCCGTTCCGGCTTGAGCCGGCGCGTGCCGAACACGGCGTAGTCGGCCTTGAACGCGGCGTCGATGCGCCGCAGTTCGTCCTGCGTGGCCTGCATCTGCTCGCCGAGCATGCGGTTGTAGCGCTCGATGCGGGTGTCGGCCATCGTCGCGAACGCGGCGGCGTCCAGCTGGCCGGCCTGCAGCTGCAATTCGAGCAGGCCGAGCAGGTCGGCGTCGGCATAGGCGGCGTTGAGCCGTTGCATCAGTGCGGTCTTGCGTTCGCGCTGCTGCGGATCGGCCTCACGGTCCGGGTGCAGCGCCGCCGCCAGCCGGCGGTACAGCTCGCGCAGCGCGGTCTGCGGATCGAATGCAGGCACCGGTGCGGCCGACGCCGCGCGCCGCGCCTGCTTCGCCTTGCGCGCGGACGCCGCGGCCTGAGTCTGTCGGCGGCGCTGCTGCAGGCGCTCGAACAGCGCCTGCGGCGTCGCCAGGTACGGCAGCGCGTCGGCGTCCTCGCCGAAATGCGCGGCGATCATCGCCCGCAGCGCCGCATCGGAGGCGGCGATGCGTTGGTCGAACGGCGTGTCCGCGTGGCGGTCGTGGAGCGGTTTGAGCTCGAGCAGGCCGGCGTCCTCGATCAACGGCTCGGCCAACAGGCAGATCTGCGCCGACAGCGCGGCGCGGTCGGCCTTGCCCAGCTTGTGCGCCATGCACAGCGCGTCCAGCGCCAGCACGCGCTCGGCATGCAGCTGGTCGCGCCGCTGCAGCAAGGGCTGCACCTGTTCGTGGAAGCGCTGCTGCCAGCGCGGCAAGGCCTCGCGCCAGGCGGCGAGTTCGCCGCGGCTGCGTTCCAGTTGCGCGACCAACGTGTCGAAGCGCGCGCCCGCGGCGCTGCGCAGCGCGCTGCCGGCGCAGGCCAGCGCGGCCGACAGCGCCAGGTCCGGGGTTGCATCCGCCACCGGCGCAGCGTCGCGCCGGTGCGTTGGATCAGGCATCGCGCGCGTCGTCGTCCGCGTCGCTCGGCGGCTGGTCGCCGACCGTCCACAACCGCTCCAGCGCATAGAACTCGCGCACCCGCGGCAGCATCACGTGCACCACCACGTCGCCGAGATCGACCAGCACCCACTCGGCCTCGCGCTCGCCTTCCACGCCTAGCGGCATCACGTCCAGCTTCTTGGCGTGCTTGATCACCTCGTCGGCGATCGACTTGACGTGGCGGGTGGAGGTGCCGGAGACGACGATCATGTAGTCGGTGACGCTGGACTTGCCGCGCACGTCGATTTCCACCGCGTCCTTGGCCTTGAGTTCCTCCAGCGCGTTGCGGACATGGGCCAGCAGCACCGGCAACGGCGGCGGCGGGTTGGGAAGTTGGGTCTTGATGACGTGGGCTTGTTGACTGGACAAAGGTGCGAACTCGATGGAATGGGGCGAATTATAGGGAACTGCGCGAAGACGCGTATTCAGCTGGCCGCGGCCGGGGCCCGCGCATACAGTCCGGCGGCACGGATGTAGTCCGCCACCGCGGCCGGCACCAGCGGCGCCCAGTCGCCGCCGGCGGCGATGCGCGCGCGCACCTGGCTCGCCGATTCGGTGCGCAGCGGCTGCCGCAGGCACCATAGCCGGCCGCCCGGCGCCGCGGTCAGCGCCTGCGGCGAGGCCGCCCAGCGCCCCGCCACCGCCTGCGCCAGTTCGGCCGGCAGCGCGCGCTCCCAGCCGCTGCCGGCGCGGTCGGCGACGACCAGGTGCGCCGCATCGAGCAGGCTGCGCCAGTCGCGCCAGCCGTTGAAGCCGACGAAGCTGTCGGCACCGACCAGCAGCGCCAGCGGCGCGGCGGGGCCGAGTTCGGCGCGCAGCTCGCGCACCGTATCGATGCTGTACGAGGCCACGCCCGGCTGCGCCAGCGCGCGTTGCAGTTCGTGCCGGTCCAGCAGCAGCCCCGGCTCGCCGGCGATCGCCAGCGCCAGCATCTCGCAGCGTTGCCGCGCATCGGCCCCGGGCGCGTCGCGATGCGGCGGATCGGCCGCCGGCATCAGCCGCACCGGCACCCCGAACACCTCGCGCGCCGCCCGCGCGATCGCCAGATGGCCGTTGTGGATGGGGTCGAAGGTGCCGCCGTAGATCAGGTGGAGCTTTGGGGACCGGGGACCGGGGACCGGGGACCCGGGAACAGCAAAATCTAGAGCGCGTGCCCTCGCCAAATTTCCGCTTTTCCGGGTCCCCGGTCCCCGGTCCCCGGTCCCGCCCCTACTCATACCACCAACAACCGCACCGCCCGCGCCTCGGCGATGGCCAGCAGCAGGCGCTCCAGCGCGATCCAGGCGTCGCCGTCGGCGCGACCCTTGGCGACGCGGTCGATGCGCCCGGCCTCGGCGGCGAAGCGTTCCCAGCGGCGCGGTTCGGCATGCCGCTGCAGGGCGCGCTTGAACGGCGCCTGGCGCGACTCCCAGATGCCCTGCCCCTTCATCTCCGCGGCCAGGTTGCCGCCGGCCGCCTGGACCTTGGCCAGCGCCGCGGTGCGCAGCAGTTCCTTGATCAGGATCGGCAGCAACGCCGCCACCGCTTCGCCTTCGGCGCGCAGCCCGGCGAGCATGCGCCCGACCGCCGGCGCCTGCCCGGCCAGGGTGGCCTCGGCCAGGCGGAACACGTCGTAGCGCGCGGCATCGGCGACCAGCGACTCCATCGCCGCCACGTCCAGGCTCTGCCCGTCGGCCAGCAGCGCCAGCTTGTCGATCTCCTGCGCGGCCGCCAGCAGGTTGCCCTCGACCCGTTCGGCCAGGCGCTGCACCGCGCCGGCATCGGCGCGCAGGCCCTTGCTGCGCAGGCGGCGCTCGATCCAGTCGCCCAGCTCGTGCGGCTTGATCGCCCAGGCCACCGCGATCACCCCGAGCCGGCCGACCGCGTCGGCCCACTTGCCCTGGTGCGCCTTGCTCCATTCGTTGCAGGTGATCAGCAGCACCACGTCCGGCGGTGGATCGGCGCAGAACGCGCTGATCACCTCGCCGCCCTCCTTGCCGGGCTTGCCGCTGGGCAGGCGCAGTTCGATCAGCCGGCGCGGGCTGAACAGGCTCGGCGCGTTGAAGCTGGAATACAGCTGGCTCCAGTCGAAATCGCGGCCATCGGCATCGAACACCTCGCGCTCGCCGATGCCTTCGGCGCGCGCGCGTGCGCGCACCGCGTCGGCGGCTTCGAGCACGCGCAGGGTTTCCGGGCCGGCGATCAGGTAGACCGGGTGCAGCGGCTGCGAGGCCGGCTGGGTGACGAGTTGTTCGGGGCGCAATTCCATGGCGGCAGCCTACGCCCTGTCGGCGCGGTTGGGAGCGGCCATGCCGCCGCATCCGCCGTTCGGGCGCGCCGCTGCGCCGCAGGCGCGCTGCCGCTGCGAAACGTGCAGCGCCCGGGCGCCGGGCCTTGTACGCGCGCAAGGCGCGCCGCCGGCCACGGACGATGGCGACGGCATGACCCAGGCGGTCAAGGTTGCGGCGTGGTCGCCGGCTTGCCTTCGACCGGCGTTCCGGTCGCCGCCGGCGGCGCGGCGTTGACGTCCTTGCCGGCGCGCACTTCGGCACGCACCACGCTGTCGATCCGGCGCAGCATCGAGGCGGACATCTCGCGACGCAGTTCGTCGGCGAGGATCTCGCGCTCGGTGGTGGTGCCGGTGGCGTCGGTCGGCGGCGACACGTAGTCGCGCGACAGCTCGATCACCTGCTGCGGCACCAGCACGCTGCCGTCGGCGCGGCGGAACACGAAGATCGCCGCGTAGCGCAGGCTGTACTCCTGCGCGCGGCCTTCGGCGTCGAGCGCGATCGGCAGGTCGCCCCAGCGTTCGGACAACACTTCCAGGCGCGCCACGCCGGTGTTGACGTCCTTCGGCGCGATCTCCGCGCCGGCGGCGCGCAGGCCGCGCTCGAGCAGCTTCACCAGCTCGCTGTACGGCGCCGAGGAGACCACCTTCACCGAAGGCGTGCCGGCCGGCAGGGTCAGCTTGTCGCGCAGGTGGAAACCGCAGGCGGTCAGGGACGTCGCAAGGACGAGGGCGAGCAGGAGTCGGGTCATGGACACAGTCTGGAGGAGCCGGCTGGGCGCGGCAACAGGCGGCTAGCCTGCCGGATGCCGCGTGAACGAGGGTTGAGACGTGCCGCGGCGCGCGCAGGCGGACACGGCGCCGGAGCGCGGCGTGCGCCGGCGACGCGCGCGGCGCGATGGTTCACGCCGCCACCAGGTTCACGATCTTGCCCGGCACGATGATGATCTTGCGGATGCTCAGGCCTTCCAGGAACTTGGCGGTGTTCGGTTCGGCCTGGGCCAGCGCCTCGATCTGCTCGCGCGGGGCGTCGGCGGCGACCTCGATGGTGCCGCGCAGCTTGCCGTTGACCTGCACCGCCAGGGTCAGCGCGTCGCGCACCAGCGCGGCTGGGTCCGGCTGCGGGAACGGCAGGTCTTCCAGCAGCGTCGGCGCATGCCCCAGCGCCTGCCACAGCGCATGGCTGGCATGCGGGGTGATCGGATTGAGCAGCAGCACCGCCGCTTCCAGCGCTTCCTGGCGCACCGCGCGGCCCTGCGCGCTGGCATCGTCGAACTTGGCTAGCGCGTTGGTCAGCTCCATCACCGCGGCGATGGCGGTGTTGAAGCTGTGGCGGCGGCCGTAGTCGTCGGCGACCTTGCCGATGGTCTCGTGGGTCTTGCGCCGCAGCGCCTTGTGCTCGGCGGTGAGCGCGGCCGCGTCCAGCGCCGGTGCGGCACCGTCGGCGACGTGCTTGTGCACCTGCGCCCACAGCCGGCGCAGGAACCGCGCCATGCCGTCCACGCCGGCCTCGTTCCACTCCAGCGACTGCTCCGGCGGCGCGGCGAACATCGAGAACAGGCGCACCGTGTCGGCGCCGTACTTGCCGACCATCGCCTGCGGGTCCACGCCGTTGTTCTTGGACTTGGACATCTTCTCGGTGCCGCCGATCTGCACCGGCTGGCCGTCGGCGATCAGGCTGGCGCCGACGATGCGACCGCGCTCGTCGCGCTGCACGTCCACCTCGGCCGGGTTGATCCACTCCTTGGAACCATCGCCATTGTCGCGGTAGTAGGTCTCGGCGATCACCATGCCCTGGGTCAGCAGGTTGGTCGCCGGCTCGTCGCTGTCGACCAGGCGCGCGTCGCGCAGCAGCTTGTGGAAGAAGCGGAAGTACATCAGGTGCAGGATCGCGTGCTCGATGCCGCCGATGTACTGGTCCACCGGCAGCCAATAGTTGCCGCGCTTGTCGACCATGTCCTTGGCGCCGGGCGAGGTGTAGCGCGCGTAGTACCAGCTCGACTCCATGAAGGTGTCGAAGGTATCGGTCTCGCGCTCGGCCGCCGCGCCGCACTGCGGACAGGTGGTCTTGCGCCATTCCGGATCGGTCTTCAGCGGCGAACCGGTGCCGCTCAGCGCCACGTTCTCCGGCAGCAGCACCGGCAGCTGGTCTTCCGGCACCGGCACCGCGCCGCAGCTGGCGCAGTAGATCACCGGGATCGGGCAGCCCCAGTAGCGCTGGCGGCTCACGCCCCAGTCGCGCAGGCGGTAGTTGATGCGGCGCTGGCCCTGGCCCTTGCGCTCGAAGCGCTCGGCCAGCGCCTCGAACGCGCCGTAGTAATCCAATCCATCGAACTCGGCCGAGTTGACCAGTTCGAACTCGCGGGTCTTGTCGGTGTACCAGTCGCGCCAGACGCTCGGTTCCCAGCTGCGCTCCTCGTCGTTCTTCGGCGCCTTCAGCGCGATCACCTGACGGATCGGCAACGCATACTTGTTGGCGAACTCGAAGTCGCGCTGGTCGTGGCCGGGCACCGCCATCACCGCGCCGGTGCCGTAGCCCATCAGCACGAAGTTGGCGACCCACACCGGCACCTGTTCGCCGCTGACCGGATGCACCGCCACCAGGCCGGTGTCCATGCCGCGCTTTTCCTGGGTCTCCAGTTCCGCCTCGGACACCCCGCCCTGCTTCAGCTCGGCCAGCAATGCGGCCAGCTGCGGGTTGGACTTGGCCGCATGCAGCGCCAGCGGATGCTCGCTGGCGATGGAGACGAAGGTGACGCCCATCAGCGTGTCCGGGCGCGTGGTGAACACGCGCAGCGGATCCAGCGCGGCGCCGTCGGCGTCGCGCACCTCGAACTGGATCTCCAGCCCCTCGGAGCGGCCGATCCAGTTGCGCTGCATGGTCTTGACCGACTCCGGCCAGCCCGGCAGCTGGTCCAGGCCGTCGAGCAGTTCCTGCGCGTAGTCGGTGATGCGCAGGAACCACTGCGGGATCTCGCGCTTCTCCACCAGCGCGCCGGAGCGCCAGCCGCGGCCGTCGATGACCTGCTCGTTGGCCAGCACGGTCTGGTCGACCGGGTCCCAGTTCACCACCGCGTTGCGGCGGTAGGCCAGGCCCTTGCGCATCAGCCGGGTGAACATGCGCTGCTCGTGCACGTAGTACTCGGGCCGGCAGGTGGCGAATTCGCGCGACCAGTCGATCGCATAGCCCAGCGACTTGAGCTGGCTGCGCATGTGCTCGATGTTGGCGTAGGTCCACTTCGCCGGCGCGGTCTTGTTCTTGATCGCGGCGTTCTCGGCGGGCAGGCCGAACGCGTCCCAGCCCATCGGCTGCAGCACGTTCTTGCCGTTCATGCGCTGGTAGCGGCTGATCACGTCGCCGATCGTGTAGTTGCGCACGTGGCCCATGTGCAGCGCACCGGACGGATACGGCAGCATCGACAGGCAGTAGAACTTGGGCTTGTCGGAGGTCTCGTTGACCTCGAAGGCGCGGGTGGCGTCCCAGAACTGCTGGGCGGACGATTCGACCTGCTGCGGGTCGTAGGCGGTGGGCTCGACGGCGGACATGGAAACGGGCAAGGGCCAGGCGGCAACAAAGCGGACAAGGGTACCGCAGCGCAGGAAGCGGCTCCAATCCCGGCGACGAGCGGCGGCGGCGGCGCCTGCCCGGACGCGACGCGGCGCCGCGTACGCCGATGGCCGCCAGCGCGCCCGCTGCGGGGAAAACCACGCTCGCCGCGCCGCTCGCAGCGGCATGCCGGCAGCGCGCCAGCCTGGTCCAGTGCCGCGTCGCAACCGCCCGCGACCGGCACCGATTGCGCAACGGCCAGGGTTTCAGCGGTCGCCCGGCAGCGCCTGCGGACCTGGCCAGCAGGCCAACAGCGCCAGCCAGGCCCACCACAGCGCGAACACCAGCCGCTGCGCCACCGCCGCCGACAGCAGCGCGTCCAGCGCGAACGCCCCGAGCGCGGCCAGCGCCGCCACCGCCAGCGCGGTACGCGCCCAGCCGCGCGCGCCGGGCTGGCGCCACGCGCCGGCGGCCAGCAGGCTCGCCGCCGCCACCAGCGCCACCACCCACAGCAGCCAGACGCTGGCGTGCAGCTGGGTGGCGCGCGATTCCAGGTCGGCCGGGTCCAGCGGCAGCAGGCCCATGCCGGCGAAGGCCAGCCCGGCCAGCAGCAGCGCCTGCCCGCCGACGCGCAGCGTCCACGGCGCGCCGCGGCCAGCGCGCTGCAACAGGCGCAGCGCCAGCAGCGCCGCCAGCGCCCCGGGCGACACGAACGCCAGCAGGTCGAACGCCCAGGCATGCGGTATCCCGCGGGCACCGAGCAGCGCGACCGGGTGCGACCACGGCAGGTAGCCCGGCAGCGCCAGCCCGAAGCCCACCACCGCAGCGACGGCGGCCATCGCCAGCAACGGCCCCGCGTAGCGCAGCGCCTGATCGTATCGGTTCGTCACCTTGTCTCCCGGCACTGCGCCGCCACGCCACTGCGGCGCGCCAAACGCCCATTGTCGCCGCTGCGGCCGCGGCTGGCACCCTCTCGCCGGCCTGGCGGCAAGCGCCGCGGCGTCCGCCGACGCCGCCCGCATCACGCGCCGCAGGGGCCGCGCGCAGGCCGCCGCCCGCCGCCGCTCCCCTTGCGCCGCCGCCGGTCTGTCACCATAGAAGCCATCTTCTTCGCCTGCCACGATGCCCCCATGTCCGACATGCCCCACGTTTTCGACGCCAAGACCGAGACCTTCGAAGCCGAGGTGCTGCAGAAATCGCTGCAGACCCCGGTGCTGGTGGATTTCTGGGCGCCCTGGTGCGGCCCGTGCAAGACCCTGAGCCCGATCCTGGAGAAGCTCGCCGCCGAGTACCACGGCGCGTTCGAGCTGGCCAAGGTCGACGTGGACCAGGAGCAGCAGATCGCCGCTGCCTTCCAGATCCGTTCGGTGCCGACTGTGTTCCTGGTCAAGGACGGGCAACTGGTCGACGGCTTCCCCGGCGCCATGCCCGAAGGCCAGCTGCGCGAGTTCCTGACCCAGCACGGCATCGTGCCGCTGCCGGCGCCGGCCGAGGTCGAGGAGGACGCGCCCGCCGCGCCGCTGGACCCGCACGCCGAGGTGCTGCGCCTGCGCGAAGCGGTGGCGGCCGAGCCGGACAAGGACGAACTGAAGCTGGACCTGGCGCTGGCGCTGGTGAAGACCGGCGCCGCCGCCGAGGCGGAGACGCTGATCGACGCGCTGCCGGCCAACCTGGCCACCGACGAGCGCGCGGTGCGGGCGCGGGCGCGGCTGGGCTTCGTCAGCGCGCTACAGGCGGCGCCGCCGGCGGAGGCGCTGCAGGCGGCGATCGCGCAGGACCCGGCCGACCTGAAGGCGCGCTACCTGCTGGGCGTGCATCGGCTGATCGCCGGCGACGACGAGGCGGCGCTGGAGCAGTTCCTGGACATGCTGCGCCAGGATCGCGCGTTCGAGGACGGCCTGGCCAAGAAATCGCTGATCGATGCGTTCCGGGTGATTGAGGACGAGGACCTGGTCGGGCGCTATCGGCGTAAGATGTCCGCGCTGTTGTTCTGAGATTCATGTCACGGACGGGATCGGTTGGCGATGATTCCGCGGTTCGGCCACCCAGTGGCCGGACGAGTCGTCCGGCTCCCTCCGCGACATCACGACCAGGGGAAATCCACAGGCCCGGCCCGTCCGGCGTCGCGCACCCGGTCCTTGCCAGGGCGAGACGTTGAGCAGTCAGAACCGCACCCCCTCCCGTCGCCGCCTGCCGATGCCCGTGTGGCGGCTGCTCGCCTTGCTGCTGCTGGCCTGCGCGGGCCTGGCGGCACCGCCGCCGGCCGCCGCCCAGGACTGGGTCTACCGGGTCCGCCCCGGCGATACGCTGTGGCAGCTGCGCGATCTCTACCTCAAGCCCGGTGTGGACTGGCAGCGCCTGGGTCGGCACAACGCCGTGGCCGATCCCTATGCGCTGCCGCCGGGGCAGCCGTTGCGCTTCCCGATCGCCTGGCTGCGGGTGCAGCCGGCGCCGGCGCGGGTGATCGCGCTGCGCGGCGGCGCCAGCGTGCTCGGCATCGGCAGCGCGACGGCGCCGGTGCGTGAGGGCATGCTGCTGCCGATCGGCACCACGTTGCAGACCGAGGCCGAGGCCAGCGTGACCGTGCAGTTCGCCGACGGCTCGCAGATGCAGGTCCGCGAGAACAGCCGCGTGCGCTTCGACCAGCTCGCCCGCTACGGCGCCACCGGCATGGTCGATACCCGGGTGCGACTGGAACAGGGCCGCGCCAGCAACGAGGTGGTCCCGGCCCAGGGCCCGGCCTCGCGCTACATCATCCAGACTCCGGCCGGCACCAGCAGCGTGCGCGGCACCCGCTTCCGCGCCGCCGCCGGCGGCGACGGCCAGCTGGCCGCCACCGAGGTGCTGCACGGCGTCGTGCAGGTCGGCAACCCCCATGGCCGGCAGGTGCTGCATCCCGGCGAGGCCTCGCGCATGGCCGCCGACGCCTCGCCGCTGCAAGAACGGCTGCTGCCCGCGCCGGTGCTGGACGAGCAGCGCAGCCGCCTCGACCACGCGCCCTACCTGCTGGCCTGGCAGCCGCTGCCAGGCGCGGCCGGGTACCGGGTCGAAGCGGTGGATGCCGAGCAGCGCCAGGTGCTGCGCTTCGCGCGCCAGACCGCGCAGGCGCAGATCGCGCTGGACGATCTGCCCACCGGTCGCCTGCTGTTGCTGGTGCGCGGCATCGCCGCCACCGGCGTGGAAGGCGAGGACGCCGAACGGGCGCTGCAGGTCTGGGCCACGCCGCTGCCGCCGCTGACGCTGCAACCCTTGCAGCAGCAACAACTGCGCACGCCGCATCCGCGCTTCGAATGGACCCGCAGTGCCGATGCCACCGCCACCGTGCTGCAACTGGCGCGCGATGCCCAGTTCGGCGAGCTGGTGTTCGAACGCACGACCGACGCCACCCGGCTGCGCGCACCGCTGCCGTTGCCTCCGGGCGACTACTTCTGGCGCGTGGCCTCGCGCGATGCGCAGGGCCGCCAGGGCCCGTTCGGACAGCCGTTGCAGCTGCAGATCAGCGACGCGCCGCTGGACCCGTCGCTGCAGCCGCCGGAAGCGGCCAAGGGCCAGCTGACCCTGCGCTGGCAGGCCGGCGAACCCGGGCAGCGCTATCGCGTGCAGATCGCGCGCAAGCCGGACTTCGCCGCGCCGCTGCTGCTCGACCGCACCCTCGACACCCCGCAGATCTCGCTGCCGCGACCGCGCGGCGGCACCTGGTACGTGCGCGTGCAGCAGGTGGACGACGACGGCTACGCGGCGCCGTTCTCGCCGACCCAGGTGATCTCGCTGCCGTGCCGGAGCTGTTACCTGGGCGGCGGCGCCGGCGCGCTGCTGTTGTGGTTGCTGCTGTGAAGGCACCCACGCCGCTACGCTGGCTCGCGGCCGCGGCGGCGGCGGCGCTGGCCGCAGGGTTCGGCCTGTCCGACGGCCTGTGGCGGCTGGACAACACGCTCTACGACACGCTGGTGACGCACTGGCGCTACACGCCCGATTCCAGCGTGGTGCTGGTGATGGTCGACGACCGCAGCCTGCAGGCGCTCGGGCAATGGCCGTGGCCGCGCAGCACCCACGCGCGCCTGCTCGACCGGCTGAGCGAGGCCGGGGTCAAGCGCGTGGCGCTGGACCTGGTGCTGAGCGAACCCGACCAGGCCGACCCGGACAACGATGCGCGGCTGGCCGCGGCGCTGCGCCGCAACGGCAACACCGTGCTGCCGGTGACCACCAGCAGCACCGACGCCGGCGAGATGCCGCAGGAACTGCTGCCGGTGCCGGCCATCGCCCGTGCCGCGGCCGGGCTGGCGCATACCGACATCGAGATCGATGCCGACGGCGTGTCGCGCGGCATCTACCTGCGCGCCGGGCTGGGCAATGCGCACTGGCCGGCGCTGGGCGTGGCCCTGGCCGGCCTGGCCCCGCCGTGGCCCGGCCTGGCTTCCGACGCCGGCCCGGCCGCGGATGCGATGCCGTATCGCTGGCACCGCGACGACTACGTCGGGGTCCGCTACGCCGGGCCGCCCGGCAGCTTCCCGCAGCTGTCCTACGTCGACGTGCTGGAAGGCCGCGTGCCGGCGCAGGCGCTGCGCGGCCGGCGGGTGATCGTCGGCGTCGGCGCCACCGGCCTGGGCCAGCGCTTCCTGACCCCGATGTCGCACGAAAGCTGGATGAACGGCGCCGAATACCAGGCCAACGTGGCCGCGATGCTGCTCGGCGGACATGCGATCACGCCGCTGTCGAAGAACCAGCAGATCGGCACCTCGGCGCTGCTGGCCCTGCTCGCCGTGCTCGGCATGACTTATTCGGTCCGCCACCGGCGCTGGCCGTGGTTGGCGCTGCCGGTCATGCTGGCGCTGATCGTGGCCGGCAGCCTGCTGTGCGCGCTGGCCAGCGGCCGCTGGTTCGCGCCGACCGCGTGCCTGGCGGCGGTGACGCTGGTGTCGGCCGGCTGGCTCGGCCTGCGCATCGCGCACTGGCAGCGCCAGGCCCACCGCGACGGCCTCACCGGGCTGGCCAACCGCCACAGCTTCGAACTGGCGTTCCGCCAGGAACTGGCGATGGCCCAGCGCAGCGGCAAGCCGCTGACCCTGATCGTGGTCGACATCGACCACTTCAAGCGCTACAACGACGCCCTCGGCCACCACAGCGGCGACCGCGCGCTGACCCTGGTCGCCGCGGCCGTGGCACGCCATGCGCGACGCGCGCACGACGTGGCCGCGCGCTTCGGCGGCGACGAGTTCGCGATGATCCTGCCCGACACCGCGCTGGACGACGCGCGCCAGATCGCCGAAGCGCTGCTGGAGGACATCCGCCAACTGACCGTGCCCGGGCCGCAAGGCCCGGTGCCGATCACCGTCACCCTCGGCGTGCACAGCACCACGGTCGACGCCGAGACCCGCAACCGCGACTTCTTCGCCCAGGCCGACGCGGCGCTGTACCGGGCCAAGACCGCCGGCCGCGACGGCTATGCGTGCAGCACGCCCGGCCAAAGCCTTGGGAAGCGATGAACTCGCCACGCCGTGGTTCGGCGCGCGCGGCAAGCAACAACGGGTGCAGGCCGGCGATAGGCGACCGCGACGCCGACGCGTCCGCACCCCGGCGTGGAAATTTTGCGCTGCCATCGCCCGCTGGCAGCGCAGGCCTGGCGCACCATACCCATGCGAATGGTAAGCTCGCCGCTTCGCGTCCTGTCCTCCATCCGCCATGAATGCTTCGCTGTTCCGTTTCGGCCTGAACCTGTGGCCGCCGTTCCTGTTCGCCGGCATCCACCTGGTGGAGCTGAGTGCGGACTACCGATACGCGCGGGTCGAACTGCGCATGCGCCCGTGGAACCGCAACTACGTCGGCACCCATTTCGGCGGCAGCCTGTTCGCGATGACCGATCCGTTCTGGATGCTGCTGGCGATGCAGAACCTGGGCAGCGCCTACTACGTCTGGGACAAGGCCGGCAGCATCGAGTTCGTGCGCCCGGGGCGCGGCACGGTGACCGCGCAGTTCCGCCTCGACGACGCGCTGCTGGACGAGATCCGCACCGCCACCGCCGGCGGCGAAAAATACCTGCGCTGGTTCGACAACGAGATCCTCGACGCGCACGGCGAGGTGGTCGCGCGCACGCGCAAGCAGCTGTACGTCAAGCGCAAGCCGGCGCGGTAACGGCGGCGCGACAGCGACACCTGCCGCGATCGCGGCTCGGTCGATCGCGTAGCCGCCTAGCTGGAAGAGTTCCATGCGGCGTCGAGCCGAACAGCTCCGACGACTCCCGACGTCCGCAGGCCATCCGCTGCGCTCGTCGCGACTGAAGTCGCTCCCACAGGGACCGGCGCCAGCCCACGGGCGTACCGCGGGAAGGGCTTGCGTTCGCTGCGACCGGTGGCCCGAAGCCAGCGCGAAGCGCGCGTCGCTTTTCCCCAATCGCACCTGCACGGCGTGCGCCATCCTGATCGCCGGGCGCAGCGGTCGGCGCAGCGCTCCACTACACTAGGCGGATGTCGCCCGAAACCCCCGCTCCGCACCCCCGCCCGTCCCTGCAACGGCTGTTCTTCACCGGCCTGCTGACCCTGCTGCCGATCTGGCTGACCTGGGTCGTGGTCAAGTTCGTGTTCGTGCTGCTGTCGGGCATCAGCAGCCCGTGGGTGGTGCCGCTGTCGGCGCGCATCGCCGCCTCGTTCCCGCGCGAGATGGGCTGGGCCACCGCGCTGTGGGTGCAGAACACCATCGCCCTGATCGCCACGCTGGCGGTGATCCTGCTGGTCGGCATCCTCAGCCGGCGCGTGGTCGGACAGCGCCTGCTGCGCTGGTTCGAGGCGGTCATGCGCCGCATTCCGCTGGCCAGCGTGGTCTACGACAGCGCGCGCAAGCTGCTGGACATCCTGCAGACCCAGCCCGGCAGCACCCAGCGCGTGGTGCTGATCGACTTCCCGCACCGCGACATGAAGTCGGTGGGCCTGGTGACGCGGGTGATCAAGGAACAGGGCACCGGCCGCGAACTGGCCGCGGTGTACGTGCCGACCACGCCGAACCCGACCTCCGGCTACCTGGAGATCGTGCCGGTGGAGCTGCTGACCCCCACCGACTGGAGCGTGGACCAGGCGATGAGCTTCATCATCTCCGGCGGCGCGGTGGCGCCGGACAGCGTACCGTTCACCCGCACCATGGACCGCTGAGGGAAGGCAGATGCGCAACGGCACGCTCGACGATCGCGCCGTTCGCCTGTTCATCGGCCTGGCCGCATTCTTCTGCGTCAATGCCGCGCTGGCCGAATTCATCGGGGTCAAGATCTTCGCGCTGGAAGACACGCTGGGCATCGCGCCGCTGAACTGGAACCTGTTCGGCCAGGCCGGCTCGATGAACTTCACTGCCGGCACCCTGCTGTGGCCGCTGGTGTTCATCCTCACCGACACCATCAACGAATTCTTCGGCCGGCGCGGGGTGCGCTTCATTTCCTGGCTGGCGGTGGCGCTGATCGGCTACGGCTTCCTGTTCGCGTTCGCCGCCATCGCGCTGGCGCCGGCCGGGTTCTGGGTCGGCGCGGCGCAGGCGCAGGGCGTGCCCGACTACCAGGCCGCGTTCGCGGCGGTGTTCGGCCAGGGCCTGTGGACCATCGCCGGTTCGCTGGTCGCGTTCCTGGCCGGGCAGCTGATCGACGTGGCGGTGTTCCACCGCATCCGCAACGCCACCGGCGAAAAGCACGTGTGGCTGCGCGCCACCGGCTCCACGGCGGTGTCGCAGCTGATCGACAGCTTCGTGGTCATCTACATCGCCTTCGTGCTCGGCCCGCAGCACTGGTCGATCCCGCTGTTCCTGGCGGTGAGCACGCTCAACTACCTGTGCAAGATGCTGCTGGCGGTATTGCTGATCCCGCTGCTGTACCTGATGCGGCGGCTGATCACCGATTACCTGACTCCTGCCCGCGCCGCGCAACTGCGCGAGGAAGCCGCGGCCGACTGAGCCTGCGCCATGTCCGCGCAGGCGCGGCGCCGCGCCTGGGATTTATGCGTCCCAGCGCGGGCCCGTTCGCATGCCGCCAGCGTCGCCGCTGCGCCGCGGCGACCACGCACGCACGGCCGGCGCAAACGCCGCAGACATCCGCCCGGCCGGCCCTGCGCACCGCCGCAAGCAGGCCGCACAGGCGCCGGCCGCGTGGCGCCGCACCGGCTTTTTGCTGACCGCGCATGCGGCGATGGGTGGCCTCCACGGTGCGGATCGGGCAAGCTCCCGTGCTCGCTTGTCGTTGGAGCCCGCAATGCCGCTCAGCTTTCCCCGTCTGCTGTCGCTCGCCATCGCCGCCGTCCTGAGCCTGTCGCTGGCCGTACCGGCGGACGCGGCCAAGAAGAAGACCGCCAAACAGCAGACCGCGCAGACCCGCGCCAAGGCCAGCAAGGCCAGGAAGGCGCGCCCGGCCGCGGCGCCGGTGGTGCGCAGCAAGGCCGAGCAGCTCAATCGCCTGTACGACGATTACTGGGAAGCCTCGCTGAAGCTCAATCCGCTGCAGGCCACGTTCCAGGGCGACAGCCGCTACAACGACCAGCTGCCGAACTTCCTGTCGCCCGCGTTCCGCCAGCAGTCGCACGACTTCACCGTGCAGTGGCTGGGCAAGGCCGAGGCGATCGGCAAGGACGGGCTCAGCGGGCAGGACCTGCTCAGTTACGAGATCTTCGTCGGCGACGCACGCAACGCACTGGAGTCGGAGAAGTACCCGAGCTGGATGCAGCCGGTGAACCAGTTCTACAACGTCGGCAGCATCATGGTGATGCTCGGCTCGGGCACCGGCGCGCAGCCGTTCCGCACCGCCAAGGACTACGACAACTGGTCGCGGCGCGCGCTCGGCATCCCGGCCCTGTTCGACCAGGCCATCGCCAACATGCGCGAGGGCATGAAGGCCGGCGTGGTGCAGCCGCGCGCACTGATGGAAAAGGTGCTGCCGCAGCTGGACGCGATCATCAAGCCCACCGCCGAGGAAAGCCTGTTCTGGGGCCCGGTGCGCAACCTGCCGGCGGACATGCCCGAGGCCGAGAAGCAGCGCATCACCGCCGAATACAAGCGCATGATCGAATACCGGATCATGCCGGCGTACCGCTCGCTGCGCGGCTTCATCGCCACCGAGTACCTGCCGGCCACGCGCAGCACCGCCGGCGTCGGCGCGCTGCCCGGCGGCGCGGACTGGTACGCGTACAACGTGCGCCAGAGCACCACCACCGAACTGAGCCCGGCGCAGATCCACCAGATCGGCCTGGACGAGGTCGCGCGCATCCAGGGACAGATCCAGGCGGTGATGAAGCAGGTGAAGTTCCGCGGCTCGATGCCGAAGTTCTTCAAGTTCATGCAGACCGACAAGCGCTTCACCTTCAAGAGCGAGGACGAACTACTGACCTACTACCGCGGCCTGGAGACGCGGGTGGACGCGGCGGTGCCGCGCATGTTCTCGCTCAAGCCCAAAGCGGCGTTCGAGATCCGCCCGGTGGAACCGTACCGCGCGCAGTCGGCGGCCGGCGGCTCGTACATGCGTCCCAGCGAGGACGGCTCGCGCCCAGGCATCTTCTACGTCAACACCTACGACCTGCCCAGCCGCAAGACCTGGGACGCGGAAGACCTGTACCTGCACGAGGCCATTCCCGGCCACCACTTCCAGCTCGGCCTGCAGCAGGAACTGACCAACCTGCCCAAGTTCCGCCGCTTCGGCGGCGAGACCGCCTACATCGAAGGCTGGGGCCTGTACACCGAATCGCTGGGCAAGGACCTGGGCCTGTACCAGGACCCGTACAACTACTTCGGCTACCTGCAGAACGAGTTGTGGCGCGCGATCCGCCTGGTGGTGGACACCGGCCTGCACAGCAAGGGCTGGACCCGCGAGCAGGTGATCGACTACATGCTCGAGAACTCGGCCACCAGCCGCACCGACGCCGAAGCCGAGGCCGAGCGCTACATGGCCATTCCCGGGCAGGCGCTGTCCTACAAGATCGGCGAGATGAAGATCATGCAACTGCGCGACTACGCGCGTGCGCAGCTCGGCGCCAAGTTCGACATCCGCGAGTTCCACGCCGAGATCCTGAAGGACGGCTCGGTGCCGCTGGACGTGCTGCAGGAAAAGATCGAACGCTGGGTGGCGAGCAAGAAGGGCTGAGCGCAGCGGCGATCCACGTCGCTTGCGTAGGAGGGGCTTGGGCCCCGACCGGGCGTTACCGGCACAAGCCCCTCCTGCAATGCATCGGCGACGTGCTGAAGCGGCCAACGCACGCTGCAGATGCGCGCGCCGCGCACGCCAACGCCGCCATGCCCGCACGATTCAGGGCCGGATATCCGACGCCGCGCTATGCTCCTTGCATGGCTCATTTCCTTCCCTCCGCAACGCAGCAGCGCATGGCCTTGACCGCGTTGACCCCGATGCTGCGCAGCGCCGACCTGGGCGCGGCGCTGGCGTTCTACACCGGCCTGCTGGAGTTCCGCATCGAAAGTGGCGGCGCGGACGCCGGCTGGGCGTCGCTGCGGCATGGCCCGCTGGCGCTGATGCTGGCCGCGCGCCAGGCGCAGGGCGATGCCGCGGTTTCCGGCTTCCCCGGCTCGCTGTACTTCCGCACCGACGACGTGGACGCGTGGTGGCAGCGGCTGCAGCCGCATGCGCGCATCGCCTACCCGCTGGAGGAGTTCGCCTACGGCATGCGCGAGTTCGCGATCCACGATCCGGACGGCCACCTGCTGCAGTTCGGCCAGGCGCTGTGCCGATGAGCCTGACCCTGCGCGGCCTGCACCATGTGGCGATCATCGCCTCCGACTACGCGCGCTCGAAGGATTTCTACTGCCGCATCCTCGGCCTGCGCGTGGTCGCCGAGGTCTACCGCGACGCGCGCGACTCCTGGAAGCTGGACCTGGCCCTGCCCGACGGTACCCAGATCGAACTGTTCTCGTTCCCCGCGCCGCCGCCGCGGCCGAGCCGCCCGGAAGCCTGCGGCCTGCGCCACCTGGCGCTGCGCGTGAGCGACCTGGATGCGGCCGTCGCCCACCTGCAGGCGCACGATGTGGTCACCGAGCCGATCCGCATCGACGAATACACCGGGCGCCGCTTCACCTTCTTCGCCGACCCGGACGACCTGCCGCTGGAGCTGTACGAGGGCGGCTGAGCGGCGCCACGCCCGGGGCCGTCCGGTCCCGCCGCATCCACCCGCTGCATCCTCCCCGCGGCCGCACTCGCCGGCACGCAGCATTACAGATGGCAATGACTTCCGGCGCATGCGGCAACGCGCGATCGCACCAATACTCGGGCATCGACCAGGGGAAGGTGCGCCATGCTGCAGATCCGCGAGCTGTCCAAGACCTACGCCAATGGCGTCCATGCGCTCAAGGGCGTCACCCTGGACATACCGCACGGCATGTTCGGCCTGCTCGGCCCCAACGGCGCCGGTAAGTCCTCCTTGATGCGCACCCTGGCCACGCTGCAGGAAGCCGATTCCGGCAGCGCCACGCTCACCACCGCCGATGGCCAGACGATCGATGTGCTGCGCGACAAGGACGCGCTGCGGCGCAAACTCGGCTACCTGCCGCAGGATTTCGGCGTCTATCCCAAGGTCAGCGCGCTGGACCTGCTCGATCATTTCGCGGTGCTGAAAGGGCTCACCGAGCGCCGCCAGCGCAAGGAGCTGGTCGAGGGGCTGCTGCAGCAGGTCAACCTGTGGGATGCGCGCAAGCGCAAGCTGGGCACCTATTCCGGCGGCATGCGCCAGCGCTTCGGCATCGCCCAGGCGCTGCTCGGCAATCCGCAGCTGGTCATCGTCGACGAACCCACCGCCGGCCTGGATCCGGAGGAACGCAACCGCTTCCTCAACCTGCTGGCCGAGATCGGCGAGAACGTGGTGGTGATCCTGTCCACCCACATCGTCGAGGACGTCACCGACCTGTGCCCGGCGATGGCGATCATGAACAAGGGCCAGGTCCTGCTGACCGGCCGGCCCGCCGACGCCATCGCCACGCTCAGCCAGCAGGTCTGGCGCAAGCAGGTGGCCAAGAGCGCGCTGGCGGAGTACGAAGCGCGCTTCACTGTGCTGTCCACCCGGCTGGTGGCCGGCAGCCCGGTGATCCATGTGTTCAGCGCCGAGTGCCCGGAAGCGGGCTTCGAACCGGTCTCGCCCGACCTCGAGGACGTGTATTTCCAGCGCCTGCGCCAGCAGGCGCGGGCCGCCTGACGGAGCGCCGACCATGATCCTGGCTTTCCTGCGCTTCGAGCTGCGCGAGCAGTTGCGTTCTCCCCTGCTGTGGCTGCTGGCCGCGCTGCTCGCCCTGCTCGCCTTCGGCGCCAGCTCCAGCGACGCGGTGCAGATCGGCGGCGGCATCGGCAACGTCCACCGCAATGCGCCCTCGGTCGTCGCCACGATGATGACCGCCTTCACCCTGATCGGCCTGCTGGTGGCCACACTGTTCGTCAGCAATGCGCTGCTGCGCGACTTCGAACTGGGCACCGCCGAGCTGGTGTTCTCCAGCCCGGTACGGCGCCGCGATTATCTGGTCGGACGCATCGGCGCGGCATTGCTGGCCTGCATGGTGATGTACCTGATCGTCGCGCTCGGCATCTTCATCGCCCAGTTCATGCCGTGGATCGATCCGGTCCGGCTGGGGCCGGTGGCCGTCTCGTCCTACCTGTGGACGCTGGCGGTGATGGTGCTGCCGAACGTGCTGTTCGCCACCGCGCTGCTGTCGCTGCTGGCGGTGACCGCGCGCAACATCCTGTGGGTGTATGTCGGCGTCATCGTGTTCCTGGTGCTGTACGGGGTCAGCCGCGCGGTGCTGGCCGACCTGGACAACGTCTGGGCGGCCACCCTGTCCGACCCGCTCGGCATCCGCGCGCTGGCGCAGACCCTGCGCTACTGGTCGGCGGAAGAGCGCAACCACAACCTGCCCGAACTCAGCGGCTACCTGCTGGCCAACCGTGCGCTGTGGCTGGGCGTGTCGGTGCTGCTGTTCGCGGCGACCTTCGCCCTGTTCCGCACCGAACGCAGCGGTACCCGCCGCCGTTTCGGCCGCAAGCAGCCGGCGCCGGCCGTCGCGGCGCCGGTGGCCGCAGCCGCGATCGCTGCGCGCGCCGTGCGGCTGCCGGCAGTCGTCCCGTTCGCGCAGAACGGCGCCGGCTGGCGGCAATTGCTGCGGCAGGTGCGCTTCGACACCCTGGGCGTGTTCCGCAGCGCGCCGTTCGTGGTCCTGCTGCTGCTCGGCATCGCCAACTTCGTGCCGCAGGCCTTGTTCGGCGGCAACTACTACGGCACCGACATCTGGCCGGTGACCTCGATCATGCTGCAGGGGCTGCAGAACAGCTACAGCTTTCTGCTGGTGATCATCGTGCTGTTCTATGCCGGCGAACTGGTGTGGAAGGAACGCGGCGTGCGCATCGACGGCATCACCGATGCGATGCCGGTGCCGAACTGGGTGCCGCTGCTGGGCAAGCTGTTGACCCTGATCGCGGTGATCGCGGCGTTCCAGGCGGTCGGCGCGCTGGCTTCGGTCGCGGTGCAACTGGGCAAGGGCTATACCCGGATCGAGCCGCTGCTGTATCTGAAGACGCTGGCGCTGGGTTCGGTGTTCTATGTATTGATGGGCGGCATGGCGCTGGTGCTGCAGGTGCTGAGCAACAACAAGTTCTTCGGCTATGCGCTGCTAATCCTGCTGCTGATCGGGCAGGTGGCGCTGTCGATGCTCGACTACACGCAGAGCCTGTACAACTTCGGCAGTTGGCCGAATGCGCCGTATTCGGACATGAACGGCTTCGGCCACTTCCTGCCGGGGCAGCTGTGGCTGCAAGGCTATTGGGGCCTGTTCCTGCTGACCTTGCTGTTGCTGGCGGCCGCGTTCTGGCCGCGCGGCGTCGGCAACGGACCGCGCCAGCGGCTGCGGCTGGCGCGGCAGCGCCTGCGCGGGGGTGCCGGGGTCGCGACCGCGCTGTCGCTGCTGGCGTTCGCCGCGGTCGGCGGCTGGATCTACTGGAACACCAATATCTACAACACGTTCCGCTCGCCCGACCAGGAACTGGACCTGCAGGCCCGCTACGAGCGCGAGTACCGCAAATACAAGGACCTGCCGCAACCGCGCATCGTCGCGGTCACCAACCAGGTCGACCTGCACCCGGAAACGCAGTCGGTCGTCGTGGACGCCACCTGGACCGTGCGCAATACCCACGCCACGCCGATCGGCGACGTGCACCTGGGCATGAGCGGCGAGGATGGCGACGGCACCCTGGTCGCAGTGGACCTGGGCGGGCAGACCCTGGTCAAGCACGACAAGGCGCTGGGCTACCGCATCTACCGGCTGAGCACGCCGCTGCAGCCCGGCGAGCAACGCAGCTTCCGCTTCCGTGTCGATCGCCATCCGCACGGGCTCACCGTGCGCCAGGCGCAGAGCGAGATCGTCGGCAACGGCAGCTTTTTCAACAGCAGCATGCTGCCGTGGTTCGGCTACAACGAGCAGCAGCAGATCGAGGACCGCAACGAGCGCCGCAAGCGCGGGCTCGGCGAACCCACGCGCATGCCCAAGCTCGAAGACCAGGCTGCGCGCGCCAACACCTATATCAGCGACGATGCCGACTGGATCGATTTCGCCACCACCATCTGCACCGCGCCGGACCAGATCGCGCTGGCGCCCGGCTATCTGCAGAAGGAATTCGTTCGCCAGGGCCGGCGTTGCTTCAGTTACGCGATGGACCGGCCGATGCTGAACTTCTACGCCTACCTGTCGGCACGCTGGCAGGTGAAGAAGGCGCGCTACAAGGACATCCCGATCGAGGTCTACTACGACGCCAAGCATCCGTACAACGTGCAGCGGATGATCGAGGGCGTGCAGAAGTCGCTGGCCTACTACGAGCAGCACTTCACCCCGTACCAGCATCATCAGGTACGCATCATCGAGTTTCCCGGCTACCAGAGCTTCGCCCAGTCCTTCGCCAACACCATCCCGTACTCGGAGTCGATCGGCTTCATCGCCGACCTGCGCGACCCGGACGATATCGACTACGTGTTCTACGTCACCGCGCACGAAGTGGCGCATCAGTGGTGGGCGCACCAGGTGATCGGCGCCAACATGCAGGGCGCGACGATGCTGTCCGAATCGCTGGCGCAGTACTCGGCGCTGATGGTGATGGAGCAGGAGTACGGACGCGCGCACATGCGCCGCTTCCTGAAGTACGAACTGGACCGCTATCTGAGCGGGCGCGGCGGCGAAAGCCTGGAGGAGCTGCCGCTGTACCGCGTGGAGAACCAGCAGTACATCCACTATCGCAAGGGCTCGCTGGTGTTCTACCGGCTGCGCGAGGAGATCGGCGAGCAGGCGCTGAACCGCGCGCTGCACAAGTTCCTGCTGGCCAAGGCCTTCCAGCAGCCGCCTTACACCACGTCGGCCGAACTGCTGCAGTTCATCCGCGCCGAGGCAGGCCCCGAGCAGCAAGCGCTGATCACCGATCTGTTCGAGAAGATCACCTTCTACGACAACCGGGTCGAAGCGGCGACCGCGCGCAAGCGTGCCGATGGCCGCTACGACGTGACCCTGCAGTTGCACGCCGCCAAGCACTATGTGGACGGCAAGGGCAAGGAGCGAGACGGCGCGCTGGACGACTGGATCGAGGTCGGCGTCTTCGCCAAGGGACCGTCGGGCAAGGAACGCGACGAGAAGGTGCTGTACCTGCAGCGCCTGCACGTGACCACCGCCGCGCCGACGATCACCGTGACCGTGGAGCGCCTGCCCAGCGAAGCCGGCTTCGATCCGTACAACAAGCTGATCGACCGGGTCTCGAACGACAACCGCAAGCAGGTGACGCTGCAGTAACCGGCGCCGCCGCTTCGGCGGCGGGGTGCCGTGCGCCGCAGTCCGGCCGCGCGGCGGCCCCGGCCGCCAGCCCGGCAGCCCGGCAGCGCAGGCGACTCGCTGAACCGCCCGCGGCCGGCGATTCCCAGCACCATACGCTTGGGTATACAGTCGGCTCCAGGTCGGCATCGCGCCGACCGCTTCGCACACACCCTGGGAGGGGACACATGCGCACCACCTTCAAGACCCTGATGCTGGCCCTGCCGTTGAGCGTGGCCGCGTTCGTCGCGCAGGCCGCCGACACCTCGCCGGTCGGCCGCTGGCAGACCATCGACGACGAAACCGGCAAGCCCAAGTCCATCGTGCAGATCGAGCAGGCCGGCAACGGCACGCTCAGCGGCAAGGTGATCGAGATCCTGCAGTCCGACAAGGGCCCCAACCCGCTGTGCGACAAGTGCGACGGCGCGCAGAAGGGCAAGCCGATCAAGGGCATGACCATCCTGTGGGGGCTCAAGCCGGACGGCACCGCGACCTGGAGCGGCGGTTCGGTGCTGGACCCGGCCAAGGGCAAGACCTACAAGGCCAAGGTCACCCTCAGCGACGGCGGCAAGAAGCTGCAGATGCGCGGCTACATCGGCATCGAGGCGCTGGGACGGACGCAGACGTGGGTCAGGGAGTGAAGCCGGGAATCGGGACTGGGGACTCGGGACTCGGAACGGCGGGCTAAAGCAGGCGTCAACGACATCACCTGGTTCCCACCCAGCTCCAAAGTCAAAAAGGCGCCGCAAGGCGCCTTTTTTGACTTCCGAGTCCCCAGTCCCGAGTCCCCAGTCCCGAGTCCCCAGTCCCCAGTCCCCAGTCCCGGCCTCACGACTAATGCGATAATCGCGATCCCCCTGGATCGCCGTTCGCCATGACCCGCACCGCTCTCGTCACCACCGCCCTGCCCTACGCCAACGGCCCGCTGCACCTGGGCCACCTGGTCGGCTACATCCAGGCCGACATCTGGGTACGCGCGCGGCGGCTGCGTGGCGACCGCACCTGGTTCGTCTGCGCCGACGACACCCACGGCACGCCGATCATGCTCGCCGCGGAGAAGGCCGGGGTCACGCCGGAAAACTTCATCGCCAACATTCAGGCCAGCCACGAGCGCGACTTCGCCGCGTTCGGGGTGGCCTTCGACCACTACGACTCGACCAACTCGGCCGCCAACCGCGCGCTGACCGAGGCGTTCTACGCCCGGCTCGACGCCGGCGGCCACATCGCGCGGCGCTCGGTGGCGCAGTTCTACGATCCGGCCAAGGGCATGTTCCTGCCCGACCGCTACATCAAGGGCATCTGCCCCAATTGCGGCAGCGCCGACCAGTACGGCGACAACTGCGAGGTCTGCGGCGCCACCTATGCGCCGACCGAGCTGAAGGAGCCGAAGTCGGTGATCTCCGGCGCCACGCCGGAATTGCGCGACTCCGAGCACTTCTTCTTCGAGGTCGGCCGCTTCGACGGTTTCCTGCGCGAATGGCTGGCCGGCGACGTGGCCCTGCCGGGCGTCAAGGCCAAGCTGATGGAGTGGCTGGACAGCGAGGGCGGGCTGCGCGCCTGGGACATCTCGCGCGACGCGCCGTACTTCGGCTTCGAGATCCCGGGCCAGCCGGGCAAGTACTTCTACGTGTGGCTGGACGCGCCGATCGGCTACCTGAGCAGCTTCCAGACCCTGTGCGCGAGCCTGGGCGAGCCGTTCGAGCCGCACCTGGCCGCCGGCACCGCCACCGAACTGCACCATTTCATCGGCAAGGACATCGTCAACTTCCACGGCCTGTTCTGGCCGGCGGTGCTGCACGGCACCGGCCACCGCGCGCCGACCCGGCTGCACGTCAACGGCTACCTGATGGTCGACGGCGCCAAGATGTCCAAGTCGCGCGGCACCTTCGTGATGGCACGCACCTACCTGGACGTGGGCCTGGAGCCGGAAGCGCTGCGCTACTACTTCGCCGCCAAGTCCTCCGGCGGCGTCGACGATCTGGATCTGAACCTGGGCGACTTCGTGGCGCGGGTCAATGCCGACCTGGTCGGCAAGTTCGTCAACCTGGCCAGCCGCTGCGCCGGCTTCATCGACAAGCGCTTCGGCGGCACCCTGGCCGACGCGCTGCCGGACCCGGCGCAGTACGCGCGCTTCGCCGCCGCGCTGGCGCCGATCCGCGAGGCCTACGAGCGCAACGACCCGGCCAGCGCGATCCGCCAGACCATGGCCCTGGCCGACGAGGCCAACAAGTACATCGACGAGCACAAGCCGTGGGTGATCGCCAAGCAGGACGGTGCCGAGGCGCAGCTGCAGGCGGTCTGCACCCAGGGCCTGAACCTGTTCCGGGTGCTGGCCGGCGCGCTGAAGCCGGTGCTGCCGCGCACCAGCGCCGAGGCCGAGGCGTTCCTGTCCGCGCCGCTCACCGCCTGGGAAGACCTCGACGCGCCGCTGCTGGCGCACGTCATCCAGCCCTACGCCCCGCTGTTCACCCGAATCGACCCCAAGCTGATCGACGCCATGACCGACGCCTCCAAGGACACCCTCGCCCCCGCGCCCGCCGCCGCCAAGCCGGCACCGGCCAAGCCCGAAACGAAGGCTGCCGCGAATCCCGAATCCCCACTCCCGAATCCCGGCCTCATCGGCATCGACGATTTCGCCAAGCTCGACCTGCGCATCGGCAAGGTGCTGGCCTGCGAATTCGTCGAAGGTTCGGACAAGCTGTTGCGCTTCGAACTGGATGCCGGCGAACTGGGCAAGCGCCAGATCTTCTCCGGCATCCGCGGCAGCTACGCCGAGCCGGAAACGCTGGTCGGCCGCAATGTGGTGTTCATCGCCAACCTTGCGCCGCGCAAGATGCGCTTCGGCCTGAGCGAAGGCATGATCCTGTCGGCCGGCTTCGACGGCGGCGCGCTGGCGCTGCTCGATGCCGACAGCGGCGCGCAACCGGGCATGCCGGTGCGTTGAAGGCCGGGATTGGGGAGTCGGGATTGGGGATTCGTTGAAGCGGGTCCCTTGCTCGATCCGCTGCATGAACCGCCTTTGCAAATCCGAATCCTCAATGCCCAATCCCGGCTCCCTGGCCCTGTTCGACTTCGACCACACGGTCACCACCGCCGACAGCTATGCGCGGTTCCTGCGCCGCATCGCCACGCCGCAGCAGCTGGCGCGGGCGAAGTGGTCGGTGGGACCGTGGCTGGCCGGCTATCGGCTGGGCCTGGTGTCGGCGCAGGCGATCCGCAGGCGGGTCACCCGGGTCGTGTTCGCCGGCCGTGCGGCCGACGAGATCGCCGCGCAGGCCGACGCGTATGCGCGCCAGGTGCTGCCGACGCTGCTGCGGCCGGAGATGATGCAGCGCATCGCCTGGCATCGCACGCAGGGCCACCGGATCGCGCTGGTGTCCGGGTCGCTGGACCTGTACCTGCAGCCGTGGTGCGCCGAACACGGGCTGGACCTGATCTGCAACCGCCTGGAGGCGCGCGACGGCCGCCTGACCGGCCGCTACGCCGATGGCGATTGCGGGCCGCACAAGGCGCGGCTGATCCGCGCGCGCTACGATGTGGCCGCCTGTCCGCGCGTCTACGCCTACGGCGACAGCCGCGAGGACCGGCCGATGCTGGCGCTCGCCCACGAGCGCTGGTACGGCGGCCACCGCGTCGCCTGACCCTGACCCTCGTCCTGCAGCGCGCCGCATCCGACGCGCCGAATCCGCCATGAAGCCCGCCCAAGACATCCTGCTCGAACGCCTCGATCGCCTGCTGCCGCAGACCCAGTGCGGCCAGTGCGGCTTCGACGGCTGCCGTCCGTACGCCGAGGCGATGGCGCACGGGCAGGCGCAGGTGGACCGCTGCCCGCCCGGCGGCGATGCCGGCGCCCGCGCGCTGGCGCGCGTGCTCGGCACCGCGGCGCTGCCCTACGACCGCAGCCGCGGCACGCACAAGCCGGCGCAGGTGGCGTTCGTGATCGAGGCCGACTGCATCGGCTGCACCAAGTGCATCCAGGCCTGTCCGGTCGATGCCATCGTCGGCGGCGCCAAGCACATGCACACGGTGCTGGCGCCGCTGTGCACCGGCTGCGAACTGTGCGTGCCGGCCTGCCCGGTGGACTGCATCGAGCTGCGCTGAGCGCGGCATGCGTCGCCGACGCGACCGCCGGCGCATCCGGATCGGCGCCCGCCGCGTATCGCTAGCTGTCATCCACCTCGGAAGCGCCGCGCATGCCCATGCCGACCGCCCGTTCCCCGTTCGTCCCGCCGCCGCGCGCGCTGGCGCTGCTGGGCCTCGCCGCGCTCGGCGCCGCCGTCCCGGCGCAGGCGATGCTGCAGTACGACGGGCTGGCCTACGCCGCCGACGGCGGCCAGCTGCTGTACCGCGAACGTCATTGGGTGCGCGACGACGGCGCGCGCTTGGTGCTGTATCGCTGCGCCGACGGCACGGCCTTCGCGCGCAAGCGTATCGCCGACGGCAGCATCGCCCCGGATTTCGAACTGGTCGATGCGCGCAGCGGCTATCGCGAAGGCGTGCGCCGCGCCGGCGCCGGCCGCGAGATGTTCACCCAGGCCAGAGGCCAGGCGGAACGGCGCGCGCCGTTGCCGGCGGCGGACGCCCCGCAGGTGATCGATGCCGGGTTCGACGCCTATCTGCGCATGCACTGGGATGCGCTGGGCAGCGGCGCGCCGCAGCGCATCGCCTTCGTGCTGCCCAGCGCCTTGCGCACGCTCGACTTCCAGATCAAGCCCGGCGCGGTCGATGCCGGCGTGCAGCGCTATACCCTGGCGCTGTCCGCCTGGTACGGCGGCCTGTTGCCCGACATCGCGGTGGCCTATGCGCGCAGCGACCGGCGCCTGCTCGAGTTCCGCGGCATCGGCAACCTCCGCGATGCGCACGGCCGCTATCCGCGGGTGCGCATCGAATTTCCTGAGCGCCTGCGTGCGCAGGCCGGCGACGACGCCTGGAACCAGGCCCTGCAACGCCCCCTGGTCGCGCAATGCGGCGCGCGCTGAGCGCAGCCGACAGCGCGGCCACGGCCGCCGACCTCCCCATGCACGCATGTCCATCCCACGACGAGGAACATCCATGGCCAAGGCCTATCTGTGGTTCAACGCCGCGCTCTATGCGGTCCTGGCGCTGTGGTGCACGCTGCTGCCGGCGCAGACCGCCGCCGCGGTCGGCTACGTCGGCCTGGACCGCTCCGGCCAGTCCGAGTACCTGGTCATCTACGGCGGCCTGCAATTGGGCATGGCGTTCCTGTTCGGCTACTTCGCCCGCACCGCGCAGCTGCACACCGGGCTGCTGCTGGCGCTGGCGTTCTACGTGCCGATCGTGCTCTACCGCAGCGTCGGCCTGCTGCGGCTGTGGCCGGTGGGGCCGACCACGACTGGACTGGCCGTCTTCGAGATCTTGCTGCTGCTCGCCGCACTGGCGCTGTGGCGCGGACAGCGCCGTTGAGCGACGTCCACGCCGAAAGCCTGTAGCATCGCCGCGACCTACGCCACCGCTCCCCGGCATGACCGAGACGCCAGACCACGACGAAGCGGGACAACTGCTGGTCGCCACCGCGGCCGGCGACAGCGTTGCGTTCGAGCGCCTGTACCGGACCACCTCGCCGCGCCTGTTCGGCGTCTGCCTGCGCATCGTGCCGCAGCGCGGCGACGCCGAAGACGTGCTGCAGGACGTGTTCGCCTCGGTCTGGCGCAAGGCCGCGCAGTTCGATCCGCTGCGCGCGCGCGGCCTGACCTGGCTGACCATGATCGCCCGCAACAAGGCCATCGACCATCTGCGCGCACGCGCGCCGGCGCGGCAGTCGGTGGCGCTGGACGATGCCGGCGAACTGCACGACGAGGGCCGCGATCCGTTGGCCGAGACCGAATGGCGCGTCGCCGGACGGCGCCTGGACGTGTGCATGGGCGAACTGGAACCGCCGCGCGGGGACCTCATCCGCACCGCATTCTTCGAAGGCATCACCTATGAAGAACTGGCTGCGCGCAGCGGCACCCCGCTGGGCACGGTCAAGAGCTGGATCCGTCGCGGCCTGGCCAAGCTGAAGGCGTGCCTGGAACGATGAACGCCTCCGTGCCCGATCCGCAGGAAATCCCGCCGTCGCGCGATGTGCTGGCCGGCGAATACGTGCTTGGCGTGCTCGATGCAAACGAACGCCGCGCCGCCGAGCAGCGCATCGACAGCGATGGCGACTTCGCCGTATCGGTGACGCAATGGCAGCAGCACCTGATGCCGCTGGCCGACGAGATCGCGCCGGTGCCGGTGCCCGACCGCGTGTGGGTGCGCATTCGTGCCTCGTTGGGACTGGATGCGCCAGCGCCACGTGCGCCGACGGCAGCGCCTGGCTTCTGGGAAAACGTGCGCGCCTGGCGTTGGCTGAGCGCTGGCGGCTTCGCCACCGCAGCGGCGTGCATGCTCACGCTGATGGTCGCGCGTCAGCCGCTACCGCCGCAAACGCCCACGCCGCCAGCCGCGACAGTGCCAACCGACACCGGCATCGCGATGACCTCGACGCTGATGCAGGACGACGGCAAGCCTGGCTACGTGGTGCTGATGGACGCCGACAAGAAGCGCATTACCCTGACCCCGCTGGCCGGCCGCCGCGATGCCGAGCGCGTGCCCGAGCTATGGCTGATCCCGGCCGACGGCAAGGCACGCTCGATGGGCGTGTTCGACGACGCGCAGGCGCGTGCGGCGCGCATTCCCGATGCGTTGATGCCGTTGCTCAGCGATGGCGCAGTGCTGGCGGTGACGATGGAACCGCCTGGCGGCGCACCCGGTGGCGTGGCCACCGGCCCGGTCGTCGCCAAGGGCGGCATCAGCACGCTGCGCCTGGCGCCGTAGGCAGGCCGCCGCGGTGCCAGCTGTTCCTTCTCCCATCGGGAGAAGGTGCCCCGAAGGGGCGGATGAGGGTACGGGCGAAGCCTCACAGATCCAGGTGCGCCAGGCTGTGCGTGCCGACGCACCCTCACCCCAACCCCTCTCCCGAGGAGAGAGGGGCTAACGGCAGCACTCGCTGCACTGCCTCGCAGTTCCCCTTCTCCCCACGGGAGAAGGTGCCCCGCAGGGGCGGATGAGGGTACGGGCGAAAGCCTCGTAAATTTCGGTGCGCCAGGCTGTCCGAGCCGACGCACCCTCACCCCAACCCCTCTCCCGAGGGGAGAGGGGCTAACCATGGCGCTCTCTGCACAGCCTCGCAGCTCCCTTCTCCCCGCGGGAGAAGGTGCCCCGCAGGGGCGGATGAGGGTACGGGCGAAGCCTCGTAAATTTCGGTGCGCCAGGCTGTCCGAGCCGACGCACCCTCACCCCAACCCCTCTCCCGGGGGGAGAGGGGCTAACCGCGGCGCTCGCTGCACTGCCTCGCAGTTCCCCTTCTCCCCACGGGAGAAGGTGCCCCGCAGGGGCGGATGAGGGTACGGGCGAAAGCCTCGGAAATTTCGGTGCGCCAGGCTGTTCGTGCCGACGCACCCTCACCCCAACCCCTCTCCCGAGGGGAGAGGGGCTAACCGCGGCGCTCTCTGCACAGCCTCGCAGCTCCCTTCTCCCCACGGGAGAAGGTGCCCCGCAGCCGCGGATGAGGGTACGGGCGAAGCTCGGAAATGCGCGTACGCCAGGCCGCCCAGCAACGCCATGCATGAAAGACACGTCACACGTGCATCCGATCTCCAGCTTTGCCCGTATCGGTATCCGAATCCTCACGAGATGCACTTGTGCCGAACGCCGTTCCGGACCCTCCCCGTGCACCCGTCGCAGCGTCTGCCGCGGTGCCCGCGCCGCATCGCGGCAACGTGGCGCGTACGCTGCGCCGCTGGTTCGATACCGGTGCGGAGATCGAACTGGACGAGGCCCGCGCCGACCGCATCGACTGGTTGCGCGCCGCGCCCTACCTCGGCCTGCACCTGGCCTGCCTGGGCCTGTTCTGGGTCGGCGTGTCCTGGTTCGCGGTGGGCATGGCGCTGGCGATGTACGCCGTGCGCATGTTCGCGCTCACCGGCTTCTACCACCGCTATTTCGCCCACCGCGCGTTCAAGACCTCGCGGCCGGTGCAGTTCCTGTTCGCCGCGCTCGGCGCCACCAGTGTGCAGCGCGGCCCGCTGTGGTGGGCAGCGCACCACCGCAACCACCACCGCCACACCGACACGCCAACCGATCCGCACTCCCCACGCCAGCACGGCTTCTGGTGGAGCCACAGCGGCTGGTTCCTGACCCCGCGCGGCTTCCGCACCGACTGGGAGGCGATCCCGGACCTGCGCCGCTTCCCGGAGCTGCGCTTCCTCGACCGCTTCGACCTGCTGCTGCCGGTGCTGCTGGCGCTGGCGCTGTTCCTGCTCGGCGGCTGGCTGCAGCGCCACCATCCGCAGCTGGGCACCGATGGGCCGCAGTTGCTGGTGTGGGGTTTCTTCGTCTCCACCGTGGCCCTGTTCCATGCCACGTTCACCATCAACTCGCTGGCGCACCGCTTCGGCAGCCGCCGTTTCGACACCCGCGACGACAGCCGCAACAACGCCTGGCTGGCGCTGCTGACCTTCGGCGAGGGCTGGCACAACAACCACCACTTCTTCCCCGGCGCGGCGCGCCAGGGCTTCCGCTGGTGGGAGTGCGACCTGACCTGGTACGGCCTGAAGGTGCTGTCGTGGACCGGACTGGTGCGCGAGCTGAAGCCGGTGCCGCCCGGGCTGCTGCGTGCACAGGCGCGCGCGCGATGAGCCGCATCGCCGTGATCGGCTCGGGGATCGCCGGGCTGGGTTCGGCATGGCTGCTGTCGCAACAGCACCATGTGACCCTGTACGAGGCCGCCAACTACCTGGGCGGGCACACCCACACCCATACGATCGAGCTGGACGGCGTGCAGTACGCGGTGGACAGCGGCTTCATCGTGTTCAACCCGCAGCACTATCCGCTGCTGAGCCGGCTGTTCGCGCAACTGGAGGTGGCGGCGCAGCCGACCACGATGAGTTTTTCGGTGCACGAGGCGCGCACCGGGCTGGAATACAACGCCGGCAGCCTGGGCGGGCTGTTCTGCCAGCGCGGCAATCTGGCCAACCCGCGCTTCTGGCGCATGCTGCGCGACCTGCGCCGCTTCTACCGGCAGGCGCCGCATGTGCTGAGCGACGCCGCGCAGGCGCAGCTGACCCTGGGCGAGTTCCTGCGGCGCCACCGCTACTCGGACGTGTTCCGCGACGCGCACCTGGTACCGATGGCGTCGGCGCTGTGGTCCTCGCCCTCGCAGCGGATCCTGCAGTTCCCGATGCGCCAGCTGGTCGGCTTCATGGCCAACCATCACATGCTGCAGCTCAGCGGGCGGCCGCAATGGCAGGTGGTGCGCGGCGGCTCCAGCAGCTACGTACACACCCTGCGCAGCCGCTGGCGGGTCGAGGAGCGCGTGAGCACGCCGGTGCGCTCGGTACAGCGGCTGTCGCAGGGCGTCTCGGTGCTGACCGATGCCGACACCGAGCACTACGACCATGTCGTGCTGGCCTGCCACGCCGACGACGCGCTGCGTCTGCTCAATGACGCCAGCGCCGCCGAACGCGAGATCCTCGGCGCGATCACCTACCAGGACAACGACACCCTGCTGCACACCGATGCACGCGTGCTGCCGCGCAACCGCCGCGCCTGGGCAGCGTGGAACGCGCACGTGCCGGCCGATGCGGAGGCGCCGTGCACGGTCAGCTACTGGATGAACGCGCTGCAGTCGCTCGACGCGCCGCAGCCGTTGATCGTCAGCCTCAACCGCAGCGGCGACATCGACCCGGCCAAGGTGCTGCGGCGCATGCGCTACCGGCATCCGCTGCAGACCCAGGCCGCGGTGGCCGCGCAGGCGCGCAAGCACGAGATCCAGGGCCAGCGCGGCACCTGGTTCGCCGGCGCCGGCTGGGGCTTCGGTTTCCACGAGGACGGCCTGCGCAGCGCGGTCGACGTCGCCGCCGGGCTGGGGATACCCTGGCCATGAATCTGCTGCGCAGCGCTACCGTGTCCGTCCCGCCGGCTGGCGCCGTCCCGACAACGCCGGCGGCGGCGGGCACGACCACGCACGGCCTGCACAGCGCGCTGTACAGCGGCTGGGTCCGGCATCGCCGCTACACACCGAAAGCGCTGGCGTTCCGCTATCCGCTGTTCCTGATGTACCTGGATCTGGCCGAACTCGACCAGGTGTTCGCGCGGCGCTGGCTGTGGTCGGTCGGCCGCCGCAACCTGGTCGAATTCCGCCGCAGCGACTACCTGGGCGATCCGGCGCAGCCGCTGGACGAGGCGGTGCGCGACCGCGTGCAGCAGCACACCGGCGAGCGCCCGCTCGGCGCGGTGCGCATGCTGACCCACCTGCGCTACTTCGGCCATTGCTTCAACCCGGTCACGTTCTACTACTGCCACGACATGCAGCAGCGCCTGCACAGCATCGTCGCCGAGATCACCAACACGCCGTGGCGGCAGCGCCACGCCTACGTGCTGCCGGTGGCGGCGGCGCGCAGTCACGGCAGCGTGCATGCGTGGCGCTTCGACAAGTGCTTCCACGTCTCGCCGTTCATGGCGATGGCGCACGACTACGCGTGGCGCTGCAGCGCGCCCGGCGCGCAGCTGCGCGTGCACATGGAGGTGCTGGACGCCGCGCCGGCGGCCAGGCGCTTCGACGCCACGCTGGTGTTGCAGCGGCGCGAACTCAGCGGCGCCAGCCTGGCGCGCGCGCTGCTGCGCTACCCGGCGATGACCCTGCAAGTCGTGGCCAAGATCCACTGGCAGGCGCTGCGCCTGTGGCTGCGCGGCAATCCGGTGCACGACCACCCCAACCTTCCCCTTCCGCGAGAACGCCGATGAACGCTCCGCACGCGCCCTCTTCCGACGCCGTCGCGCTGGCCCCGGCGGCACCACCGCTGCGCGGCCTGGACCGCCTGCTGCGACGCCGCCTGTTCGCCACGCTGGACGGCCTGCGCGATGGCCAGTTGCGCATCGAGGAACCCGGCGCGATCACCACGCTGGGCAGCGCCGCGGCCGAGGGCGAGGCACTGCAGGCGCACCTGCGCATCCACGACCCGCGCTTCTACCGCCAGGCCGCGCTCAACGGCAGCGTCGGCGTCGGCGAGGCGTACATGGACGGGCTGTGGGACTGCGACGACCTGGTCGCGCTGGTGCGCCTGCTGGTGCGCAACCGCGACCGCCTGGATGCGATGGAGTCCGGCCTGGCGCGGCTCGGCGGGATGGCGATGCGCGGCCTGCACGCGCTCACCCGCAACACCCGCGCCGGCAGCCGCCGCAACATCGCCGCGCACTACGACTTGGGCAACCCGCTGTTCGAGCTGTTCCTGGATCGCAACCTGATGTACTCCTCGGCGATCTTCCGCGACGACGACGCCGCGCTCGGCGACGCCGCGCTGGAACGCGCGGCCGAACGCAAGCTGCAGCGCATCTGCGCCAAGCTCGACCTGCAACCGCACCATCACCTGGTGGAGATCGGCACCGGCTGGGGCGGCTTCGCGCTGTACGCGGCCACCCACCACGGCTGCCGCGTCACCACCACCACCATCTCGCGCGAGCAGTACGAGCTGGCGCGCCAGCGCGTGGATGCTGCCGGCCTGGGCGAGCGCGTCGAGGTGCTGCTGCGCGACTACCGCGACCTGGATGGCCGCTACGACCGGCTGGTGTCGATCGAGATGATCGAAGCGATCGGCCACCAGTACCTGGACACCTACTTCGGCAAGGTCGGCGCGCTGCTGAAGGACGATGGCCAAGCATTGATCCAGGCGATCACCATCGAGGACCACCGCTACGCGCAGGCGCTGAAATCGGTGGATTTCATCAAGCGCCACATCTTCCCGGGCAGCTTCATTCCGTCGGTGGCGGCGATGACCGGCGCGATCGCGCGCGCCAGCGACCTGCGCCTGTTCAACCTGGAAGACATCGGCCCCAGCTACGCGCTGACCCTGCGCGCCTGGCGCCAGCGCTTCATGGCCAAACTGCCGCAGGTGCGCGCGCTGGGCTACGACGCACGCTTCATCCGCATGTGGGAGTTCTACCTGGCCTATTGCGAAGGCGGCTTCCTGGAGCGCTCGATCGGCGACGTGCACCTGTGGCTGAGCAAGCCGGGCGCGCGCCCGGCGCAGTTCGCGCCGGCGTTGGCGCACGACGCATGAGCCACCTGGCCAACTACGTCGCGCTGCAACTACTGTGGCTGGCTGCGGTGATGGGCGCCGGACATGGGCTGGCCTGGTGCGGACCGGCGGCACTGGCGCTGTTCGCGCTGTACCAGTTGCAGCCGCGCCGCCGCGCGCGCGGCGATGCCACGCTGATGGCGCTGGCACTGCTGCTCGGCGCCGGCGTCGACACCGCGCTGGCCGCCGGCGGCTGGGTGCGCTATGCGGCGGCGCTGCCGCCGGCGCCATGGGCGCCGCTGTGGATCCTGGCGCTGTGGGCTGGCTTCGCGCTGACCTTCAACCATTCGCTGGCCTGGGTCATGCACCGCCCGTGGCGCGCGGCGCTGTTCGGCGCGGTGTTCGGCCCGCTCGGCTATGTACTGGCCGCGCGCGGCTGGCAGGCGGTGACGCTGGGCGCGCCGCTGCTGCACGCCGTACTCGCGCTGGCGCTGGCCTGGGCGGCCGCGCTGGCCGTGCTGAGCCTGGCGACGCGGCGTCTGTCGGCGACGGCGCAGCCTGCGCCGCGCATCGCCGGAGCCGCGCCATGAACGCCTGGCCGCTATTGCACGTCGGCCTGTTCACCGTGGTGGCGATGCTCGTCGGCTGGGCCTGGCAGCGGCGTACGCGCAACGCCGGCGTGGTCGACGTGCTGTGGGCCGCGTGCATGGCACTGGCCGCGGCGTACTGCGCCTGGCGCGCCGACGGCGCCGCGCTGCCGCGCGTGCTGACGGCCGCGATGGGCGCACTGTGGGGCGCGCGCCTGGCCTGGCACCTGGGCGTGCGCGTGTTCGGCGACGCGCACGAGGACGGCCGCTATCGCGCGCTGCGCGAACACTGGCACGGCGACCAGCGCCGCTTCCTGGCGTTCTTCCTCGGCCAGGCGCTGGTGGTGGTGGCGTTCGCGGTGCCGCTGTCGGTCGCCGCGCACAATCCGCTCCCGCAATGGACGGTGTGGACCACGCTGGCGCTGCTCACCTGGCTGCTGGCGGTGGGCGGGGAAAGCCTGGCTGACCGCCAGCTGGCCGCGTTCCGCGCCGATCCGGGCAACAAGGGCAAGACCTGCCGCCGCGGCCTGTGGCGCTACTCGCGGCATCCGAACTACTTCTTCGAGTTCGTGCACTGGTTCGCCTACGTGTTCCTGGCGGTGGGCGGCGGCGCGCTGTGGGTCGGCGTCGCCGCGCTGGGGCCGCTGCTGATGTTCGCATTCCTGTACCGCGTCACCGGCATTCCCTACACCGAACAACAGGCGCTGCGTTCGCGCGGCCAGGACTACGCCGATTATCAGCGCCGCACCAGCGCCTTCTTTCCGTTGCCGCCGCGGCAATGATCCCGCTTCCAGGAGAACCGCCGATGTCCAGCACCTTCGCCACCTCGCCCCCGCCGTCGCTGCCAGCCGAACCGCTGGCCACGCGTATCGCCGAGTCCGGCCTGCTGCCCGATGCGCTGCTGCGCAGCGCGATGCGCAAGCTGTGCACGCAGCGCCTGCGCGAGGAGCGCAGCGGCGGCGCGGATGCGGCGTGGGAGCGCCAGCGCGGTTTCGTCGAAGCGCTGCGCACCAGCGCCATCGCGATCGAAACCGACGCCGCCAACCGCCAGCACTACGAGCTGCCGCCGCGCTTCTTCGAGCTGTGCCTGGGCAAGCGCTTGAAGTACAGCAGTTGCTACTGGGACGCCGACACCGCCGACCTGGACGCGGCGGAAGAACGCATGCTGCAGCTGTACGCCGAGCGCGCGCAGCTGCGCGACCGCCAGCGCATCCTGGAACTGGGCTGCGGCTGGGGCTCGCTGACGCTGTGGATGGCCGAACGCTTCCCCGGCGCGCGCATCACCGCGGTGTCCAACTCGCGGCCGCAGCGCGAGCACATCGAGGCGCAGTGCCGCGCGCGCGGCCTGGACAACGTCAAGGTCGTCACCCACGACGCCAACACGCTCGCCTTGCCGACCGCCAGCTACGATCGCGTGGTCTCGATCGAGATGTTCGAGCACATGCGCAACTACCGCGAGCTGCTGGCGCGGATCGGCCACTGGCTGGTGCCCGGCGGCAAGCTGTTCGTGCACATCTTCTGCCACCGCGACCTGGCCTACCCGTTCGAGGTGCAGGGCGAGGACAACTGGATGGGCCGGCATTTCTTCACCGGCGGGCTGATGCCGGCGGCCGACACCCTGCTGCAGTTCCAGGACGACCTGTCGATCGAACGGCGCTGGCTGCTGTCCGGCGAACACTACGAGAAGACCGCCAACGCCTGGCTGCACAACCAGGACCGGCACCGCAACGAACTGATGCCGGTTCTGGAAGCCACCTACGGCGCCGGCGCCAGGATCTGGTGGCAGCGCTGGCGCATGTTCTGGATGGCCTGCGCGGAACTGTTCGGCTACGACCAGGGCCAGCAATGGGGCGTGGCGCATTACCGGTTCGTTAGGCGCTGAAGCGCCGGGATTCGGGAGTGGGGATTCGGGATTAGAGATTGGCAAAAGCGGGCTGCGCGCTCTGAAGCGCAACGTGATGCGGATCGACCCTTGGACCGATCGCATGGTCAAGCGGCTGGACCGGTTCGTCAGGCGCTGAAGCGCCGGGATTCGGGAGTGGGGATTCGGGATTGGCAAAAGCAGGGCGCGTGCACTGAAGCGCGACGTGATGCGGATCGGCCCTTGGACCGATCGCATGGTCAAGCGGCTGGAAGTGGGGATCGAATCCCGAATCCCCACTCCCCAATCCCGGCCTTCAACTCACACGGCAGCAGTAACCACGATCTCGACCTTCCACTCCGGATTGGCCAGCTTGGCCTGCACGGTGGCGCGGGCCGGGGTGCTGCCCGGGCAGACCCAGGCTTCCCAGACCTTGTTCATTTCGGCGAACTCGGCCAGGTCGGTCATGAAGATCTCCGCGCGCAGGACCTTGCTCTTGTCGCTGGCCGCACGCGCCAGCAGTTCGTCGATCGCCGCCAGCACCTGGCGGGTCTGTCCGGCGATGTCGGCGCTGGTGTCGTCGGCGATCTGCCCGGCCAGGTAGGCCACGCCGTTGTGCACGGTCATTTCCGACATGCGCGGGCCGGTATCGAAACGCTGGATCATGATGGGCTGTCCTGAAAAGGGGAAACGCGGCCATTGTCGCGCGATTGCGCCGCCGCTGCAGGACGCCACAACCGATACGCGGCCAGCAGCAGCCAGGCCAGGATCAGCACGATCGCCAGTTTCTGGGTCAGTCCGCGCGGCGGCGCGCGCCACAGCACGTGCACCCACAGCGCCACGAACGCCGCGGCGGCCAGCGCTGGCAAGGCGACGGCGGCGCCGCGCCAGCGCGGTTGCCGACGCAGCCACGCGCTCTGCAACAGCATGGCCGTGGTCACGCACAGGAACGCGGTCTGCGCCGACACCGCATGCAGCAACGGCGCCAGCAACGGTGCGCGCTGCGGCAGGTAGCTGTCGCCGATCGCCACGCCGCACAGGCCCAGCGCGGCCAGCGAGAACAGCAACGGCGGCGCGGCGCTGCGTGCCTGCGGCGGAGCCTGCGCGTACAGGCCGGCCGCCAAGGCGACGATGCCCGCCGCCAGCAGCACGTAGACCACGCGCAGCAGCAGCCCGCCGGGACCGTGCAGGTACAGGCTCAGCGTCGCCTGCTGCCAGTGCAGGTCGGCGCGCAGCAGTTGCAGCGCCAGCGCGGTACCGAGGAACGACAGGCACAGCACCGTGGCGAGCGCGCCGGCGGCGCACGGCCAGCGCGGCGGTGCGGGGACGAGGTCCATGGGCGACGGCATGGGCAGGGCTCCGGATCGGATCGGGGATGCGACGCGTGCGGCAGGTCCGCGCCGGCACCGTTGGCGCGCACCGACGCGGTACCGACGTGCGATTCCACTATGATGCGCGACGCCGGCGCCGCCGGCACAGCCCCCCAGGGCCGGTCGACGCCGTTGCAACAGGTCGCGCCATGTCTGGGCACGTACGGGTAAGGAAGAACGAGTTGATCGTATGCCGACAAGCCAGCACAGGATGACGCGGCCCGATGCGCGCCCAGGCACGGCCCGCCGGAGTGCCGCAGCCGGTGCCCGGGCGAGCGTGCGCGGCGCGAGCCGGCGGGCATGTTGCCGCGGCGCCGCGCATAGCAACATGGTCCGCCGCGGCCGCGCCGACCAGCCCTAGGCGACCCGACATCGCGATGGACCAGCCCCTCCCTGCTTGCAGGCTCGCCCCAGTGGCGGCCCGCACCGCCAGTACCGCACCTGTGCGCAACGCTACCGGCGCCCGCGCGCTGCCGCCCTTCTTCTTCGCTTACGCTGCCCTGCAATGACCGACGCCGCACCTCCCGTTTCCTCCTCCTCGGCCGCTGGCTGGCGCCGTGCGCTGCCGGTGGTGATCAGCCTGGTGATCCTGGCGCTGGCGCTGCGCGCGCTGGCCACCGAGTTCAGCACCCACGGCTACGGCGCGATCCGCCACGCCTTCAACCAGCTCGGCGCCGGCCAGATCGCGCTGACCCTGCTGCTGGGCCTGAGCAGCTACGCCTGCCTGATCGGCTTCGACGCGGTCGGCCTGCACCGCAGCGGACGCAAGCTGCATCCGATGCGGATCGGCGTCACCGCGTTCCTGGCGCATGCGGTCGGCCAGACCCTGGGCTTCGCCGCGCTCACCGGCGGCGCGGTGCGCCTGCGCGGCTACGGCCGGGTCGGGCTGAGCCTGGCCGAGATCGGCCAGGTGGTGCTGATGAGCACGCTCGGTTTCGTGTTCGGCGCGTGGCTGCTGCTGGCGCTTGCCCTGACCCTGGAGCCGGCGTCGGCCGCGCTGGCGCTGCCGCTGGCCGCGCCGGCGGTGCGCGCGATCGGCATCGCGCTGCTGGCCGGCTTCGGCCTGATGCTGCTATTGGCCGGACGCGAGGGCCGCACGCTGCGCTGGCGCAGCCACGAACTGTGGCTGCCGGACCGGCGCACCACCCTCGGCGTGACCGCACTGAGCGTGGTCGAACTGGGCCTGGCCAGCGCCGCGTTCTACGTGCTGCTGCCGAACGAATCGGGCATCGAGTTCGTCGGCTTCGTCGGCCTGTACCTGGTCGCGGTGGTGGCCGGGCTGATGTCGACCGTGCCGGCCGGGCTGGGCGTGTTCGAATGGAGCCTGCTCAAGCTGCTGCCCGGCGTGGCCCCGGCGGCGCTGCTGGCGGCGGCGCTGATCTATCGCATCACCTACTACGTGGTGCCGCTGCTGCTGTCGGTGCTGATGGCCGCGGCCTCCGGCCTGCGCCGGCCGCTGGCGGCGAGCGCCGGCGGGGTGCGCGTGGCCTGGGGCACGCTGCGCCCGTGGCTGCCGCAGATCATCGCGATGGCGGTGTTCGCGGTCGGCGCGGCACTGGTCATCGACGGTACCCTGCCGACCCCGAAGCGGCGCCTGGGCATGGCGCCGCTGTCGATCGTGGAGACCTCGCACCTGCTGGCCAGCCTCGGCGGCGTGGTGCTGCTGCTGATCGGCCAGGGCCTGCAGCGGCGCAGCCATGTGGCGTGGATGCTGGCGATCGGCATCTGCGTGCTGCTGCCGTTGCCGGCCTGGCTGCGCGGCGGCCACGCCTCGGTGGCGCTGTCCTCGCTGGTGGTGGCGGCCGGGCTGTGGGGCGCGCGCCGCGAGTTCTACCGCCAGGGCGCGCTGCTCGACGAGGCCTGGTCGTGGCCATGGATCCGCAACCTGGGCCTGGTGCTGATCGCGACGGTGTGGCTGCTGTTCTTCGTCTACAGCCATGTCGAATACCAGAACGAGCTGTGGTGGCAGTTCGCCACCTCGGCCAACGCGCCGCGGGCGCTGCGCGCGGTGCTGCTGGTCAGCGTGGCGGTGGTGGTGTTCGGCATGGCGCGGCTGCTGCACAGCACGCGTTCGCCGCTGCCGCCGGCCGACGCGGCGCAGCTGGACGCGCTGGCGCCGGTATTGGCCACGGCCACCGACACCCAGGCCTGCCTGGTGCTGACCGGCGACAAGGCGCTGCTGCCGGCCGAGGACGGCCGGGGCTTCGTGATGATGCAGCGCTACGGCGGCTCGCTGGTGGCGATGGGCGATCCGGTGGGGCCGCAGGACGTCGCACGGGCGCTGATCTGGCGCTTCCGCGAGGAGGCCGACCGGCTCGGCCTGCGCCCGGTGTTCTACCAGGTCGGCGAGCAGCACTGGCAGACCTATCTCGACCTTGGCCTGACCCTGGTCAAGCTCGGCGAGGAAGCGATGGTGTCGCTGGAGGGCTTCCACCTGGAGGGCCGCGACCGCGCCGACCTGCGCCAGGCCTGGAACCGCGGCAAGCGCAGCGGACTGAGCTTCCGCATCGTGCCGCTGGAGGAAATCGATGCGCTGATGCCGGCGCTGGCCGAGGTCTCGCAGCAATGGCTGGAGGAAAAGGCCGGCGAGGAGAAGGGCTTCTCGCTCGGCAGCTTCGACCCGGCCTATCTGCGCCGTTTCCCGATCGCGGTGGTCGAGGCCGAAGGCAAGATCGTCGCCTTCGCCAACCTGTGGCAGGCGCCGGCCGGGCACGAGCTGTCGGTGGACCTGATGCGGCACATCGCCGACGCGCCGAAGGGCACGATGGATTTCCTGTTCATCGAGCTGTTCCTGTGGGGCCGCGACCAGGGCTACCAGCGCTTCTCGTTGGGCATGGCGCCGCTGTCGGGCCTGGCCCAGCATCGCCTGGCCGGGCGCTGGAACCGCTTCGGCAACCTGATCGTGCGCCACGGCGAACGCTTCTACGGCTTCACCGGGCTGCGCCGCTTCAAGTCCAAGTTCGCCCCGGTCTGGCGCACCCGCTACCTGGCCGCGCCCGGCGGCATGCACCTGCCGGCGGCGCTGCTGGACGTGACGCGGCTGATTTCGCTGGATCCCAGGAAACCGGAGTGAAGCCGGGACCGGGGACCAGGAACCCGGAAAATCAAACGAAAAAGCTTTGGGGCCTTACCGGGAGACGTTCTTCGGGTCCCCGGTCCCCGGTCCCCGGTCCCGGCTTTCCACCCCGATCCGCTGCAATATCTGCTTGGCCAACTCCGCGTAGTCGCCCTCGAAGTGATGGTCGCCGGGCAGCTTCACCAGCTGCGCGCCGCCGCGCGGCAGGTCCGGGCACAGTGCGTCGTCGTCGTCCTCGCCGTAGATGCACAGGGTGTGCGCGCCCGGCATCTTCGCCACTTCCGGCGCGATCGGCAGGCCGTCGTCGCCGGAGCTGATCCAGTTGGAGACGTGGAATTCGTAATCGGCGGTCTTGCCCAGCGACAGCAGCGCGGTGGCCTGCACCTGCGCGCGCATCGGCGCCGGCAATTGGTTGTAGGCGGCCGGCAGCACGTCGGCGCCCTGCGAGAAGCCGATCAGCACCACCCGCCCGCGCCGCCACAGGCGGCTGTAGTGGCGGTAGATCCGGTCCAGGTCGGTGGCGAAGCCCTGCGGCGTGCGCTCGCTCCAGAAGTAGCGCAGCGAATCCACGCCGACCACCGGAATGCCGGCCTGCGCCAGCGCGCCGGCGACCTGCTGGTCGAGTCCCGCCCAGCCGCCGTCGCCGGACACGAAGATCGCGAACACCTCGCCATTGCCGACCGCGGCGGTGTCGGCCGCGACCGGGACTTCCACCACCGGCAGTCCGGCCAGATCGGCCGGCGTCGGCGGCAGGCTGACCCCGGGTTGCGCGCCCAGCGAACGCACCGCCGCGCGCAACCCGGGCAGCACATCGCCGCTGGCGCTGCGGCGGAACTGCCGCGCCTGCGCCACCTTCTGCACGAACGCATCGCTCTGCTGGCTGCAGCGCGTCGCCGGCTTGGCCGCGGCCGCCGCCAGCCACGGCAACGGCAACGTCGCCGGCTGCAGCGCGCGCGCCGGCGCAGTGATGCCGGCGCCGCAGATCTGGTCGTCCAGCAGCTGCACCGGGCAGAAATCCTCGGTGACTATGCCGGCCAGCAACTGCTTGGGCGCCTGCGCCGCGACCGCATAGGCCAGCGCGGCGCCGTCGCCATCGCCGACCAGCAGCGGCAGGTGGTAGGTGGGCATGTGGTAATAGGCCTGCACGTAGCGCGAGAAGTTCTCCACGTCGCCCGCGGAAAAACCGCAGGTGCCGTCGATCTTGGCCAGCACCGCCTGCAGGTGCGCGCTGTCGATCACCGCGACCATCGCGCCGTCGTGGCGCAGCGCCTCGATCTGGCGCGCGCGCGCGGCGGCATCGCGCTTGCCGCCGGCGAACCACAGCACCACGCGCTGCGCGTCGCCCTGCGGCAACAGCACCGGCACCTGTTCGAAGCGGCCATGGCTGAGCTTTTCCGGGGCGGCGGCCGGCGCTGCAGGCGTCGCTGCGCCGGGCGCCGCCGAGGCGGCCGCCGACGCGAGCAGCCCGGCCAACGCACTTCCCCACATCCATCCGCCACGCATTCGCATCATCCGGCAATCCTGAAAAGGCGTGTAAAGATAAGCCCGAACGGCGGCAGCGCGAAGCGCGGCACCGGCGCCGGTTCATGCGAGGTACGTGAGCGCACCGCCACGGCCTGGCCGCTGCGCCCGCCGCATCGCGGTGCCGACGCGGATGGCGGCGGCGCGCGGCAGGCGCTCACGCGTCCGGCGCGGCCTCGGGATGACGCAGCCGCCATGCCGCCAGCGCCTGCCGATAGCGCTCCAGCTCCTCGTTGTACAGGTCGTGGACGCACAGCGGGCAGCCGCTGTTGCAGCAGTCGCCGGGCGCCGGCGGCTCGGGCGGCTGCGGGCGCGGATCGGCCATGGCGGGGTCGGACGCGGGATCGGGCATCACGGTGCGCGGCGGAGGGCACGCCGGAGCGTGCGCACAGAGGCAAGTGTCGAGCGCACGGCCACGGCTCAGCCGATCGCCTGGCGCAGGTTGGCGCGAGCGGCCGCGTCGTAGCGCGCATGGAACCAGTCGCTGAGGAAGATGCGCGGCTGCGCCAGCACCGTCTTCAGGAACGCGCGGCGCTTGCGCCGGTACAGCCAGCCCGGCACCACCCCGCGGTACTCCTCGGCGATGGCGGCATCGTAGGCGGCGAACGCGGCGGGATCGGCGCCGAGGATGGCCATGTCGCAATCCAGGAACAGCGCCGCCTCGGCGTCCACCGCATCGGCGGCCAGTTGCCCGTGGCGCGCGGTCAGCTCGATCAGCGCGGTCACGCGCGCCGCGTCCAGCCCGGCATCGGGCAGCCATTGCGCGATCGCCGCCTGCGCCAGGCGCGCCGACTGCGTCTCGTTGTCGCCGCGTCCGGCCTGGTACACCGCGTCGTGGTACAGCACCGCCAGGTAGACCTCGCGCGGCTGCCGCCAGCCCAGCGCGTGCGCGACCTCGGCGTAGTGTCCCAGCACCGCCTTCACGTGGCCGAAGTGGTGATACGCGCGCGGCGGCGTGGCGTAGGCCGCCTGCAGCTGCGTCCATTGCGCGTCGGGCAGCACCAGCGGCGCCGGTTCGCGCATCGGATCGCTCATCGGTTCGCTCCGCCGTCGCCCGCTTCGTAGGCTAGGTCCGCGCGCAGCGGCCAGGTCGCTTCGTGCAGATAGCGTCCCTGCCCCTGCACGCTGCGGATCAGGCTCAGCGTGGCGACCGTCCAGCGCAGTTCCGGCAGCGGCTGCGGCGGCACCTCGCGCTCGTCGTAGGCCAGGGTGAGGTGCGGGACATAGGCCGCATCGGCGCGCGTGGCCAGGCCGTGGCGGCCGAGCTGCCGCTGCAGCGCCTCGCGTAGCTGGCGCAATCCTGCCGGCTCGGCGTCGCCGAGCAGCACCAGCGGCCGTACACCGGTCCGGTTGCCGAAGCTGGCGACCCGGTCGAAACACAGCTCGAACGGCGCCGACGCCAGCGCCTGTCCGGCGCCATGCGCCTGCTGCAGCAGCCGCGGCGGGATGCCGGCGTATTCGCCGAGATAGTGCACGGTGACATGCAGGCGTTCGGGCGGCAGCGCTCGCCCGCGCAGGCCATGTGCAGCACGCAGGCGCTCGCTTAGCGCGAACGCGCGCTGCGCGGTGGCCGGGTCCGGCAGCAGCGCGAAGAACAGGCTCTCGCGCGGTGCCGGCGCGGCGAAGCCCAGCGAGAACTGCGCGCCTGCGGGGGAAGCATCGTGGGCCATCGGCATGGTGCGGCAAAAACCGCGGACGCTCGGCAATGGATCGGGCGGCCATGGTAGCAAGCACGCTGTCGCAGGCGCATGGCGCGAACCCGCGATGCGGCGGTGGCCTGCCCGCAACGCAGAAGGCCGACCGGACGGATCCAGTCGGCCTTCGCCTGTTCGGCACCAGCGCGATACTGCCCGCAAAGGCAGCACCATGCCGAGCCGCTGAAGTCGGCCGGACGCGCGGTCCGGCCGGCGGCTTACGCCGCGTTCTTCATCGCCAGCTTGCGATTGCGCATCACGTCGTGGCAGGCGCGCACTTCCGGCAGCAGGCGGGTGGCCGCATCGCGCGCGGCGACCGGGGTGTCGCTGTCGGCGATGGTCTCGTTGAACGCCTTCACCAGGCGATCCTCGGACTCTTCCAGTTCGGCCACGTAGCCGTACTTGGTGTCGCCCAGCGCGGCGCGCAGCTTGCCGTACATCTGCTGCATGCTGCCGACCATGGTGCCGTGTTCCTCGGGCTTGCCGCCGACCGCCTGCACCACCGCGCTGAGGCTGCTGACGATGTCGGACTTGACCCCGGCGATGCGCAGGAACAGCGCCGACAGCTCCGCGTCGCCGACCTTCTGTGCGGCTTCTTCGTAGAACTGCTTGCCGTCACGGGAAATGGCGATGAGGTCGTTGAGGCTGTGGGTGGTCTTGCTCTGAATGCTCATGAATGGAACTCCTTGCTGCGGTGGGCCGGCGACATCGCGCAACGGGCACGTCGGGTCGTGTTCCCCTGGATGTCGTTCGGCCGCGGATGAAGAGTTTGCCGCGTTGCGTCTTGAGGGCGATGCTGGGCGCGGCGGCATAAAGCGCACGTGAGCCGCAGCCGCATCGTCGTCACGCATCGTTGCCGGCGATGAACAGGTGTTCATCGCTGCGCGCAGACAGCTTGGTGATATTTTCGCCAAGGCAGGGCGCCGCCTTGCGTGAGTGGACGCGAAGCCGGTTATCCACACGGCTGCCCGGGTTTCGTCCACAGCGGCTGTGGATGAATACGCGCGACCGGGCCGCGGTCACGCCGCGCGCCTACCCGGCTTCGAGGCAATGCCTTCCGGCACATCCAGGGCGGCGACGAAGGTCTATATTGGCGGGGAGGCCCACTGCCGGGTCGCTGCGAGGTGCGCCATGTTCGGTTGGACCGCATTCGCCCTGGTCGCCGCAACGGCGATCGCGCCACCGCCGCCGTCACCGCCCTCGCCCGAGCAGCTGCTGCGGATCCCGCCTGCCCTGCACGCCCTGGTGCAACAGCGCGTGGATCCCCGCGCCTCGCGCGAACACCGCCTCGAGCAGCTGGTGCAACTGGCGTTCGACGCCGACGGTCTGAACCTGCAATACGACGCCAAGGCCACCCACAGCGTCGCCGAGAGCTACGCCACCCGCCGCGTCAACTGCCTGGCCTTCACCCTGCTGTTCGTGGCGCTGGCGCGCGACGCCGGGGTCGAGGCGCAGGTGCAGGAAGTGGGCCGCGTGCTGAGCTGGTACGAGGATGGCGACGCGCTGTACAACGCCGGCCACGTCAACGTCGGCGTGCGCATCGACGGACGCCGGGTCAGCATCGACCTGGACCGCAGCGTGCTGATGGAACGGCGCGGGCCGCAGCCGATTTCCGACCGCCGCGCGCTGGCCCACTACTACAACAACCGCGGCGCCGAGCTGATGGCCGACGGCGCGCTGCCTGCCGCGCAACAGCACCTGGCGATGGCGCTGCAGATGGACCGCGACTTCGCCGCGGCCTGGAACAACCTCGGCGTGCTGGCGCTGCGCCAGGGCGACACGCAGGGCGCCGCCGCCGACTACGCCACCGCGCTGTCGATCGATCCCGGCCATGTCTCCACCCTCTCCAACGCCGCCAGCCTGTACCGGCGCCTGGGCGACAGCCGCCGCGAGGCGGCGATGCTGCAGCGGCTGCAGCGCGTGCAGCTGACCGATCCGTTCCACCAGTACCTGCTCGGCAACGAGGCCGAACGGCGCCAGGACTACCCCGCCGCCATCGGCTACTACCGGCATGCGCTGCGCCTGTACGACAGCGCGCACCTGCTGTACTTCGCACTGTCCCGCGCCTACCTGCTCAACGGCGATCCGCGCCGCGCCAACTGGGCGATGCAACAGGCCCTGGAGCACGCGGACAAGACCGCGCAGCCGCGCTACCAGTCCAAGCTGGACGCGTTGCGGCGGCTGTCGCACAACGCGCAGGCGCGGCGCTGAGCGAACCGGCGCGTCGCTCGGCGCAGAACATGTGCCGCCACTTCGCATGCAGGCGCCACGCGCACCGCAGCGCGCGCTGCCCATGTCCGCCGATGCGCGCTAGCTGGCAGTCGCCAAACGCGCGCGGCGCGCGTCGTGGCGCGCCCACAGGTACACCAGCAGCCCGCCCAGCGCCGCCGCCGCGCCGACGTAGCCGGTCGAGGTCCAGCCCAGCCCGGCGCTGATCGCGATGCCGCCCATCCACGGGCCCAGCGCGTTGGCCAGGTTGAACGCGGCATGGTTGGAGGCCGCAGCCAGGGTCTGCGCCTCGCTGGCCACGTCCATCAGCCGGGTCTGCAGCACCGGCGCCAGCGCGCCCATGGTGCCGACCGCGACCACCACCGGCAGCACCGTCCACGGCGACTGCGCGGCCAGCGGCCAGGCCAGCAGCACCGCCATCGACCACAGCAGCACCAGCGGCACCGCCCGGAACTGCAGGCGGTCGAACAGCCAACCGCCGGCGAGGTTGCCGAGCAGGCCACCGAAGCCGAACGCGCCCATCGCGAACGGAATCCAGCGTTCGGAGACGCCGGTGACCTGGGTCAGGGTCGGCGCCAGATAGCTGAACACGCAGAACATGCCGGCGAAGCCGACCGAGCCGATGCCCAGCGCCAGCCACACCTGCGGACGGTTGAACGCGCGCAGTTCGCGCAGCGGCCGCTGCCGCGGCTCGTCCGGATCGGCCGGCAGCAGGCGCATGACCAGCACCACGGTCAGCACCGCGATCGCCGCGACCAACGCATAGGCGTAGCGCCATTGCGCCACCTGCCCGAGCCAGGTCGCCAGCGGATTGCCGATCAGCACCGCCAGGTTCAGCCCGAGCAGCACCCGGCTCACCGCCGCGCCGCGTTGGTCGGCAGGGCTGATCGACGCGGCGACCAGCGTGGCCACGCCGAAATAGGCGCCGTGCGGCAGGCCGGCGATGAAGCGCACCAGCAGCATGCTGTGGTAATCCGGGGCCAGCGCGCTGGCCAGGTTGCCGACCGCGTAGAAGCCCATCAGCGCCAGCAGCAGCGTGCGCCGCGGCCAGCGCGCGCCGACGATCGCCAGCAGCGGCGCGCCGACCACCACGCCCAGCGCATAGGCGCTGATCAGGTGCCCGACCTGCGGCTCGTCGATCGCCAGCCCGCGCGCGATGTACGGCATCAGGCCCATCGTGGAGAACTCGCTGGTGCCGATCGCGAAGCCGCCCATCGCCAGCGCGAACAGGATCAGCACATAGCCGCGGCGCGACAGCGGCGCCGGGGAAGTGGCGGGAGTGGACATGCCCGAAGCCTGATCGAAAAGGGCCGCCCATTATTGTGCATCGCAGCACGCGATTGAACCCACGCCCGCGCAACACCGCGTTGCAGCGCTTCCAGGCGGCCTCAACACGGCGACGGCCTCGCCGGCCAGACCTCTGCCGGTAACGCACTGTCCTACCGCGCCCGTGCGCAATCGGCCGCAGCCGTCCCCATCTGATCGAGGGCACGCCTGCGCCGCCGGCGCTGCGTCGCCCTTGCCTCCCCCAATTTCTACGAGAACACCTGCCGATGACCGCTACCGCTTCCCCGCTGTTCACGCCGCTGCGCCTGGGCGCGATCGAACTGGCCAACCGTATCGTGATGGCGCCGCTGACCCGCAACCGCGCCGAAGGCGAAGGCCGCATCCCCTCGCCGCTGGCCATCGCGTATTACGGGCAACGCGCCGAGGCAGGGCTGATCGTTGCCGAGGCCACCCAGATCAGCCCGATGGGCCAGGGCTACCTGGACACGCCCGGCATCTACAGCGACGCGCAGGTCGCCGCGTGGCAGCCGATCACCGCCGAGGTGCACCGCCGCGGCGGCAGGATCGTGCTGCAGCTATGGCATGTCGGCCGCATCTCCCACGTCAGCCTGCTGCCAGACGGCGCCGCGCCGGTGGCGCCGAGCGCGCTGCGCGCCGAGGCCAAGACCTACACCGCCGAGGGCTTCAGCGATGTCTCCGCACCGCGCGCACTGCGCCTGGACGAGATTCCCGGCCTGATCGAGGACTACCGCCACGCCGCACGCAACGCCATCGCCGCCGGCTTCGACGGCGTCGAGGTGCACGCCGCCAACGGCTACCTGATCGACCAGTTCCTGCGCGACGGCAGCAACCACCGCGACGACGCCTACGGCGGCAGCATCGAGAACCGGACCCGCTTGCTGTTCGAAGTGGTTCAGGCGGTGGCGCAGGAGATCGGCGCCGAGCGCACCGGCGTGCGCCTGTCGCCGGTGACCCCGGTCAACGATGCGCGCGACAGCGACCCGCAGCCGCTGTTCGAACGCGCGGTCGAGCGCCTGGATGCGCTGGACCTGGCCTTCGTGCACGTGATCGAGGGCACCACCGGCGGCCCGCGCGACGGCATCGCCTTCGACTACGCCGCGCTGCGCGCCAAGTTCCGCGGTCCGTGGCTGGTCAACAACGGCTACGACAAGACCCTAGCCGAGCAGACCGTCGCCTCCGGCCGCGCCGACGCGGTGGCGTTCGGACGCCCGTTCATCGCCAACCCGGACCTGGTGGAACGGCTGCGCCGCGACGCGCCGCTCAACGCGGTGGATGCGGACACGCTCTACGGCGGCGGCGCCAAGGGCTACATCGACTACCCGACGCTGGACTGAGCCGGCCTGCGGCGGCGGCGCGAATCGCGCCGTCGCCTCACCGGTTAGGGTGTCGCCGCCTGCGGCGATGCGCCCGCGGCCAGATGCGCCTGCAGGAAACCGGCCACGCCGCTCCACAGCGCGGCACGGTGATCGACATCGGCAAAGCCGTGGCCCTCGCCGGCGAAGCTCAGCCCCACCGGCGGATTGCCGGCCATGTCCAGCATCCGCAGCATGCGCCGGGTGTGCTCGTAGTCCACGCGCCGGTCTTCCAGTCCGTGCGCCAGCATCACCGGCACCTTGATCGCGTCGTAGCGGTACAGCGGCGAGGTGCTGACCATCCGTTCCTGTTGCGTGTTCGGGTCGCCGAGCCAGCGCTCCAGGTCGGCGCGGCCTTTCGCATGGCTGCCCGAATCGCTGGCGGTATAGAACAGGATCCGGTCGGCGACTCCGGCGATCGACACCGCGCAGCGGAAGCGATCGGGCCAGCGCATCGCCATCACCAACGCCGAATAGCCGCCGTAGCTGGCGCCGAGCACGCACATGCGCTGCGCATCCAGCGGATAGCGCGCCAGCGCCTGTTCGATCGCCGCGTCGATGTCGTCCTCGATCAGCGTGCCGAACCCGTCGCGCCCGGCTTCGCGGAACGCGCGGCCGTAACCGTCGGAGCCGCGGAAATTGACCCGCAGCACCGCGTAGCCGAGCGAGGCCAGGAACTGCGTGTCCGGATCGAAGCCCAGCGCGTCGGCCACGCCGATCGGGCCGCCATGCGGGAACACCACCAGCGGCTTGCGCCCGCCGCCGGGCGGCAGGGTCAGGAACGCGTCCAGCGCCAGCCCATCGCGACCCTTGAACTTGATCACCTCGCTGGGCGCGAACGCCGTGCGCTGCAACCACGGCATGTCCTCGCCGATCGACACCGCGGCGCGCTTGTCCAAGTCCAGGTGAAACAGCTGCGGCGGGCGGTCGGCGGCATCGGCCCACAGGATCATCTGCCGTCCGTCCACATTGCGCGCGGCGATCTGCACGCTGCGCCCGGGCAGCGCGGCGCTCAGCGCGCGGTTGAGGCGTTCGTCGGCGCTCTCGAAATAGTGGCTGACTAGGCGCCCGCTCTCGTAGTAGGTCACCCCGATCGGCGCGCGCCGCGGGCCCTGGATCAGGTCGACGACGTCGACCCCGGGCTGGCTGAACAGCGTGCGCACGATCTTGCGCGCGGCGACGTCGTAGGCCACCAGGTCGCGCTGGCCGCGCCCCTCGTCGGTCACCGCGTAGATCTCGCCCGCATCGAAGGACAGGCCCACCGGCTCGAAATCGCGCAGATCGCTGAGCGTCATCACGTCGCGGTAGGTCGCGCCCATGCCGTCGCGGTACATCAGCACGTAGTCGTCGTCGCGCCGCACCACCGCCAGGCGCAGCCGCCCGTTGCCGTCGGTCAGCCAGCCCACGTCGCGCTCCAGGCCGATGTTCAACCGCTCCTGGTGGCGCGGCCGCCAGCGGTCGATCGCCGCCTGGCTGGACACGTCCATCAGCTGCACCGCGGTGTCGCCGTTGCGCAGCGTGGTGGCATACAGCACCGTGTCCGGCGTCTGCGGCAAGGCGGCCACGATGTAGCCGCCGTTGGGCAGGTTCAGCGGCATCCACTTGCGCGTGCCGTCGGCGGCGGTGTCCACGCGCATGCCGCGCACCACGTCCGGGCCGTTCGGGACGCGCACGCTGAACAGCAGCGTGTCGTTGCCGGCCCACAGCAGCTGCTTGATCGGCTCGACGCTGGTGGCCAGCAGGCGCTGCTCGTTGCTGGGCAGATCCAGCAGTTCGATCCGCCATTCGTCCTTGCGCTCGTGCAGCTGCAGCGCCAGCAGGTCGCCGCGCGGATTCAGGCGCAGCGCATTGACCAGGTTGTCACGGAACAGCGTGGCCGGCGCGATCGGCAACGCGCTCGCCGCCGGCGGTGCGCGCAATGCCACCTTGGCGGCCGGCGTGGCGCCCGGATGCTGCGCCAGCGCCTTGCGGTAGAACTGCGGGAACGGATCGGGATAGTGCCCCGAATAGGCCAGTTCGTAGCCCGACCACAGCGCCGGGTGGGTCTGCTGCAGCCAGTCCATCGCCGCCAGCGACCGGTTGACCATGCCCATGTCGGCACGGAACAAGGACGTGGGACGGAACAGCAGGTCGCCCGGATAGGTGATGCGCCCGGCCTGGATGCGGAAACGGAACTCGTCGCTGTCGCGCAGGTTGTAGGCGAACTGCGGTACCAGCACCACCTTGCGCCAGGCGTAGTCGCCGACCGGCGCGATGTAGAGGCGGTAGCTGATGCCCGGCTTGAGCCTGGACATGGTGCCGGCGCCGAACAGCTTGCCGTCCTTGTTCAACTCCACGCCTTGCAGGTCGATAGCGGTGTCCACCGCGACCAGCACCAGGCCCTCGTCCGCGGCCAGCTGCGGCGTCTGCCCGGGTTTGACTTCCTGCATCCGCGCCCACGCCGGCAGCGCCAGCAGGCACAGCAGCAACAGCCCGGCCAAGCGGCGCCCCACGCGACCGCCGGCCGCGACAATCTGCTTCTCCATGCGTCCCCCTGCTCCCTGGTTGGGCGGCGCCCCCCGGCGCCCGTCCGCATCATAGCCGCGGCCAGGGCGGTCCGCAGGCCGGCCCGCGCCAGGACCTAAAGGGCCAGACGCTCGCCGAGAAAATCGATGAACACGCGCAGTTTCGGCAGCATGTGCCGGCCCGATGGCCACAGCAGGTGGAAGGTGCCGATGGAATCGACGTGTTCGTCGAGCACCGTGCGCAAGCTGCCGGCCTCCAGTTCCGCGCGCACCGAGTGCTCGGGCAGGAAGGCGATGCCGCAGCCGCGCAGCGCCAGGCTCAGCCGCGTCTCGATGTTGTTGCAGACCATCGATACCGGCAGTTGCAGGCCGGCCGCCGCCGCACCCAGCGGCCACGCTTCCAGGCGCCCGCTGCTGCGGAACCGGTAGTGCAGGCACTGGTGCGCGGCCAGGTCCGCCGGAAGCTGCGGGGTCCCGTGGCGCTGCAGGTAGTCCGGCGAGGCGACCAGGCAGCGTCGGAAGCTGCCCAGCCGCCGCGAGGCCAGCCGCGAATCGTCCGGCTCGGCGACGCGCAGCACCGCATCGAAGCCTTCCTCGATCACGTCCACCAGGCGATCGTCGAAATCCAGGTCGAGCTGGATCTGCGGATAGGCGCACATGAACCCGGCCAGCGTCGGCAGCAGCACGTTGTTGTTCATCGGCAGGCTGATCCGCAGCCGCCCTTTCGGCGTCCCGGCCAGGCTGCTCAGTTCGCCGCGCGCCGCCTCGGCCTCGGCCAGGATGCGCCGGCAGCGCACCAGGAACAGCTGGCCCTCGGCGGTCAGGGTCAGACTGCGGGTGCTGCGATGGAACAGGCGCACGCCCAGCGATTGCTCCAGCCGCGCGACGCTCTTGGCCATCGCCGACGCGGACACGCCCAGCGCCCGCCCGGCCTCGGCGAAACCGCCGCTCTCCACCACCTGTACGAAGCCACGCAGGCCGCCCAGACTGTCCATCGCATCGCCACCATTGCGGACATTCATGTCCTCACAGCCAGGAACTCTACCCGTCTTTTTCCGCAATCGGCATGCGCCCACGCTGCACCTCCCTCCTCCACGAGTTGCGCCGATGTCCATGTCCCCCGCTGTCGCCACCCCTGCCCCGGCCCACGCGCCGGCGCTTTCGCCGCAACACGCCGCGCCGCTGGATGCCGCGATCGATGCCGCGCTGCGCCAGCAGCGGCTGGTCGGCGCCGTGGTGCTGGTCGCCCACCGCGGCAGCTGCGTCTACCGCCGCGCCGCCGGCTGGGCCGACCGCGAGGCGCAGCGGCCGATGCGCGAGGACACCGGGTTCCGGCTGGCCTCGGTCAGCAAGCTGGTCGTGGCGACGGCTGCGTTGGCCCTGGTCGCGCAGGGCCGACTGACACTGGATGCGCCGATCGCGCGCTGGCTGCCGTGGTTCCGTCCCACATTGGCCGATGGCCGGGTGCCGGACATCAGCCTGCGCCAGTTGCTCAGCCACAGCGCCGGGCTCGGCTACCGCTTCCTCGAACCGGCGGACGGCGCGCATGCGCGTGCCGGCGTCTCCGATGGCATGGACAACAGCGGCCTGAGCCTGGAAGACAACCTGCGCCGTCTCGCCGAGGTGCCGCTGCAGTACGCGCCCGGCACCGGCTGGGGCTATTCGCTGTCGATCGACGTCGCCGGCGCGGTGCTGCAGGCGGCCAGCGGCCAATCCTTGCCCGCGCTGGTGCGCGAACTGGTCACCGCGCCGCTGGGCATGCACGCCACCGCCTTCCATGCCGAGGACGCGGCCAGCCTGGCCGTGCCCTACGTCAACGGCGACCCGGCGCCGCACCGACTCGGCGAAGGCGAAATCGTCGCACCGTTCGCGGACGGCGCCGGCATCGTGTTCCACCCCTCGCGCGCGCTGGACCGCGACGCGTTCGCCTCCGCCGGCGCCGGCATGGTCGGCACCGCCGACGACGTGCTGCGCCTGCTGGAGACGCTGCGCAGCGGCGGCGCGCCGCTGCTGCCGGCCTCGCTGGTGGCCGAGATGGGCCGCGCCCAGGCCGGCGACTTCGGCCCAGCGGATGGGCCCGGCTGGGGCTACGGCCTGGGCTTCGCGGTGCTGCGCGATCCCGCGCCGACCGCGACCCCGGAAGCGCCCGGCAGCTGGCGCTGGGGCGGCGCCTACGGACACGCCTGGTTCGTCGATCCGGCGCGGCAGCTGAGCGTGGTGGCGCTGACCAACACCCTGTACGAAGGCATGTCCGGTGCGTTCGTGGTCGAGCTGCGCGACGCGGTCTACGCCAGCCTGCGCGGGGTGCCGGCATGAGCGGCGACTGCCTCGCGCCGTGCCCGGCCGCGGCCGCTGCGACCGCGCCGCCCGCAACGCGGCGCCTGCCCTGGAGCGGCCTGCTCGCACTGGCCTGCGCCGGCTTCGTCACCATCCTCACCGAAGCGCTGCCGGCCGGCCTGCTGCCGTCGATGGCGGCGGGGTTGGGCGTCGGCGAAGCCTGGGTCGGCCAACTGGTCACCGTCTACGCGCTCGGCTCGCTGCTGGCGGCGATCCCGCTCACCGCCGCCACCCGGCGCTACCGCCGGCGCCCGTTGCTGCTGCTCGCCATCGCCGGCTTCGTGGTGGCCAACACGGTCACCGCGGTGTCCGCCAGCTATCCGTTGATCCTGGCCGCGCGCCTGCTCGCCGGGGTCAGCGCCGGGCTGCTGTGGGCGCTGCTGGCCGGCTATGCGAGTCGGATGGTGGCGCCGGCGCAGCAGGGCCGCGCGATCGCGGTGGCGATGGTCGGCACGCCGCTGGCGCTGGCGCTGGGCGTGCCGGCCGGCACCTTGCTCGGGCAGCAGTGGGGCTGGCGCTGGACGTTCGGCGCGATGTCGCTGCTGGGTCTCGGCCTGCTCGGCTGGGCCCGCGCCGCGCTGCCCGACTTCGCCGGCCAGGCAGCGACCGCCGCGCTGCCGCTGCGCCGCGTGCTGGGCCTGCGCGGCATCGCCCAGGTGCTGGCGGTGATGCTGCTGTTCGTGCTCGCGCACAACCTGCTCTACACCTATGTGGCGCCGCTGCTGGCGCTGTCGACCGCGGCGGCCGCGCTGGACCGCTACCTGCTGCTGTTCGGCGTCGCCTCGGTGCTGGGCATCGTCGCGGTCGGCGTGTGGATTGATCGCTGGATGCGGCCGCTGCTGCTGGCCAGCATCGGCCTGTTCGCGCTCGCCGTGCTGGCGATGGCGCTGTGGCCGCGTTCGCCGGCGCTGCTGGCCGCGGCGCTGGCGGTGTGGGGCCTGGCGTTCGGCGGCTGCGCGACGCTGTTCCAGACCGCGATCGCGCGCCGTGCCGGCGACGCCGCCGATCTGGCGCAGTCGATGGTGGTCACCGGCTGGAACCTGGCGATCGCCGGCGCCGGCGTGCTCGGCGGCATGGTGCTGCAAGGTTCCGGCGCCGCCGCGCTGCCGTGGGCGGCGCTGGCGCTGCTGGTGCTGGCATGGGCGTTCGCGCAGCGCCGGCATGGCTGGGCCAACGCCGGCGCTTGAGCAGGGCCGGCACGGCCGGCGCGCGTGCTGTCCGTGGCGTCGGCGGTCGCTGGCGCCACGGCCGACGCCAGTCCACGTCCGCGATGCCCGCGGCCCATGCGCAATGATCGTCGTGCGGCGCGCTGCTCGCCGCCGCACGCAGCGCGCGACGATAGCGGCGCGCGACTTTGTGCCGCGGCTCAGGCCTTGCGCAGGAAGCAGGTCTTCAGCACCAGGCCCTTGATCTTGTCCGAATGGCCTTCGATGTGTTCGGCATCGTCCTCGACCAGGCGGATGCCGCGGATCACCGTGCCCTGCTTGAGCGGGATCGACGAGCCCTTGACCTTCAGGTCCTTGATCACCACCACCGTGTCGCCGGCCTGCAGCACGTTGCCGTTGCTGTCGCGTACCACCGTCGCCGTGGCGGCAGCGCTGTCGGCTGCAGTCGGCCACTCGTGACCGCAGTCGGCGCAGATCCACATCGCTCCGTCGACATAGGTGTTCTGCAGGGTGCATTGCGGACAGGCGGGTGCGGCAGGCATGGAATTCCTTGATACGGCGACGACGGCAGGACGGCTATTGTAGCCGCCCGCTCCGCGCCGCCTCGCGCTGCCGCGGCCCAGGCCGCCTCTGCGCAGGAATGCCCATGTCCGCCGCTTCCGGATCCCGCCTTGCGATCTACGCCGCGCTCGCCGGTAATCTCGCCATCGCCATCGCCAAGTTCGTCGCCGCCGCGCTGTCCGGCAGCTCGGCGATGCTCAGCGAAGGCGTGCATTCGCTGGTCGACACGGTCAACGAGCTGTTGCTGCTGTACGGCCTGCGCCGCGCCGCGCGACCTGCAGATGCCACGCATCCGTTCGGCTACGGGCGCGAACTGTATTTCTGGAGTTTCATTGTCGCCCTGCTGGTGTTCGCGCTCGGCGCCGGGGTCTCGCTGTACGAAGGCATCGCCCATCTGCGCAATCCGGAACCGGCCGGCAGCCACACGCTCAACTACGTGGTGCTGGGCCTGTCGATGCTGTTCGAAGGCGGCTCGTGGTGGGTGTCGCTGCGCGAGTTCCGCGCGCGCAAGGGCGCCATGGGCTACGTGCAGGCGTTTCGCGAGAGCAAGGATCCGAGCCTGTTCACCGTGCTGCTGGAGGACAGCGCCGCGCTGATCGGCCTGCTGATCGCGATGCTCGGTCTGCTGGCCGCGCAATGGCTGCAGATGCCGGAGCCTCCATCGGCATCGCCGCGGTGCTGGCGTGCTCCGCCTTCCTGCTGGCGCGCGAGAGCAAGGGCCTGCTGATCGGCGAGCCGGCGGCGCGCCCGTTGAGCGATGCGTTGCGCCGCATCGCCGGCGCCGATCCGGACGTGCGTGCGGTCAACGGCGTGCTGAGCGTGCAGATGGGGCCGGAGCAGGTGGTCGCCGCGCTCAGCGCCGAGTTCGAGGACCAGCGCAGCACCGCCCAGATCGAAGCCTGCATCGAGCGCATCGAACGCGCCGCGCGCGCCGAGCACCCGGAACTGCAGGCGCTGTTCGTCAAGCCGCAGACGCCTGCGGCCTGGCAGGCGCGGCGCAGCGCCCTGCGCGCGCCGCCGCCCGCCTGAACGCGCGGCCGGCGCACCGACTTGCGATCCGCCGCCGCTTTTCGTTAGGGTATCCGGGTAGCACCTCTCATCGCGCTGTGACTGTGCCGGCGTATCCCACTTCTTCCCAATGAATGAGGTTTCCCATGGAGATCGCCAATGGTCTTGTCGCCACCATCCACTACACCCTGACCGACGATGCGGGCGAGGTGATCGACCAGTCCGCGCCGGACAATCCGCTGAGCTATCTACACGGCGCCGGCAACATCGTGCCCGGGCTGGAAAAGGCGCTGACCGGCAAGCGCCCCGGCGAGCGCGTGCAGGTCGACGTGATCCCGGCCGAAGGCTACGGCCCGCGCCACGAGCAGTTGAAGCAGCAGGTGCCGCGCAGTTCATTCCCGGATGCCGAGGGCCTGGAGCCCGGCATGCAGTTCCAGGCGCAGACCGACCAGGGTCCGCTGCTGGTCACGGTCGCCGAGGTCGGCCCGGAACTGGTGACCATCGACGGCAACCATCCGCTGGCCGGACAGGTGCTGCATTTCGCGGTGGAAGTGGCCGGCGTGCGCGAGGCCACCGAGCAGGAAAAGAACCAGGGCCACGCCGGCGCGGCGCTGTAACCGCCCGCAGCGAGCGCTGGATCCACACGAGGCCCGCCATCGCGGGCCTCGTGCATTTGCGGCACCGTGCCGCCGCCGCGCACGCTGCCGGCGCGGCGCACTGCCGCCGCTGCCGGCACGGCGACCGGCTTGCGCCGCGCTGCGGCTTGCCGCACAGTGCGCGGCCCCCTGCCCGGCCCGCAGCGCGATGAGACTCGGCATCGATTTCGGCACCAGCAACTCCGCGGCCGCCGCGGTCGTGGACGGCCGCGTGGTGCCGATCGACTTCGGCGACCAGCACCAGTTCCGCACCACGGTGTACTTCCCCGAGGTGATGCGCGATCCGTCCGATTTCGAGCTGACCCCGGCGCTGGAACGGCAGGTGGACGAACTGATCGAAGCCGGCCGCCGCGATGCGACCGCCGCCGGCCGCGAACGCAGCCGCGACGAACTGCGCCGCGACGCGATCCGCGTGGTGCGCCGGCAATGGATGGAAGCGCAGATGCGCGAGCCGCGCAGTTCCGCGGCGCTGCTGCAGAACGCGGTGTACGGCGACGCGGCGCTGGACGCGTATTTCGTCGAAGGCGAAGGCAGCCTGGTGCAGAGTCCGAAATCGATGCTCGGCTACAACCTGCATCCGCGCGCCAGGCAGACCATCACCGGCATCGCCACGCACATCCTCGAACACATCCGCCTGACCGCCTCGCAGCAACTCGGCCTGCAGGTGCGCAGCGCGCTGCTCGGGCGTCCGGTGCAGTTCCGCAGCTCGATCGGCGAGGCCGGCAACGCGCAGGCGCTGGAGATCCTGCACGGCGCCGCGCTCGCCGCCGGCTTCGACGACATCGCGTTCCTGGAAGAACCCGCCGCTGCGGCGATGCACTACCACGCCGGCAGCGGCGAGCGCCACGACGCGGTGGTGGTGGACATCGGCGGCGGCACCACCGACATCGCCCACGCCAGCGTCGGCGGCGACGGCGCGCCGGACGTGCACCGCGCCTGGGGCATCGCCCGCGGCGGCACCGACATCGACCTGGCGCTGAGCCTGGCCAGCTACATGCCGCTGTTCGGCCGCGGCGTCACCCGCGTGCCGGCGCACCACTACGTGGAAGCGGCGATGGTGCAGGACACCACCCGCCAGCGCGATTTCCGCCAGCACCGCTACGACGAGGTGCCGCGCCCCTACGACACGCGCCTGCAGGCGCTGCAGGACACCGGCAACACCGCGCGCCTGTACCGCGCGGTGGAACGCAGCAAGATCCGCCTCAGCGACAGCGCGCAACACGACGAGGCGCTGGACTACATCGAGGCCGGGCTGCAGGTGCGGATCCGCGCCGACGAACTGGCCCACGCCGCGCGCAGCTATCTGGACGCGCTGGGCGAACTGCTCGCGCAGGTCCGCAGCGACATCGGCCGCGATCCGGCGGCGGTGTTCCTGACCGGCGGCATGTCGCGCGCCGGCTACATCCAGCAGGTGGTCGCCGCCGCGTTCCCGCAGGCGCGCCTGGTGCATGGCGACCCCTCGTTCGGCGTGGTCCAGGGCCTGGCCCTGGCAGCCGCGCAGCACTGAGCGCAGCGGACCCCACGCAGCGCTGCGCGGCCTGGCGCTTCGCACGCGCGGCCGGACCCTCGCATTGCGCCGGCGCCGCAGCGGATGCGGCAGCACCGCCGCGCCGGCGATCGCGGCGCGCCGCGGCCGGCGCGCACGCAATCGCTAGCGCAGGTTCCGTTCATACGCAAGGGGCGCGACTGGCGTAATATGCGCGGTCACGCTTCAGCGTCACGTTCCTACACGCGTCTCGTCCGGCCGTTTCTGTCGCCCGACTCGCCCCTCTTCTCGCGCCAGCCTCCGTCCCGCTTTCGGGCCGGACCCATCGGGAGCGCCTGTGTCCGGCTACGCCACCCAGATTCAAACGCTCAACCTGGGCGGCCAGGACTATCGCATCCGTTCGCTGCTCGATATCCAACAGTTCTCCGATCCCGACGCGCTGGCCGAAGACGCCGGCATCTCCTCGGCGCAATGGAGCCTGTTCGGCAACGTCTGGCCGGCCGGCCGCCTGCTCGCCGAAGCGATGGCGCTGTACGACGTCGCCGGCAAGCGCGTGCTGGAGATCGGTTGCGGCCTCGGCCTGGCCAGCCTGGTGCTGCGCCGCCGCGGCGCCGACATCGTCGCCAGCGACCGCCACCCGCTGACCGAGGTATTCCTTGCCTACAACGCCGCACTCAACGACATGCCCGCCGTGCCGTACCGCCGTCTCGACTGGGACCAGCCCAATCCCGACCTGGGCCGTTTCGACGTGATCATCGGCAGCGACGTGCTGTACGAACACCAGCATCCGACGCTGCTCGCCGACCTGCTGGCGCGGCACGCCACGGCCAGCGCGGAAGTGCTGATCGCCGACCCAGGCCGCGGCAACAGCGCGGCGCTGACCCGCGCGCTGGCCACGCAGGGCTATGCGCTCAGCGAACAGCGCGAAATGCCGCTGGGTCCGGACGATCTGCCGCCCTACCGCGGCCGCGTGCTGCGTTTTCGGCGCGACGTCGCGCCCACCGGTGACGCCACTTGAGCGCGCACCCGCCAACGCCCCGCGCCGCGGCCGAAAAATCCGTCGCCTGCGATCGCTGCGACGCGATCTGCTGCCGCCTGACCGTGCTGCTGATGCCCGGCGACAACGTGCCCGAGCACTACACCGAGCACACCGCCGAAGGCCTGCATGTCATGGCCCGCGACGAAGACGGCTGGTGCGTGGCGGTCGACAACAAGCGCATGTGCTGTTCGATCTACGAACAGCGCCCGGCAATCTGCCGCAAGTTCACGATGGCCGGCCCGTATTGCCGCGACATCCGCCGCATCCACAACGACCAGTTGGCGCGCGGCATTCCCCTGACGATGTACTGACTCCAGGAGATCCACCATGGCACGTCCCACCAGCAAGACCCCACCCCCGACCGCCAAGACCGCACGCAGCGGCGCCGGCGACAAGGCGCAGAAAGGCCTCAGCCGCGAGCGTATCGAGGCCGACATGGCCGCGTTCCGCAAGGCCGGCGGCCGCGTCGAAGTGCTCGGCACCACCCGCGTGCTGAAGAAAGTCGACGAAGCCGAAGCCGGCTGAGCAGGCGCGCTGCGGCAACGCCGCAGCCGATGTCGGCGCCGTCTTCACGGCGCCGGCCGATAATCGGGCCTCACCCTAGCGGTAGACGCACGGCATGCTCCTGCGATCCCTCTCCGCTGAACTGGGCCAGCCGGCCTGCGGCAACTGCCGCGATGGCGAACCGCTCGACTTCAGCATCCGCATGGCGTTCCAGCCGATCGTCGATGCGCACACCCGTACGATCTACGCCTACGAGGCGCTGGTGCGCGGCGAGGACGGCAGCGGCGCGGCCACGGTGCTGGCGCGGGTGCAGCCGCAGCAGTTGTACCGCTTCGACCAGACCTGCCGGGTGCAGGCGATCGCCACCGCCGCGCGGCTGGGGCTGCGCACCCGCCTGTCGATCAACTTCATCCCTAATGCGGTCTACGAACCGGCGACCTGCATCCGCCTGACCCTGGCCGCGGCCGAGCACTACGGCGTGCCGACCGGCGACCTGATCTTCGAGATGAGCGAGTCCGAGCGCATCCGCGACCTGCCCAAGGTGGTGCGGATCCTGCGCGACTACGCGCAGCGCGGGTTCCTGACCGCAATCGACGACTTCGGCGCCGGCCACTCCGGCCTCACCCTGCTCGCCGAGTTCCAGCCGCACCTGCTCAAGCTGGACATGGCGCTGATCCGCGGCATCGACGCCAGCGCGCCGCGCCGGCACATCGTCGCCAGCATCGTCGGCCTGGCCGCGGCACTGGGCTGCAGGGTGCTCGCCGAGGGCGTGGAGACGCCCGCCGAATACCGCGCGCTGCGCGCCCTGGGCATCGACCTGTACCAAGGCTTCCTGTTCGCGATGCCGGCGCTGGAAGCGCTGCCGCAGATCTCCGCAGAACGTTGGGACACGCTGGAACAGGCGGCCTGCTGAGTCAGGCGCTGCACGGCGCCGCCGACGCGTTGGCGCCGCTGCGGTAGCGAGGCATCGGCTTCGCCGCACCAGCGGACTTGCCCGACACGGCGACGATTGCGACCATCGCGCCTCCCCCGCCACGCCGAAACCGCCGATGTCCTCGTTCCACGCCATGCTGCCGCCCTGGGTCCACCGCTGGCTCGACCTGATCGTGCCGAGCGCGCAGGTCGCCCTGATCGTGCTCGCCGCATGGCTGCTGCGCACGCTGCTGCGGCGGCTGATCCGGCGCCTGGGCACACACTACGCATTGCCGCCGGAGTTGGTGATGATGGCGCGCCGCGGCAGCGGCTTCGTGATCTACACCGCGGCGTTGCTGCTGATCCTGGACCGGCTCGGCGTGTCCGGCACGGTGCTGTGGACCGCGTTCACCGGCTTCGCCGCAGTGGCGGCGGTGGCGTTCTTCGCCGCCTGGAGCGTGCTGTCGAACATCTTCTGCACGCTGCTGATCTTCACCACGCGGCCGTTCCGCCTGCTCGACCACATCGAGCTGCTCGAGAACGGCGAAAAGCCCGGACTCAAGGGCCAGGTGATCGACATCAACCTGATCTACACCACGCTGCACGAGGACCGCGGCGACGAGCGCGACAGCGTGCTGCAGATCCCCAACAGCCTGTTCTTCCAGCGCAGCGTGCGGCGCTGGCGCGGCCACCCGGTGCCGCCGGGGCTGGGCTAGCAAGCGCACGTCCTAACAAGACACTGATCGGCGCATCGGTATCGTTGCCGGTCAGCCCGTCGACGTGCGACGCGCCCTCCCCTGCCGACAAGGTCTCCCATGGAACATCCCGTCCACCCGTTTGCCGAACTGTTCGCCCAGTTGGGCCTGCCCAACAGTGAAACCGAGATCCGCCAGTTCATCGCCCGCCACTCGCCGCTGCCGGACACTATGCGGCTGGAAGAGGCGCCGTTCTGGACCCCGGCGCAGGCGCAGCTGCTGCGCGAGGAGCGCCTGGACGATGCCGACTGGGCGATGGTGGTCGATCAGCTCAACATCGCCCTGCACTCGCGGCCGGTGCCGCCGGTCAGCAGCGCCGCCAACGACGACTGAGCCTCGGAGGCGTCAGCCAGCCCAAGCGATCGCGCCACGCTGACGCACGGACGCAGCGGAAGCGCAAAGGACGGCAGCCGGCCGCGGTGCGCAAAATCAGCTGTGCGTTTGAGGGCTGGCAACCGAACGCGATCCGTCCGCACATACCCTAGCGCAGTTGGCTGTCCTTGCTGCCGCGGCGGTTGTAGCCGCTGTGTTCGTGCTGCTCGCGGTCGTGCGCTTCCTGGCACGCCACGCACAGGCGCACGCCCGGCACCGCCTTGCGCCGCGCCTCGGGAATCGGCGCATCGCAGTCCTCGCACCGGGCCAGGCTCGGTCCCTGCGGCAATTGGCTGCGCGCGCGCTTGATCGCATCTTCCACGGTCGCGTCGATCTGGTCCTGCACCGCCCCGTCGTTTGCCCATCCGGTCGCCATCGGCGTCTCCGCTGTGTTGCCTGCCTGGATGATGCGGCCGTTGCCGGCCGATGCAATGAAGGAAGGCTTCACATTGCCGATGCGTTCAGCGGTTGGGTTATTCGGGACTCGGGACGGGGACTCGGGACTCGGCAAAACCTCGGAACTCGCGGCTGCTGAGAAACGCTCGCCTCACCTGGCCACTCGTCAGTCGTCATGACCGCGAGTCCCGAGTCCCCAGTCCCGGCCCCATCAGCGCCTCGCCAGAAACCCCTGCAACCGCGGCACCACGAAATCCAGGAACACGCGCACGCGCTGCGGCAGTCGCGGACCGCCGCGGTAGAGCGCGTGGATCTCCTCGGTATCGCCTTGCACCGCCTCGCGCAGCACTTCCACCAGGCGGCCCGCCGCCAGATCGTCGCGCACGTGGTAGTCGCCCAACCGCGCCAGGCCGATGCCGGCGACGGCCATGCGCCGCACCGTTTCGCCGTTGTTGGCCAGCAGCGCGCCCTGCACCGTGCGGTCGACGATGCGGCCGCTGTGCGCGAGCGGCCACACCGGCGCGGCGCGGCGGAAGTTGAAGCCCAGGCAGCTGTGCCGGGACAGCTCGTCGATGCTGCGCGGCGTGCCGTGGCGCGCCAGATACGCCGGCGCGGCGACGATCTTGCGGCGCGCCACGCCGACCGGCCGCGCCATCATGCTCGAATCCTGCAAGGCGCCGACGCGGAACGCGACGTCGGTGCGGTCCAGATACAGATCGACCATCTCGTCGGACAGCGAAAGATCCACCACGATCTGCGGATGCGCCTGCCAGAACGCGGGCAGCACCGGCTCCAGGCCGAGAATGCCGAACGCCACCGACGCGTTGACCCGCACGCTGCCGCCGGCGCTGGCCGCGCCACGCCCGAGCTCGCGCTCCACGTCGTCGAGTTCGGCGAGCAGCGACAGGCTGCGTTCGTAGTAGACCTGGCCTTCGGCGGTCAGCGACAGGCGCCGGGTCGAGCGCTCGAGCAGGCGCACGCCCAGGCGGGTCTCGACGCGGCCGATCAGCTTGCTGACCGTGGACGGGGTCATGCGCAAAAGGCGCGCGGCGGCCGAGAAACTGCCGGCGTCCACGACCCGCAGGAACACCTGCATCTCGCCAACCCGATTATCCATTGCGCCAACCTGTGAATTCGTTTCACGGATCATAGGCGGGCGCGGCGGATTATCAAATCCGCCATTGCGGCCTATCGTCGCCCCTACCCAGCGGCGTGCATGCCCTCTGCAGTGAGCCGCCTCTTCAGGCCGGCAACCGCCGGCGATGTTCGCGGCGGCCATGCATGTCGGGCTTCCGGCCGCATGCGTTTCAGCCTTTGCGCCCACCACAGCCCGCGCCGCTCTCTCTCACCCTTACAGAAGGATGTCCCCATGGACCTGCAACTCGACGGCAAGACCGTCCTCGTCACCGGCGCGACCGCCGGCATCGGCCTGGCCATCGCCCGCACGCTCGCCGCCGAAGGCGCCGAGGTGATCATCTGCGGCCGCACCCAGGCCAATCTGGACGCCGCCGCCGGCGCGATCGGCGGCAAGGTGCGCGGCGTGCTGGCCGACCCGGCGACCGCGCAGGGCGCACAGGCGCTCACCGCCGCGGTGCCGCAGGTCGATGTGCTGGTCAACAACCTGGGCATCTACGAATCCAAGGAATTCGGCGCGATCAGCGACGCGGACTGGATGCGCTTCTTCGAGGTCAACGTGCTCAGCGGTGCGCGCCTGGCCCGGCACTACCTGCCCGGCATGCTGGCGCGCGACTGGGGCCGGATCATCTTCATCTCCAGCGAAAGCGCGGTGCTGGTGCCGCCCAACATGATCCACTACGGCATGACCAAGACCGCGCAGCTGGCGATCTCGCGCGGCCTGGCGGCGACCACCAAGGGCACCCGCGTCACCGTCAACGCGGTGTTGCCGGGCACCACGCGCTCGGCCGGCATCGAGGACTTCATGCGCAGCGTCGCCAGCGATCCGGACATGGCGCCGGTGGACATGGAGCGCGAGTATTTCGCCAAGGAACGCGCCAGCTCGCTGATCCAGCGCATGATCGAACCCGAAGAGGTCGCCAGCCTGGTCGCCTACGTGGCCAGCCCGCTGTCGGCGGCGACCAACGGCGCGGCCCTGCGCGTGGACGGCGGCATCACCCCGACCATCGTCTGACGCGAGGCGCGGCGCGCGCGCAGGCTCTGACAATGCATCGACGCAATGCGCGCAGGCGCTGCTCGATGCAGCGTTCCGGATTCCGGTGATTGCCGACGGTCCCGACGCCAACGCGTTGCGCGCGGCGCTGTGCGAAGGCCTGCATGCGCGCTTCGACATCGACCACGCCGCACGGCGCGCGTCTCCGCACACGCTGCACGCCGCGCGATGGCGGGCGCGGCGATGCCGCCAGCTACCAGATCAGGTCGTCCGGCACCTGGAAGCGGCTGTAGTAGTCGTCCTCGTCGCCGGCGGTCGGCGCGGATTGCGTGGTGTCCAGCACGATCGCCGCAGGATCGCGGCTGGCCACCTTTTCCACCACCGCGCGCGGGATCGGCACATAGCCGGCGTCCAGCCGCGCGATCACCGCGGCGCCGCTGATCAGTTGCGCGCGCAGCGCCGCATCCACCCGCAGCCGCTGGATCTTGCCGGCATCGGTGAAGTGGTAGTCGATCTCGCCATCGGCCTTGAGCTTGTTGCTGTCGACGATCTGCCGCGCCTGCGCGCGTTGCTCCTGCGCACGCGCCTGCGCGTTGCGCTCGGCGGCCAGCGCGCGGTCGCGTTCCACCCGCTCCAGCCGCAGTCGCTCGCTTTCCAGCTGCTCGGCGCTGGGCGGCGGCGGCGCCTTGCCGTGGCGCGCCTTGGCCTGCTCGCGCGCGACCTGCGCCACCTGGTTCTTCTTTACCAGGCCGGCCTTGAGCAGTTGTTCCTGCAGGGGATTGCGCATCGGGAAAATCCAGTCGATCCAAGATGTTGGCCGCTATCTTACCCGCTGCGGCCAAGCCCTGGCCGCGTGCCTGCGGCGGCCGCCACGGCTCGTGCCGGCCGTCGTGGCACGCTATCGTGGCGGCATGCAAGCGCTGAAATACCTCCTCGGCTATCCGCCCCATGTGCAGGACCAGGTCCGCGAGCTGATCGCGCGCGATCGCCTGGGCGAGTGGCTGCGCAAGCGCTACGACGCACCCAATCCGGTCCGCAACGACCGCCAGCTGTACGAGTACACGCTGGCCCTGAAGGAGCGCCACATGCGCAACTCGGAGCCGCTGCACAAGGTGATCTACGACAACCGGCTGCAGGCGGTGAAGCACGCGCTCGGCACCCACACCAGCATCTCGCGCGTGCAGGGCAGCCGGCTCAAGGCCAGCCGCGAGATCCGCATCGCCGGCGTGTTCCGCGACGCGCCGGCGGCGTTCCTGCAGATGATCGTGGCGCACGAGCTGGCGCACCTGAAGGAAAGCGCGCACAACAAGCCGTTCTACCAGTTGTGCACGCACATCGCGCCGGACTATCACCAGCTGGAATTCGACCTGCGCCTGTACCTGACCCAGCTGGATCTGGCCGGCGCGGCCGACGCCTGAGCGCATCGCGCCGATGGCCGTGCGGCGACGGCTGCACGTACACTGCCCTGCCCTGATCGCCGAGTTTTCGATGTCCGCTCCCACCCGCCTCGACAAATACGTGGCCGCCATGCTGCCGTGCTCGCGCAGCGAAGCGCAGCAGTACATCGAAGGCGGCTGGGTCAGCGTGGACGGCGTGGTGGTCGAGGAACCGCAGGCGGCGGTGACCACGCAGCAGGTGACCCTGGCCGCCGACGCGCAACTGGGCGCGGTCGAGCCGGCCACCCTGCTGCTGCACAAGCCGGCCGGGCTGAGCCTGGAGGCCGCCCTGGCGCTGGTCACGCCGGACACGCGCAGCGCGTTGGACATGGCCAACGTGCGCGTGCTCAAACGCCACTTCCTGCGCCTGAACGCGCCGCTGCCGCTGGAAGATGTCGCCAGCGGCCTGCTGGTGCTGAGCCAGGACGGCCGCGTGCTGCGCCGACTGACCGAGGACGCGACCTCGATCGAACAGGAATTCGTGGTCGAAGTGCGCGGCGAACTGAAGCCTTACGGCATGCTGCGGCTGGCGCACGGCCTGGTCTACCGGCAGCGCAGCCTGCCGCCGTGCAAGGTCAGCTGGCAGAACGAGGACCGCCTGCGCTTCGCGATCAAGCACGTGCAGCCCGGGCAGCTGCAGCACATGTGCGCCGAGGTCGGACTGGAAGCGATCAGCCTGCGGCGCCTGCGCGTGGGCCGCATCCCGTTGGGCAAACTGGCAGCGGGCGAATGGCGTTATCTGCCCGGCGGCGAGCGTTTCTGAGCGGCGGCGTTCGCGACCGGTGACGCGCCGACGCACGGTGCGCGCAGCCGTGCCGTCGCGCACGCTTGAGCCTGGCGGCGCGAAGTCCCCCTGTCTTGCGGCCTATTGCGCGCGTCGCGGCTGGCGGTCGACACTCGCCGCGGGCACAAGGGGACGGACATGATCGCAACGATGCTGGCAGCGGCACTGGCCTTGGCGCCGACCGATGCCGCGCTGGCGCAAGCCGACCTGCAGTTCGCGGCCGCGCGCATCGCCGCCGATCATCCCGGCCTGGCCCCCGGCGCGGATCCGGCGCTGGCCGCGCAGGCGCGGCAGGCGGCGAGCGCGGCGCAGGCCCGGGCGCGGGGCGTCGTCGATCGCGTCGGCTATGCCCAGGTCATGCAGGCCTATGTCGCCTCGTTCGGCGACCCGCATGTCGCGATCGAACTGGCCTCGCCCGATACCGGCGCCGCGAGCGCGACCCCGCCCGCGCCCGACACCGCCGCGCAAGGTGCATTCGAACGCCTCACGCCGGCGGCCTGGAAACTGACCCTGCCGACCTTCTATGCCGGCGATCCCGGCTTCGAATCGACCATGGCCGCGATCGCCGCGGCGGCGGACGCGCTGCGGCAACACACGCCCGCCCTGCTGGTCCTGGACCTGCGCGGCAACGGCGGCGGCGCCGCGGCGCCCGGCGATGCGGTGCTGGCCGCGATCTGGGGCGAGCAGGCGCTGCCCACGCTGGACCGCCGCCGCGCCAGCGCCTCGCTGTGGCGGGTCTCCGACGGGGTGATCGAGAACCTGCAGACGCGCCGCACGCGCATCGCCGCGCGCTACCCGCAGGAGCTGCCCGGCTTCGACCGCTTGCTGGACGGCCTGCGCGCGGCGCAGCGCGAAGGCAAAGCGCTGTATCGCGACCCGCTTCCGGCCGCAGCCGCCGGCATCCCGCCGCAAGGAGGCCCGGCACGCATCGTCGCCATCACCGACGGCGCCTGCATCAGCGCCTGCCTGGATTTCATGGACCGGCTGCTGGAAGGTCCCAGCGTGGAGCAGGTCGGCCAGCCAACCGGTGCCGACACGCTCTACACCGAAGTGGAAAGCGTGCCGCTGCCGAGCGGGCGCGCGACGTTGCTGCTGCCGATGCAGCGCCTGGAAGGGCGCCAGCGCGGTGCGATGCAGGCCTATGCGCCGCGCGTGCGCCTGGACGACGACGCGGCGGTGAGCGCCTGGCTGCGCCGCGAAGTGGCCGCGGTCTCGCCGCCGGCCGGCACCGCGCCGTAGCGGCGCGGCGCGGCGAGATCTGGATCGGGATCGGGATCGATCCATCCGAGCGTGTAGAGCGCGCCTGTGCCGCAACGCGCTACGGCTGCGCCAACGCGCGCTCCACCGCCTGCTGCGCCAATGGCGCCATCAGCGCGTAACCGGCCGCGGTGGGATGCACGCCGTCGGTGGCCAGCGCCTTGTCCAGGCCGCCCTGGCGATTGCGCATCTTGCTGTGGTAGTCCAGGTACACCGCGCCGTGGCTTTCCGCGTACTGCTTGATCCACGCATTGAGTGCGCCGATCTTCTCCGCCGGCTGCAGCCCCGGCCGCCACGGGTAATCGCTGACCGGCAGCACCGACGCCAGCACCAGCTTGATGTGGTTGGCCTGCGCCAGCTCGGCCATCGAGCGCAGGTTGTCTTCGATCATGCGCTGGGTGGACAGGCCGGTGTTGCCGGCCAGGTCGTTGGTGCCGGCCAGGATCACCACGGCCGCCGGCTTGAGGTCGATGACGTCCTGGCGAAAGCGCACCAGCATCTGCGCGGTGGTCTGCCCGGAAATGCCGCGATTGACGTAGGGCTTGCCGGGGAAGAACCTGGCGCCCTCGCTACGCCCCCACATGTCGGTGATCGAATCGCCGTAGAACACCACGCGCCGCTCGCCGGTCGCCGGCGGCGCCAACGCGGCGTTGTCGGCGCGGTAGCGGTCCAGTTGCGCCCAGTCCAGCAGGCGCCGTTGCAGTTCGGCCACGTCCTTGGGCTGCAGCGTGTCCGGCGCGCGCGTGTACAGCGCATCCACCTTGCCCTGCAGCGCGTCGGCGGCAGGCGCGGCGCTCTGCGCGAGCGCTGGATACGCGGCGCCCAGGCACAGCGACAGCATCGTGGCGATCGATGACGGTTTCACGGTCCACCTCCAGCTTGGGGAAACGCGCCACCCTAATCCAAATTTCGCGCCCGCGCGCGATTGGCGGGTTCGGCGCGCATGGCACGGGTCACGGCAACGCCGCACCCTCGCCAGCGTGCGCGGGGCGGCGGAGCGCGCCACGCCCGCCAGCCCCGCGCCGTATGCGCTCAGCCGCTGGCGCGTGCCTGCCGCGGCAACGTCGCCAGGAACCGGGTGCCATCCTGCTGCGACGAACTGACGTCGATGCGCCCGCCGTGTGCGCGCACGATCCTGTCGACGATGTACAGGCCCAGGCCCAGGTTCGCACCGGCCACCTGCGGCGCGCCGTCCGCCTCCGCGGTCGTGGTCAACGGCTCGAACAACGAGTCCAGCATCTCGGCGGGAATCGGCGGTCCCTCGTTGTGCACGCTCAAGCTGACCTCGTCCGCCCGCTCGCCGTTCACCACGATGCTGATCGGCTGGTCGCGGCTGCCGTACTTCAACGCATTGGTCAGCAGGTTCGCCACTACCCGGCGCAGCCGCATCGCGTCCCAGCTGCCGTGCAGGTCGCCGGCCGCGCTCACCTGCACCGGCGGCTTGGGATAGATGGCGGCCATCTCGTCGACCACCTCGCGGGTCAGCCGTTCCAGGCTGGCCGCTTCCGGACGCACCGGCACCGCCACCCCCAGATTGTCCCCGGTGAATTCCATCAGGTCGTCAAGGATCGCCTTCATCTGCGCAGCGCTGCGCATCAACACATGCGCCTGCGGCGCCCGTTCGGGGCCCTGGCCCAGCATCAACTCGGCGCAGCTCATCACCGTGGACAGCGGCCCGCGCAGGTCGTGGCCCAGGATGCCCATGAACAAGTGCCGGGTCTGCTCCATGCTCTCCATGAAGGCGCGCAACGAATCGGCCAGGATCTGATCCAGCGCCTCGTTGAAACGGCTCATGTCCGGCAGATCCTGCACCCCCGGGGTGTGCTCGGAGTTGCCCCACAGGCGCATCACGCTGGCGCGCAGCGCGCGGAATTCGGACACCAGCTGGACCATGCCGAAGCCGTGCTTGACCCGCTGCCGGGCATGCAGGCTCGCCGCACCTTCGGCCTCGAACACCTCCGGCCCGGCATCCTGCGAGCGCAGCCGCCGCTGCGCGGCGCTCATCGGCGCGCGCATGTCGGCGACGATTTCGGCCAGCAATTGCGCGGCATGATCGCGCAGCTGGTAGGGGCTCATCGCCTCGCCTTGCTCGCCGCGGGTCCGCGCGAACGCCATCCAGTCGCGACACAGCGGCTCGATGTTCGCCTCGATGAAATCGGCCAGTTTCATGATGGCGCCCCCGTCCCGCGGCAACCGTGCCCTGCCCGCCGCGCGCGGCCGTCCGCCGCACGCACGTGCCCCGTGCCGCCATGGCGTGTCGTCGACGCCTCGCAGCCCTGCCAGCAAAGCGTTCCCATTGCGTAGTCCCCGCGTCAATGCGCCAGCTTAATCATTCTCCGCCTCGATGCGTACATATGCCTCGTACCGACAACGGCGGCAGGGGGCCGCCCCGCCGCCGCCTGGCGGGGCGGTGGCGCCCCCGTGCGGCGCGGGCCGCTCCTGTCCGGCAGCACCGGTGCGGCTGGGGCGGCCTGCCGAGGCAGACGAGCGGCGCCGACGCCCACCGCTCCCAGGCAGAAGAGATCACGCCCCGGCGTCGGCGTCGGCACCGGCGTCTTCGCGGCGCGCTCGCGCTGCCGCGCGCACCGGCACGGCGAGCGTCTCGCGCGCAGCCTGTCACCAAGGTGACATGCAGCCGCATCGCGTCACGCTGTCGCAGAGACGCCGGCGCACCCGCACCGTCGGCATTCAGCCGCTGCTCATGCGCTGCCGACCGGCGTACCGAGGACGCTGGCGCAAACGCCCGCGTCCCCGCGTTCGACCACGCAAAGCGTTGCCAGGCAAGCGGCTGCGTCGGATGTTGCAGGGACGTGCGCCGAGGTCCGTCTTCCCGGGCGGTGCAGGCAGTTCCTTCGAAGTGCCATGCGCACGATTGTTTTTCGCTATCTAGGCGGGCTTTTCGCATGCCCTAACTTTTTTGTACGTACATGACACACGCGGTTTTCCGTTCCTACCATGGCGCCGGACGCAAAGGGGGGTCCCCACTCCAAGTCCCGAAGGACACCGCATGAACAGGCATTACGCGCACCGGAAACTCTCTTTGCTGTGGCTGGCGCTGGTTCCCGGATTGATGCTCGGCGCCTCGGCGTCGGCACAGTCCGCCACCGCTCCCCCGGCACCAAGCTCGAACGGCAACGCAGCGCCCTCCAGCTACCCGGGCAATGGCGAAGACGACCGCGCCAGCGGCGCTTCCGGCGGCAACGCCGGCGCCGATTCCGCGTATGGCGGCGGCAATGGCGGCGCATGGTTCGGCAGCGGCGGCGGCGCGCCGTTCGCCACGCGCAACAGCTGGGAAAACGCCGGCGGCGGCTATCTCAACACCCGCTTCGCGCCTGCCGAGTGGCAGATCACGCCGTTCAATGCGGCGCGGCTGAAGACCGCCTGGACCTTCACCACGCAAGGCGACGTCTCCGCCACGCCGACCGTGCAGGGCACTGCGTTGTACGTGCCCGACTGGGGCGGCCAGCTGTATCGCATCGACACCACGCTGGGCAAGGCGGTGTGGCAGGTGAAGCTGTCCGACTACACCGGCAACCCCAACTCGCTGTCGCGCAACAGCCCGGCGATCGCCCGCAACAGCATCCTGGTCGGCGACCAGGCCAGCGGCACGGTGGTGGCGGTGGACAAGAACACCGGCAAGCTGCTGTGGAAGACCCTGGTCGAAGCCAATGCGCAGGCGCGCATCACCGCCTCGCCGGTGGTGTACGGCGATCGCGTCTACGTCGGCGTGTCTTCGGGCGACTGGGGCGGGCTGAGCCCGGGCTACACGTTCTCCTTCCGCGGCAGCGTGGCCGCGCTCGACCTGAAGACCGGCAAGCTGCTGTGGCGCTTCCAGACCGCGCCGGAAGGCTATACCGGCGCCTCGGTGTGGGGCACGCTGGCGATCGACCCGCGCCGGCAGCGCGTCTACGCCACCACCGGCAACAACTACTCGGTGCCGCTGGCCGTGGCCAGCTGCGTCAAGAACGCCAACGGCGACAAGAGCGCGCAACTGGCCTGCCTGGCGCCGGACAACTACGTGGATTCGGTACTGGCGCTGGACATGCGCAGCGGCAAGCCCGCGTGGACGCGCCGCCTGCAGGGCGCCGATGCCTGGTCGCTGTCGTGCCTGGTCGCGCCGACCGCCGGCATCTGCCAGGAGCCGCAGGGACCGGACTACGACTTCAGCGGCGGCGGCGCCAACCTGTTCACGGTGATCCGCAACGGCAAGCCGCAGGCGCTGGTCGGCGCCGGGCAGAAGAGCGGCGTGTACTGGGCGCTGGACGCCGACAGCGGGCGCACCGTGTGGTCGACCCAGGTCGGCCCGGGCGGCACTGCCGGCGGCATCGAGTGGGGGTCGTCGGTCGATCCGCTCAAATCGCGCGTCTACGTCGCCATCAACAACAGCAACCACACCAGTTACACCCTCGCCCCAGGCAACACCGAAACCTGGAACGCCGGCTCGTGGGCGGCCCTGGACGCGGCCACCGGCAGGATCGTGTGGCAGGTGAAGGTGCCGGGCATCGATCCGGTCCTGACCAGCTTCGGCGCCGGCGGGCGCGGCCCGCTCGCCTCCTCGCCCGGGCTTGTCTACGCAGGCTCGATGTCCGGTGAGATGACGGTGCTCGACGCCGAGACCGGCGCCACGCTGTGGAACTTCGGTGCCGGCGGTTCGGTCTCGAGCGCGCCGGCGGTGGTGGACGGTGCGGTGTACTGGGGCGCCGGCTACAGCCGCTTCAATTTCGGCACCGGCGTGCACAAGCTCTACAAGTTCGTGCCGGCGACGCGGCGCGCTCCCTGATCGCGCGTCCATCGCACCACGTCGCAGCTCACGGCCTCTCCCGCGCAGGCGGGAGGGGCTTTTTTGTGCGCGGGCGCCACGGTTGCGCCCGCGCGCTCGCCGAGACGATCGGCAGCATCGCGCCATGGCCTGCGCCGCAGCCGCGTGCCGCATGGCGCCGGACCAGGCGCATGCAGGCCACGGCAGGAAGACAAGCGTCTACAAAATCGGCCCCTGGCACGTGACGGCGCGCACGCAATCGCCGTGCCGGCGCCCGTAGCCTCGGCCGTGCACCTTGGACGAGGTGCAACGGCATCCGGTCCCCTGCCGGATGATCCAATCGTCTTCTAGCAGAAGGAAGATCCATGAATCGCAAGAACGCACTGTATCTGGCCCTGCTCGCCGGCATCTCCGGCCTCTCCCCCGTCGCCATCGCCGCCAATCCCCCCGCGGCCGAGATGGACTCCGCACCGGTCGAAGCCCGCCCCGACGCGGCCGCGCTCGGCGGCGCCGAACTGCGCAGCCTCGCCACCGGCAGCGCGCATGCGCCGCGCCTGATCGAACTGGCCGCTCCGGACAGCGCCCAGGCCGCGAAGATGAAGCAATTGCGCGGGCAGCAGGTCAAGCACGGCCAACCGCTGCAGATCGGCTTCTCCCGCGACGTCGCCACGCCGTCGATCAACCTGCGCCGGCTGCGTTGGCAGAGCCTGCCCAGCGGCGCGCAGGTGACCAGTTTCGAGATCGTCTCGACCGATGCGGCAGCGCTGCGCGCGGCGTTGCAGCTCAGCGGCAGCGGTGCACAGCCGGGCGACCCGGCCAAGGCCACGCTGCGCTTCGCCGGCGACGACGGCCGCGTGTTCGAACAGAGCGGCGCCGACTTCGCCGGCAGCGCGCCGGGCTGGTCGGCGGCGGTGTCCGGTTCGCGCCTGGTGGTGGAGATCGAACTGCCGGCCGGCCAGTATCCGCAGAGCTTCGCGCTGAAGATCCCGCAGATCTCGCACATGGACATCAATCCCGTCGCCAGCGAGGAAATGATGCGGCCGATGATCGGCGAGAGCGATTCGTGCGAGCGCGACATCGTCTGCCGCGCCAGCCCCAGCAGCGGTTTCACCTCGGCGGCCAAGTCGGTGGCGCGCATGGTGTTCAGCACCAGCAGCGGCTCCTACCTGTGCACCGGCACCCTGCTCAACAACAGCAACTCGCCGAAGAAGTACCTGTTCTGGACCGCCGCGCACTGCATCAGCACCCAGACCGTGGCCAACACCCTGCAGACCTACTGGTTCTACGACGCCACCACCTGCAACGGCTCCACGGTCAGCTCGGCCTACACCACGCTCAGCGGCGGCGCCTACCTGCGCCATGCCAACACCACCCGCGACACCTCGCTGCTGGAACTGAAGACCGCCCCGCCCAGCGGCGCGTTCTACGCCGGCTGGAGCAGCTCGGCGATCGGTTCCACCGGCACCGCGATCGAGGGCATCCACCACCCCGCCGGCGACGTCAAGAAGTACTCGCTGGGCAGCGTCACCGGCCTGTCGACCTCGATCGACGGCAAGTCGCCGCTGTACCGGGTGGTGTGGAACACCGGCGTCACCGAGGGCGGCTCCTCCGGCTCGGGCCTGTTCACCGTCAACAGCAGCGGGGCCTACCAGCTGCGCGGCGGCCTGTACGGCGGCACCTCGTACTGCAGCGCGCCCAGCGATCCGGACTACTACTCGCGCCTGTCCGACGTGTATTCGACCATTCAGCCCTACCTGAGTCCGTAAGCGGCGCCCGGGAGGGCCGTACTCCCGTGCCGGGACAGGCCACGCCGCGCGCGTGGCCTGTCCGCTGCCGGCCACCGCCCCGGCGCGCAACGGTTACACTGGGGGCCCCATCTCACATACGGCAGGCATCCACTTGGCAAAGCCCAACTACTCCTTCGAAAAACGTCAGCGCGAAATCGCCAAGAAGAAACAGCAGGACGAGAAGGACGCGCGCAAGCGCGAGGCGCGCGAGGCGGCCAAGGCCGCAGCCGACGCCGAAGCGAAGACGCCCGACAGCGGCAGCTGAGCGCCGCCGCGACAGCGACCCCGCGCCGGCGTTCGCCAGCGCGCACCGGTTTGCGCTTTACCGGCCGTCCAGACATGGCGGCCTCTCCATAGACAGGCATGCGGCGATCTGGCGTAGCACGCGATGCGCTGCCGATATGCCCGAAATCCCTGGCCGCCTGCTCGGCTGGCTATGCCTGCGCCTGATTCCCACACTCCGTTTCTCGACGCCTACGCTGCACACTTGGCGCCGACCGACAATGCTGCCGATGGACATCCGGCCAGCGGCCCGATCTGGCAACCCAGCCCAAGCGCCTCATGGCCTTGCCAGGCGAGCCGTGGCAAGCCGGATGGCGCGTGCGCGCCGCCCGAAGCATGCGAACGTTTAGCCGACCTTCTTGGCCAGCACGGTGCCGAGCAGGAACAGCACCAGGGCGATGGCGATGCCGGCCCAGAACAGGAACTTGGCGATGCCCATGGCCGCGCCCGCTGCGCCGGTGAAACCGAGCGCGCCGGCGATGAGTCCGATGATGGCGATGATGATGGCCCACTTGATCATGCTGCTGTCTTCCCGCATCCGATGGCGACGCGGCGCCGGTGGCGCGCTCGCCGCAGCCGCACCGTGCGGCCGCATCGGTCCAGGATGCTAGCCAGCGGCGCATGCCCCGCACGTGAAGCGTGCGCGCCGCAGCGGATCGCGCCGCACCTGCCCGGCCTCAGGCGACGTCGCCGGACGGTGCTGCCGCGGACGCGGACGGCAACGTGGCCGGAAACCACTCCGCACGCGCAATCCAGCCTGCCAGGAATCGAGCGTCCACCGGGCGTTCCGCCGCCAGCCGCTGGTAGTAATCGATGCGGCCCTGTCGGTACAGCGCATACACCTTCGCCGGATCGGCCGCCTGCAGTGCGGCCAGCGTAGCCGACCCCATCTCCCCGTCGACGGCCAAACCCGATGCGCCGAGCTGCTGCAAGATCCGCTGCAACAGCAGGACCGCCTCGATACCGGCGTTGACGTAGAAGTCGAACAGGATCTCCGCCAGCGGCTGCGAGGCGATCTGGTCGGCGTCGAGCTTGTCCCAATAGTCCTGTTTGTAGATGGCGGCCGCCTGCATCGCGGTCAGCGCCTGCAGCGCCTGCAGCGTCGGCGCCTCGCCGAGGATTGGCTGCGCATCGCGCTGGAACGTGGCCAGAGTGATGCCACGGTTGGTGGCGCCGCCCGGATCGGCCGGATCGTCGACGAAGCCGCCCTCGAAGCGCAGCAGTTGCGGGCAATACAGATCGAACGATGCCATGGTGGTTGCACTCCTCAGGTGGGATCGGAACCGGCGGCACGCGGTGTGGCGCCGGACCGGCTGCGGCGCCGTGCCGCAGGGAACACCGCCGCGCAGAGAGCCTTTGTCCGGCGCGGCACGGTTCATGGCGCCGCGGCCGCCGCCTCGTCCGGGAATCCCAGGGCCTGCTCGGTAGCGCGTGCGGCCAGCGCGACATCGGTCCATGCGGGCTGCGGCGCCGCCGGTGGCAGTTGGCTGAGCATCAACCGTTTGCTGTCCACGTAATCCGGGAACGTGCCGGACCAGGCCTGCGGCGACAGGTACAACGCATGCTGCAGCACTCGTTGCATGTTGATGATGGAATGCCGCGACAACAGATGCGCGAACCAGGCATCGCGGACGTAGTACGCGGTGCGGAACGCCTGCCCCACCGCGACGTAGCCGAACGCCGACGGCGGCACCGTGGGCGCGTAGTCCCAGTAGTTGTAGCAACGCGTGCTGTCGGCGGCGGGGATCGCCGCCGCGTAGGCCCGGCCCCAGCTGGCGTCGCCGACCATCGGGCTGCAGAAGTTGATATTGCGCATGCGCCGGCGCGGCTGGCTGACCGCCAGATCCAGCGAGAACAGCTGGCTCAACGCACCGCCCAGGCTATGGCCGGTGACGTAGACCTCGATCGGCGCGAAATGCGTCAACAGCGCGAACAACTGTTCGCGCATCGAGGCGCGCATGCCGCCGCCCCTGCCGTTGTAGATGCCGTAGAACCCCGCCGACACGCGCGGCGGCGGCGACAGCGTCCCGCCGCTGGGAACGAAATCGGTGGTGACGAAGTCCAGGTCTTCGTAGATGTCCAGATCCGAGTCGGTCCCGCGGAACGCGAACAGGCAGATGCGCGCGTCATGGATGGATTGGAACAGCAGCCCGAACAGCTCTTCGCTGCCGCCGAACGGATCGCCGTCCCACCCCGACCACCTGGCGACCAGCCGGTAATCGGAAGGCGCCATCACCGGCTGGCGTTCGTAGGCTGCATAAGCGGCGATGCTGGCCTGGGCCATCGCCAGCGTCAATTGCGGATCCAGGAAGGGCTGTGTCGCGGAGCTGGCACTCATCGTCGTGCGTCCTTTGCCGAAGCAGGCGACGGATACGGCCGCCACGCAGGAACGCGACACCGCACCCGGCGTGCTGCGCCGGCGCCTCGGAATCCGTCGTGCCCCAGCCACTAGGTATCACTGGCGCGGCCAGTACGCCTCGACGCCGATCCCAGTCGACGCTGCGCGCGACCACTGTCTACCACCACGGCGCCACCTATCGCCGCGGACTCCACCTACACGCCCTGTCCACGCCTCCGTCACGGGTCGCGCGCGTGCGGCGCGGCACAGTAACCGCCGGCATTCACGCCCTATCGGAGATCCGCATGGCCAGCCCGCAGGAACTGGAAGAGAAATTCTGGAAGGCATTGAAATCCGACCGCACCGTCATGCTCGGCCTGGATGGCGTCGAGGACGGCCATGCGCGGCCGATGACCGCGCAGTTCGAAGGCGACCGCGGCGGCCCGATCTGGTTCTTCACTTCCAAGGACAATGCGCTGGTGCAGAAGCTGACCCAGAGCCAGCGGGTGATCGCCGCGTTCAGCGCCAAGGACCACGACCTGTTCGCGAGCATCAGCGGCACGCTCAGCGTGGACAACGACCAGGCGGTGATCGAACGCCTGTGGAACGGCTTCATCGATGCCTGGTACGAAGAAGGCAAGGACGATCCCAAGCTGGCGCTGTTGCGCCTGGATCCGGACCATGCGCAGATCTGGCTCAACGGTTCCAGCCTGGTGGCCGGGATCAAGGTGCTGTTCGGCATCGACCCCAAGCGCGACTACCAGGACAAGGTCGCGGACGTGCCGCTGCGCTGAGCCGCATGCACGTGTCCTGACAGGCCGCATCACGCACTCGTCGAGCCTATCAGTCGTGCCCCTTCCTCGCCGCGCGCACTGCCGCGGCGAGAAGGGCTTTTCGCAGCGCTCGGATACCAGCAGCGCTTCCACGCATTACTACGCCATCCTCCCTCCTCTGCACTATCCGCGCCTCAAGCGGCATCGCCCTGGGCAGGGTCACGTCGCGCATCCATAATCAGCGCCAATGCCCACAGGGCCAGCCAGATCGTGCCGATGCCTCAGCCTCTATCCGAAGAAGACCTGCAGACGGTGCACGAACGCGCCTACGCGAGTTTCGCTGCAGGACAGCTGGAACAGGCTGCGGACCACTTCGCCACCCTGCTCGTGCATGCGCCGGATGCACGCTACTACCACTACATGCAGGGCTTGGTGCACAAGTATCGGCAGGACTGGAGCGTGTCGCTGCAGCACAACCTGCGTGCGTTGGCGCTCGCCGAAGCAACAGACGAAGCCGCGCACTGGAATGCAGGCATCGCGGCGACGGCCATCGGCGACTGGACGCAGGCGCGCGCGCAATGGGCGGCCTGCGGCATCGGCATTCCGGAAGGCGATGGGCCGATCGACGCGGACTTCGGTGTGGTCAGCGTACGGCTGAATCCATGGTCCAACGGCGAGACCCTGTTCGCTCGGCGCATCGACCCGGTCCGCGCGCGCCTGCTCAATGTGCCGCTGCCGGAAAGTGGTCACCGCTATGGCGATGTCGTCCTGCACGACGGCGCCGCGACCGGGCGGCGTGCGTTTCGCGACCGCACGGTGCCGGTCTTCAACGCCTTGGCCCGACTGCAGCCTTCGCCATTCCGGACCTTCACGGTGTTCGCGCATTGCCCCGCCCCGGAAGACCGCGACGCGCTCCGCAACGTACCCGCCGGCGACGAGATCGCTCTGGTCGAAGACTGGACCGAAACCTTGGTCAACTATTGCCTGCGCTGCAGTTACGGCGCAGCTGCGCATCCGCACCACGACGCGTCGACCGCCCCCTGGAAAACCGATCGCGATTTCGGCGTCGCCACCGCCCAGCGCAGTTCGCTGGACGTATGGTTGCAGCACTGGCAGGCCGGTGCTGCCGGACGTCGCATCGATGCGGTGGAGCTCCGCGAGACCAGCCCGCCGCTGCGCCAGGATGGCATGGCCTGGTGGATCTCGCCGGACGACGCGGCCGACGATGGCATGGCCGAGAATTCCTAGCGCGTCGGCAAGCGCACCGACGCCGCCCAAGCGCTCACCCCTGAGCGGCGTCCAGCAGCGCCAGCGCCGCCTGGCGGCGCCCGATCCGCAGCGAACGCCCCAACGAACTCAACGCATGCGGCTCGACATGCTTGTGTTGTTCGTCGAGCGCTTGCTGCATGCGCTCCGACAGCGCCCAGTCGTGCGAGATGGCCTGCGCCACCCGCGCCGTCCAGTCTTGCAGCAACTCGGCCAGCAGCCCTGCATCAGGTACGAGTCCCGGCTGTTTCGCGTACGCATCGCGCACTACCTGCACCACCGCGACCGCGCCCAATCCATACAACAGCGCCAGCAGCTGCGCCGCTGCGGGATCCTCACGCCTTGTATCCTCGGCTTGGCGCGCCGTGGCCTTGGCCGACAGCAAGGTGTGCTCCCACAGCAGCGCCGCGCAGCGGCCGAACGCGCTGCCGTCGTCGGCGATGACCGGCTGCAGCAGCGCGGCCAGCACGATCTGGCGCAGGCCCTCGGTGCCGAGCAAGGCCACCGCGCGCTCCAGGTTCTCGATCGGCCCGGCGTGGCGGCGGTACGCGGCACTGTTGGCGATGCGCAACAGGTTGCCGGCCAGCGCCGGATCCTGGCCGAGAATCGCGGCGATGGCCTGGGCGCCGGCATCGGGATCGTTGATCGCGCGGGTCAGCTGCGGCAACAGCTGTGGGCGGCGCGGCGTATAGCGCGGATGCGCGTCGATGCGCGCCAGTACCGCGACGGCCGCTGCGGCGATCTCGGCCTGCGCGGCACGCGATGCCGCGCTCGGTTCGGGCGCAGCCACGCCGGCGAACGGTAGCGCGTACAGGCGCAGCAACAGCGCGGATTCCTGCTCCAAGGACAGTTCGGCGGCAGCGGCAGCCACGCCCTGTCCCGACTCCGCCGCAATCGCCGCATCGGTGACGGCGTCTTCGCCGGTGGCACGATGCGCAGACACTGCCGCTGTTTGCGCAACGACGGTCACCACGGGTCCGCGCGGGCGTCCACGGCGCCACATCCAGCCGCCGATGCCCAGCAGCAGCACGACGGCAACCCCCGCAATCCAAATCGACGGCACCATCATCGGCATCCGCAAGCTCGCCAGATCCCCCACCCGGCAGGAAGCGCAGCCACGGCCTGGCGCGCCACGTCATTCAACCATGGCGCGTGCATTCACGCCTGAAGTGCTGCGCCTGCCCGCACGCGCATGCGCAGTGCAGCCGCGCACGCTCAGGGCGCCGGCGAAGCGGCCGCGCGATGCCCGTAGCTGAGCACCCGCGTGAGCTTCCAGCCGTCCTGGTCCTGGCGCCATACCATCACGAACTTGGCGATGCCTTCGCAGCGCCCGCTGGCCAGCTCGCAGAAGCGGTGCTCGCCTTCCTCGATCGCACCGAAGTCCTTGACCGGGTAGACCCGCAGCGTGCCGTCCACCAATTCGCGGCGCACCTTGCCGCAGATCCACTTGCGTGTTTTGTCCACCACCGTCTTGCGGTCCCAGCTGGCGCCACCGGTGTCGTGATAGAACTCCACATCGGGCACGAACAGCTGCTCGAACGCCGCCATATCGCAGCTGTTGTAGGCGCCGAACAGGCGCTGGTCCAGCGCCGCGACCGTGTCAAACAGCGGTCCGGCGGAGCCGTCCGCGGCCGGCTCGGCCGCGCCGGCGTCGGCCGCGCAGGCCAGCAGCAACAACAACGCTCCCCATCCCTTCATGCGCCGCCCTCGTTCGTCGATGCCTACTATGTGCCGACCACGGCGAACGCCGCAAGACGCAAGCAAGGGACCGCGCCGCCAGAGCGCAGCGAGCGAGCGACACCTTGCGTGATCGCCCGTAGCGCCACGACCGCCGCCGCGACCGATCCACGCAGCGCTACATATTGCGCCGGTACTCCCCGCCCACCTCGTACAGCGCGTGACTGATCTGCCCCAGGCTGTGGGTCTTCACCGCCTCCATCAGCGCGGCGAAGACGTTGCTGCGCGCGCGGGCGGTGCGTTGCAGGTAGCCGAGGCCGGCGGCATCGCCCGGCGCCGGCACGCCCGCCGCGTCGGCCTGCTGCGCCGTCGGCGGGACGATGCCGTTGCGGCGCTGCTGCCAGTCGCGTACGTTGGCGATCTGCTGGCCCTTCTCCTCCTCGGTGGAACGGATCAGCTCGATCTGGGTCGCGGTTTCGCCGGCGTGCTGCTTGGGCAGGAAGGTGTTGACCCCGACCAACGGTAGGCTGCCGTCGTGCTTCTTGTGCTCGTAGTACAGGCTCTCTTCCTGGATCTTGCCGCGCTGGTACATGGTGTCCATCGCGCCGAGCACGCCGCCGCGCTCGCTGATCGCCTCGAACTCCTTGTACACCGCCTCCTCCACCAGGTCGGTGAGCTGCTCGACGATGAAGCTGCCCTGCCACGGGTTCTCGCAGAAGTTCAGCCCCAGCTCCTTGTTGATGATCATCTGGATCGCCACCGCGCGGCGCACGCTCTCTTCGGTGGGCGTGGTGATCGCCTCGTCGTAGGCGTTGGTATGCAGGCTGTTGCAGTTGTCGAACAGCGCGTACAGCGCCTGCAGCGTGGTGCGGATGTCGTTGAACTGGATCTCCTGCGCGTGCAGCGAACGGCCCGAGGTCTGGATGTGGTACTTCATCATCTGGCTGCGCTCGTTGCCGCCGTAACGCTCGCGCATCGCCCGCGCCCAGATGCGCCGCGCCACGCGGCCGATCACGGTGTATTCCGGGTCCATGCCGTTGCTGAAGAAGAAGCTCAGGTTCGGCGCGAAATCGTCGATGCGCATGCCGCGCGCCAGGTAGTACTCGACGATGGTGAAGCCGTTGCTCAGGGTGAAGGCGAGCTGGCTGATCGGGTTCGCCCCGGCCTCGGCGATGTGGTAGCCGGAGATCGAGACCGAGTAGAAGTTGCGCACCTTGTGCTCGACGAAGTACTGCTGGATGTCGCCCATCATGCGCAGCGCGAACTCGGTGCTGAAGATGCAGGTGTTCTGCGCCTGGTCCTCCTTGAGGATGTCGGCCTGCACCGTGCCGCGCACGCTGGACAGCGTGGCCGCCTTGATCTGCGCATAGGTCTGCGCGTCGACCACCTGGTCGCCACTGACGCCGAGCAAGGCCAGGCCCAGGCCGTCGTTGGTCGGCGGCAGTTCGCCGTGATAGCGCGGGCGTTCCCTGCCCTCGAACAATTTGTCCAGGGTCTGCTGCGCCTGCGCCCAGCGCTGCGCGTCGGCCTTGAGGTACTTCTCCACCTGCTGGTCGATGGCGGTGTTCATGAACATCGCCAGGATCATCGGCGCCGGGCCGTTGATGGTCATCGACACGCTGGTGGTCGGCGCGCACAGGTCGAAGCCGGAGTACAGCTTCTTCATGTCGTCCAGGGTCGGAATGTTGACCCCGGAATTGCCGACCTTGCCGTAGATGTCCGGGCGCGGCGCCGGGTCCTCGCCGTACAGGGTGACGCTGTCGAAGGCGGTGGACAGGCGCGCGGCCGGCTGGCCCACGCTGAGGTAGTGGAAGCGGCGGTTGGTGCGCTCCGGCGTGCCTTCGCCGGCGAACATGCGGATCGGGTCCTCGCCGGCACGGCGGTACGGATACACGCCGCCGGTGTACGGATAGCTGCCGGGCAGGTTCTCCTTGCCGAGGAAAGTCAGCAGCTCGCCCCAGCTCTTGTAGCGCGGCGCGGCGATCTTCGGGATCGGCTGGTGGCTCAGCGACTGCCGGTAGTTCTCCACGCGGATGGCCTTGCCGCGCACTGCGTATTCGGTGACCGGGTCGGTGATCGACTTCAGCCGCTGCGGCCACTCGCGCAGCAATTTCAGCGACTCGCTGGACAGCGCCTGCACCGCGTCGTTGTAGCGCTGGCGCAACAGCAGCAAGGTGGCGTCGACTGCGGCCACGCGAGGCACAATGTCGCTGTCCGGCGGCGGCGCGTGCGCCGCGATCACGGCACTGTCGGCAGACTTGGCAGCCGGCTGCAGCGCCTCCGCCGCGTACAGCTCCAGTTGCTTCGGCAGCTGCGGGTCCTGCAGTTCGTGCAGCGACTGCCAGAACGACTGCGCGCGGTCGGCGGCCTCGGCCTGGCGCTCGATGCCGGCGTTGAGCGCGCGGCCCTGCTCGGCGATCTCGGCCAGGTAGCGCACGCGCGCGCCGGGAATCAGCACGGTGGCGCGCGGTTCCTTGAGCGAGGTGTCCAGCTCCGGCCGGAAGTCGCAGCGCAGCGCATCGGCGCCCGCCGTCGTCGCGGACGCCTGTGCCGCCGCGTCCAGGCCCAGCTTGTCGCGCAGCAACCGGCACAGGTTGACGAACATCCAGCTGATGCCGGGATCGTTGAACTGGCTGGCGATGGTCGGATACACCGGCACCGCCTCGTCCTCCAGCTGGAACGCCACGCGATTGCGCCGCCACTGCTTGCGCACGTCGCGCAACGCATCCTCCGCGCCGCGCCGGTCGTACTTGTTCAGCACCACCAGTTCGGCGAAGTCGAGCATGTCGATCTTCTCCAGCTGGCTCGGCGCGCCGTAGTCGCTGGTCATCACGTACACCGGGAAATCGACCAGGTCGACGATTTCCGAATCGCTCTGGCCGATACCGGCGGTCTCCACGATCACCAGGTCGTAGCCGATGCCTTTCAGGAACGCGATGCAGTCCTTCAGCACGCGGTTGGTGGCCGCGTGCTGGCGCCTCGTGGCCATCGAGCGCATGTACACGCGCGGGCTACGCAAGGCGTTCATGCGGATGCGGTCGCCGAGCAGCGCGCCGCCGGTGCGGCGCCGGCTCGGGTCCACCGACACCACCGCGATACGCATCTGCGGGAAGCCGGCCAGGAAGCGGTTGAGCAGTTCGTCGGTGACCGAGGACTTGCCGGCGCCACCAGTGCCGGTCAGGCCTAGCACCGGCGCCGGGCGCCTGGTGCGGGACTCGGGACTCGAGACCCGTGACTCGGAAGTGCCTGCTAGGCCGGATTGCCATTGCTTGCGCAGCAGGGCCAGTTCCGCTTCGGAGAACGCGCCGTCCTCGAGCGCCGAGAGCACTTTGCCGATGCCGATCTCGTCGTCGATGCTCGGCAACGACGCACCGGCCTGTTCCGGGTCCCGCGTCCCCAGTCCCGCTTCCCGCGCGCGCGTAGCGCGCTGCACCACGTCCTCGATCATCTCCACCAGGCCCATCTTCATGCCGTCGTTGGGGTGGTAGATGCGCTCCACGCCGTAGGCCTGCAACTCGGCGATTTCTTCGGGCGTGATGGTGCCGCCACCGCCGCCGAACACGCGCACGTGGCCGGCGCCGCGTTCGCGCAGCATGTCCACCATGTACTTGAAGTATTCGACGTGGCCGCCCTGGTAGGACGACAGCGCGATCGCATCGGCGTCTTCCTGCAACGCCGCGCGCACCACGTCCTCGACGCTGCGGTTGTGGCCGAGATGGATCACCTCGGCGCCCTGCGCCTGGATCAGCCGGCGCATGATGTTGATCGCCGCGTCGTGACCGTCGAACAGGCTGGCGGCGGTGACGAAGCGCAACGGGCTGGTGTCCGCTTGCGGCAGCGGGACGCGGGATGCGGGAATGCTCATCGTGAAAGGGAATCGGCAAGAGAATGCGGTGATTCTAGGCGTGCGGCGCGGCGCGGGCAGGTTGCGCTGCAACATGCGATTGCACCTGCGGCCGACCGACGTGCAGGCGCCACATCGGCCGATAGCTATCCGCCACATGAATGCGACCGCGCGATGCGTCAACAGCGGCGGCGCTTGCCGCGTTTCCGCTGGCGTCGGCATCCCGCCGATATCGCTGGAGACTCCCATGTCGGTTCGTCCTTTGTTGTTGGCTTCCCTGCTCGGCAGCGCGCTCGTCGGCGGCCTGCTGGCTGCGCCTGCGCAGGCGCGTTCGGTGGTGGAACTGTCGGTACGAACCGCACCGCCACCGCCGCGGTTCGAACGCGTGGTGGTGCGGCCGGGCTACGTCTGGGCGCCCGGCTACTGGCACTGGAACGGCCGCCGCCACGTCTGGGTCGCCGGCCGCTACGTGGTCGCACGTCCGAGCTACGTCTACGTCGGCCCGCGCTGGGAGCATCGCGGCCCCGGCTACCGCTTCCGCGATGGCTATTGGATGCATCGCTAGGCCGCGGCATGGCGGCGCACGACCGTGCGGCAGCGGCGGCGCCGCCACGATGTTGCGCGGCGACGTGACCGGGTGCGTCGCGCTTTGCGATAGTGCGCGAACCGCGGCATCCGGCCGGTCCTCGAGAGCACGCATGTCCAGGCATTCGCTGGCGCGTGCGTCCTTGCCGCCGGTCTCTGCGACCGGCGCCAGCGCGCCGCCGCGTTGCGGCACCGCTGCCGGGACGCGCGGCCCGTCGTGCATTCCGCGCATGCGTGCCCACGGCCTGCTTCAGCTCCCGTCATCCGGGAGGCCGTAGCGATGCCGAAGGTACCGCCGGGAACCTACGTGATCGCCATTACCGTGATCGCGGTGGCGATCGCCAGCGTCGCTGCCTGGCACGAACGGCCCACCGACGCGGCGTCGCGCCGCGGGCTCGGCGAAGCCATCGGCCACACCGCCAGTGCGGTTGCGGCAGACAGGTCCGCGGTGCCCGTTGCGCCCGCCAAGCCGACCGCGCCCGACGCTGCCCATGCCGAAGCCGCGCTCCGCTTCGACAAGCAGGGCCAGGTGGTGCCGGACCTGGCCTTGCGGCGCCACCTGGACCGCTACCTGACCGCACAGGAGGCCCAGCCGCTGGCGATGCAGCGCCAGCAGCTGCAACGCGACCTTGCGGCCGCCATGCCCGCCGCACAGACGCAGCAGGTGCTCGCCTGGTTCGACCGCTACGCCGCCTATCTGCAGGCCGAGGCCGAGGCCGCGGACTCTGCGCACCGCGCCGATCCGCAACGGCAAGCGCAGTTGCGCGAGCGCCTGCTCGGCCCGCAAGCGGCCAAGTCGCTGTTCGCCGACGAGCACGCCGCGCACTGAACGCCGCATCGACCGACGCCTCGGCGCCAGCGCCACAAGATCGCCCGGCGCCGCGCCGGATACCGCATCACGCGCATGAACCCGCAGTGCGCGCCGACCTGAAGCGCCGCAGGCCTCTCACGGCCGGTCGCAGCTGCAGAGAACCGCGCTGCCTATACTCGCAGCGACCTCCCCCTGCAAGGAACGCACGATGGACTACCAGATCCTCTGCGGCAGCGAGCGCAGCCCCTTGCCCGGCTGCGTCGACGCCGGCAAGTTCCCGGCCGCGCAGCGCCTGCGCGTGTTGCTGGCGCTGCGCCAGCCGGCACTGGACACGGCCGCGGCCCGCTTGCTCGACACGGCCGGCGACGACCTGCCCGCGCCACTGTCGCGCGACACCTTCGCCACGCGCTTCGCCGCCGACGCCAACGACCTGCGCGCGGTCGAGGCCTTCGCCGCGCAGCACGGCCTGTGCGTGGAGCAGACCCTGGCGCATGCCGGCGTGGTGATCCTGGAAGGCAGCGTGCAACAGTTCGACCGCGCGTTCCAGGTGGACCTGCGCGACTACCGCAACGACGACCTGCGCTACCGCGGGCGCACCGGCGCAGTGTCGGTTCCCGCCGCCCTGCACGACGTGGTGAACGCGGTGCTCGGCCTGGACGATCGGCCGCAGGCGCGCACGCTGCCGCACGCACAGGCGCAGGACGTCGCCGCGCCACCCGGCGCCGCGGCGCCGGTAGCGCAGTACACGCCGCCGCAGCTGGCCGAGCTGTACGGCTTTCCCGAGCACGACGGCGCCGGCCAGTGCATCGGCATCATCGCGCTGGGCGGCGGCTATGCGCGCGACCAGCTGGCTGCCTATTTCGCCGAGCTGGGGCTGCCGATGCCGCAGATCGTCGATGTGCTGCTGGCCGGCGCGCGCAACCGGCCCAGCGGGCAGGCGCACAAGGCCGACATCGAAGTGCAGATGGACGTGCAGATCGCCGGCGCCATCGCGCCGGGCGCCAAGCTGGTGGTGTACTTCGCGCCCAATACCGACAACGGCTTCCTCGAAGCCATCGTCAGCGCCATCCACGATCGCGAACACGCGCCGGACGTGATCGCGATCAGCTGGGGCTTCACCGAGACGCTGTGGACGGCGCAGTCGCGCGAAGCCTACAACCGCGCGCTGCAGGCGGCCGCGCTGATGGGCATCACCGTGTGCATCGCCTCCGGCGACGACGGCGCCAGCGACGGCCAGCCCGGTCTGAATGTGTGCTTCCCGGCGTCCAGCCCGTTCGTGCTGGCCTGCGGCGGCACCCGTCTGCAGGTCGACGCGCAGGCGGCGCACGAGCAGGCCTGGTCCGGCACCGGCGGCGGCCAGAGCCGGGTGTTCGCGCGGCCGCGCTGGCAGCGCGGCCTGGCGCTGCACGGCGTACGCACCGCGGCGCAACCGCTGAGCATGCGCGGCGTGCCGGACGTGGCCGCCAACGCCGACGCCGAAACCGGCTACTACGTGCACATCGACGGACGCCCGGCGGTCATGGGCGGCACCAGCGCCGCCGCGCCGCTGTGGGCGGCGCTGCTGGCGCGCGTCTATGGCCTGAACGGTGGCCGCCGCGTGTTCCTGCCGCCACGGCTGTACGCGGTGGCCGACAGCTGCCGCGACATCGTCGACGGCGGCAACGGCGGCTTCCGCGCAAGCCCCGGCTGGGATGCCTGCACCGGCCTGGGCGTGCCCGACGGCGGGCGCATCGCTGCCGCGCTCGGCGCCGGACCGGGCGCGCCCCCGGCGCAGGCCGGCACCGGCTGAGCCGGTGCAGCCGCCGTCAGTTCGTGGCGCCGTCAGCGTCGCAGATCGCGCCGAGATGCTTGTGCGGCAAGGGCCGGCGCCGACCCCTGGAGCGCTGCACGGCATACGGGCAATTGCTTTAAAATGCGCCCATCGCGACGATCAGGACCCGTTCCGGAACCCGTCGCGTTTTTCGTTTTACGCACCTCACTAGGACGTTCCTGGAACCAAGGTGTCCTACACCTGCAACGCCAGCGGAGCCCCCCATGCTTTTCGAAACGCTAGCCACCACCGGCCACGAACAGGTCGTCTTCTGCCACAACCGCGACGTGGGCCTGCAGGCGATCATCGCCATCCACAACACCGTGCTCGGCCCCGCATTGGGCGGCGTGCGCATGCGCCCCTACCCCAACACCGAGGCCGCGCTGCACGACGCGCTGCGGCTCAGCCGTACGATGACCTACAAGAACGCGCTGGCCGGGCTCAACATCGGCGGCGGCAAGGCGGTGATCATCGGCGACCCGAAGGCCGACAAGTCCGAAGCGCTGTTCCGCGCGTTCGGCCGCTACGTGGATTCGCTGGGCGGGCGCTACATCACCGCCGAGGACGTGGGCACCGACGTCAACGACATGGAGCAGATCTACCTGGAGACCGAGTACGTCACCGGCGTGCACCAGGTACACGGCGGGTCCGGCGACCCGGCGCCGTTCACCGCCTATGGCGCACTGCAGGCGCTGATGGCCTCGCTGCAGCGCAAGCTCGGCCACGAGGAGATCGGCAAGGCCAGCATCGCCGTGCAGGGCCTGGGCCACATCGGCATGGAACTGGTGAAGCTGCTGAAGGAACGCGGCGCCAAGCTGTACGTCACCGACCTGGACCAGGCGCTGGTCGAGCGCGCGGTCGCCGAGTACGGGGCCGAGGCGGTCAAGCCGGACGAGATCTACGACGTGGCCGCCGACGTGCTGGCGCCGTGCGCGCTGGAAAGCGCGATCGACGAAGCGACGCTGCCGCGGCTGAAGGCGAAGATCATTTGCGGCACCGCCAACAACCAGTTGGCCAACGCCGCGGTCGGCGAGGAACTGCATCGGCGCGGCATCCTCTACGCGCCCGACTACGCGGTCAACGCCGGCGGCGTGATGAACGTGTCGCTGGAGATCGACGGCTACAACCGCGAACGCGCGATGCGCCTGATCCGCAGCCTGTACCACAACCTCGGCAAGATCTTCGACCTGTCCGAGCGCGACAACATCCCGCCGCAACAGGCCGCCGACCGCATCGCCGAAGCGCGCATGCACGCGATCGGCAAGCTCAAGCTGCCGCTGGGCCGCACCGCCCCGCGCTCGATGGGACATCTGCGCGGCGAGTAGGCGCCGCCGCGCACGGGCGATCCGCGACGACGCGCATTGAGCAGCACCTCCCGACGCCCAGCGCGTCGGGACTGAAGTCCCTCCCACAAGGCCGGTGCGCTATCCGAAGGCTACTGTAGATACCGTCTTCCCGTCTAACAGGCAATGGCCTTTTGAGGATCGAAGGGCGTGTTTGATTTGAGGACGCCGTAGGCAAGATGCAGCAACTTGCGCAT